>NZ_JBXAQQ010000002.1:0-436537 GCF_058807395.1 Hylemonella sp. GW821-FHT12C09 | reverse complement strand
TCCTTCTCGTTTCCATACACCACCTCCGGTTTCATCGACCACCTTAACAAAGTGTCTTTGAAACCGGCAGCAGCCCATATGGCCGCAGAAATAAGCAAAACTTGGGGGGCGTCAAGATTCGGCAAGCTCTTTACGGGAGCCCCTGACTGGCAACTCAACTTGGATACGGCGCCGCTGCATTTGAAGCGTGAGCGCGAACTGGCCCAAAAATTTTGATTAGGACTTTCCCTTGGTAGACAGCGATAGGCCGTTTTGTCAAGTGCGACCTGCGGAATGAGTGCTACCGTCTCTCGCCATCAGAAAACAAGGAGCATCGTGTGGATGGAGTCGAGAAAGCACCAGCAGATTTCCCTCGAGAGAGTGCACCAGGAGGCGCCAGTGGCGTACAGCCCAAGCTTTTGGTAACTAAGGTGGGCGACCGATTCAGTGCTGAAGTTGACGAAGAGGAAATCTACCGTCGTTGGTTGGTATGCGAGGACCTCGTCCAACAGCTCGTAGTAAAGACGGTCAAGCGAATGCGGGAGGGCCGAGTCGCGGACCTGGACGATTACGTCAACAAATTGCAGCAATGGCTGGAAGCCCAGGAGTGGGAGGGATGGAAGGTGACCTGGCCAGAAGCGCGATGGATGTGCGTCCGAATTAAAACGCTGGCCGAGGAACAAGAAGGATTGACGTGACGCAGTTCGAAACCTGGAGCGACATTGGCTTCAGGCAGGCCATCGACGGAAGTTCGCTGTTCAGAGAGGTTGTCCGCGTTCGAAAGGCGCTTCGCGAGGAAAACAGTGGTCAGTTGCGGGCGCGGCTCAATTCGCTCACCAAGGTGTTGGAAGAGGCGGAGCGTCTCAATCGAGCAGTCCGATTGGGGGAGACAAGTCTCAAGATGGTCGGGCTGCTTGACGACTGGGCTTTAGCTGACGAAGAGCGCCTTGTGCTCGGATTTGAAGCGGTACACGCTTACCTAGTGATAGCAGGCGCACGATTCAAACGGTCGCCGAGTACCAAATTCAACTGGTATGAGCAACGTGGCCTTGAAGCCCTGCTACTGAGGGCGGTTGATTCCGGAGGGCTACAGCTCAACTCTTCGGAGCAGGTGGTTTTTACCAGGACTGGTCGGATGGGCTTGATGCGTGTCCTGAATCCGCTGTCTTTCATCAACTTCAAAAGTTGGGCGGCAATACAACCGGGACGGTCAGCCTCGCAGTTAGAACAAGACCGGCAGCAGGTAGATGCGGTCGAGGAGTTGATAGCGGCGGACCTGCTGTCAGCAACATACGACCAATATGAATGAAGACGGTGGTGACGCTGGACACCTGCGGCAGCTGCACCTCGGTCAGCTCGCCACTCTCGTCTTCGAAGTTCGTGTCAGCAATCTTCTTTTGCCCTTTGGAAATCAACTTCACCAAGGCGCGCAGACGCTTGCGCACTGCCTCCAACATGGGAACGGTCACACCTTCCCACCACTCATCGCTAGACACTGATTGAATCAGCACCATCTCTGCCTTAATGGCAGGAATGGCCACCCATGAGCTCAAGGGAGTTGGTGGGGTGGATGGGCTCGAAGGCCGGGTTGGCCGCCTCGAGGTAGTACGTCCCTGCGCAAGTCTGGCGCAGGGACTTGACTGTGAACTCCCCGTCGACGACGGCCACGATGATGTCGCAGGCGGCGGTGGGGCTGTTGTGCTCGACAACGACCAAGTCACCGTCAAAGATGCCGGCGTCCTTCATGCTGTCGCCGCGGACCTTGTGCACGGAGGTCCGAGCTGGGTTGTCGATGAGGTTGTCGTCCAGGGTGATGAGCTCAGGCTCTTCCTGTGTTGCTGGCTGGGGTAAGGCCCCACAAGGCAGTTTGCTATTTGGAAGATACAGGCAGTACTAATTCTTAGCGAAGCTTTTGAGGTCGATACGAGTTGTTGAATCGCTCAATATGCCGAGTCAACTCAGAGCACATGCATCTCTTGGTCAACGAACTTCGAGTGCTTCTCGAGTGCCGGTATGAGAATGCCGTCAGCGTAGCCACATCCCACTGTTTGGATGGACTTCTGCCCTCTCTTATCTGCAGCTTCAGGGGAATGCCCCAAGCCTGCCACCAGACTAGCTAGCATAAGGCTGTAGCCGGGGTGCCATGCTTCCAACTGGGGGAACGTTCCTTTCAGTGCAGACAAAATTCGCATCCCCGACCAATCCAAGTCGCCCCAGAAATAGACAGCTCGAGAAGAATCGGGGGTGAATAGCCAACTCTCAAAATCGGCTTGGCCGGGACCGCCTAATTCCCCTTTATGGGAGAAGTACAGGGACACCGTTTCGCGTGCTCGCAGTCGAGTGGCGCTTCCCTTGAATCCAGAGGCGTAGACAAGAGCAAGCCTACCGAACGCTGACGAGGTCGAGCGAATGGCTTGTTCGAAGCTCATCTGGTTCTCAATAAAAAGCACGGCATCAAACCCACCCTTGGGAAGGTAGACCTGCAATTGAATTGGGGACTCTGAGAATGGACACTCGTCCAGCGCCAACACAGCCGCGACCAGACCAGTACGGTTATCCAGAATCTTGGACATCCCCCAAAAGAGCCTGGATGAGACCTCGCGTAGCATCAAGTTCGAGGTGGCGAGCTCTTTGAGACCGTTGAGCTGGCGAACAATATCAGACATGTCGCGGTCAGGCAGTTCAATGCAATATCCGCCCGCCGCCGCTTTGGCTGTAGGGGAGGCATCCAGATGCTGCTCAATCGCTTCGCGCCATCGTTCAGTCGCAGACTTTATGCGCTCCGGGCGGTTGACGGCGTTTCGGACAGCGTCAATGCTCAGGACCTTGACGCGAGGTTGTTGGTCGTAACCCGCAACAGAACGACGAGCCGACTCAGGGGTTACCTGAAGCCAACCCAGTTCCACCAGCTTGAGAAACTGTTCCCAAAGGTGTTCCTTGTCGGACTCGAACCGCGCGTTGTAAAGCGCAGGCCAAGTTGTGGCGTTGAGCGCAACAGTTTGGGCCGATGCGCTACCGCGTGCCTCGGCTCTATCGAGTCGGTCGACGAGTTTGTTCAGGAGGGCCTGCACAGCAGGGCTACTGACCCAGGTTGGCGCGTTACTCATGGTACAGGTGTCTCGGATGCCGATTCTTGGGACTCCGGTTCCGGGTTCTCTTGGTCAAAAAGCTGCTTGGCCTTTTCGCGGGCCAGCTGTCGCTGGCGAGTCCAAAGTTCGCGCATTTTGTCCGACTTGAATATGCGTTCGTCGGACTCGGTGATGAAGTTCAGCTCGCCGTTCTCAACCGGTTGCAAACGGGTAAAGCAATACTCACGGGAGAACTCATCGCGCAGAGCACCCACCTTCATGGTTGGCATGGCGCTGATGACCTGCAAATCCAGGTTGTCCCGCAGGAATCCCAGAACGGCGCGAGCGCGCTTCTCATCCATGCGAGAGAAAGACTCATCGCTGGCCAGCAATTTCAGACTGGCCCCTTTCTCAAACATCTTCAGTCGATTGGTCACGACAGCAGCACGCACGATGTAAGCCGGCGTCTCTAGCTGACCGCCAGAGCCAGTGCCCCATTCGGATAGCTTGACCACATTGCCCGTGGCAGGCGTGTTCAGGATGTCGTAGCGACGATAGTTGCGATAGTCGGCGATACGCATAAGCTCTTTGGCAGCACGCTCCTGGTCATCGTCAAGCAGAAGCTTGACCAGCTTGTCGCGAATCTCAGTGTGCTTAGGGCTCAGCTGAGTCTCGCCGAAGAGGTCCATTGGCTCGGCTGAATCTGCAAGACGGGTTACCGCTTCAAAGAAGCTCAGATACTCCTCGAACTCGGGCTCCCATTTGCTCCAGTCAATGGTGAAGCTGTCAGACCCGAATTTGAGATTTTTGAGCTCATTGTTGAGTTGGCGCAGGTCGCGCACACCGTCGACAACGCGGCTGTTGATTTCCACACAGAACTGCTTGGTAAAGACATCATGAAATGACTTCTCAGCTTTGTCGAGTTCAATACGGTTGTTGTACAAACCGATTTTCCGAAGTCCAATAAGGGCTTGCGAAACTTCTTTCTCAAGAGAAATCAACGGGGCATAGTTGACCTCAAACGAGTCTGCGGCGTGGCTGAAGGTCAGAGTGGTTGAGAACTTCTCATCCGACTTAGCCACTGTGTTGTAGTCGTACAAGGCTTCACGGGCTTGGCTGAGCAACCCATCTGCCTTATTGGCCGCACCTGCTGCAATAGCAGCCTCTAACGTACCCTTGAAATTCTCGATTCGCTGGTCAATCTCAGAAGAGAGCTTGGTGTAGCTCAATTCAGCATTGGACTCCACCAAGTGCTTCATCCGCTTGATTTGGGCTTCAACAGCCTCCAGTCGGGCAAGCTTTTGCCCTTCGATGACTTGTATCAGGCCCTTGGCCGTCTTTACCTGGCCGGCAAGAGTCGCTCGCTCGCCCACTGCCGCATCATTTTTCTTACCGTATTCAAGGATTTGCTGCTCAATCCCATGGAGCTCCGCCTCGAGGTCAGTTATCTCATGCAAATCCAGGGTGCGAAGGGTCTGAGTACACTGGTCAATCGTGTGAGCGCTGCCTTGCAAGGGGGCGGCGTCAAACGTGGGGCGGCTCAGCCCCTGCAGAGCTTGCTTGACGCTTTCAAGTTGGGTTACAACGGCGGTCAGTTTGGTAACCCCTGGAGTCGCGTTTTCGAGCTCTTGAATTACTCGGGCAAGCGCGTCTTGACGGGATTTTTGGCCAAAGACACATTCACGTACGTCGCACGTGAACATCGTACGACCCGCTGAGCCTTTTCCGTCCACAGTCAACCCTCGCGGGGTGCTGCGGAGCTCCTCGGCGTCCTTAACCTTGACCACGGGGCCGTATTGGTCAATGAGGTAGGCCCACGCGATGGGGTTGGCGGACTTCAGCTCGTGAACGATGGAATCTGCGGGAGGGTGCTTTCCTTCAGCATGCCTGAGGCAAAGAGCTCCCTGAATAATCTTGGCGGGGATGTTCTTTGAGCGCAGAAGGTTGATGGCACGGGACTCCCATTCCGTTCCTACAATGATGTTAAAACGAGCACCGTCCAAGTACCCTTCGATAGCCTTCTGCCATTTCTCGCCCTTGGGCTCGACCAAATCGCACAGAACTTGGGCGTTGCTCTCAGGGTAGGTTTCTTTGAGCAATCTGACAGCGACATCTGTAGCCCGAGGGTACTCGACCTGTCCCCGGGAAAGTCGTCCCTTACGTTGCTCCAGGTCGCTAATTCTCCCGGCTGCCTCTTCCTTTTGCTTTGCAATGAGCACTGAATCCGATGCAACCGCCAAGGACACACTCTGGTCGGCGCCAATCATGGCGTCCAGCAGAGATTCAACCCCTTCGTTAGCCCCCTGGAAAGCGCGAACCAAGCCATAGAGCTGCTCTACGTTCAGGTCAGGTTTGGGTAGGATGTCGACAACTAGGTCGTGACACGCATGAAGGCGAGAGAAGTCCGTATTGCCAAGCACGTACGCAATACGAGAAACCGCGGCATCAAGGTTTTTTGCTTCTTCAGGGATTGCGCGAGAAATCAAGTCTTTCGCACGATTCTCCAGAAGGGCTGCGGATGTCAGAGCTGCGTACAGGGTGTTCAAGGTCGCCCGTGCGACCCTGTCAGCTTCCGCTAATTCCTCTTCCAGCTCCTTCTTCTTTGCATGGGCAGGGATACCTTGAAGTCGTGCCGCCAAAGCAATGCGCTGACCGTCCAAGGCCTGTACTCTTTCCTTCCAGCCGACCATGTCGATATTTAAATCTTCGCTGCGCTTCTCCCAGTCGCCAATTTGCTTCTGCTTTTCTGCAACGGAGTCGGCATCACGCCGCAATGCCAACTTGGCAATGAACATGTCGTGTTGTACCGACGCTTCATATGCCGCGCTGGTGGCCAGCAAGGACTTTTGCAGCCCAGCTAACCGTTCGGCGTTTTGTTCAAGTCGGATGCTCTCCTGGCGCAGATTGCTGACCTTTCGCATCAGACCACTGATGTTGTCGATTTCCTGCTGCAGCTGCTTTTCGTCAAAGGAGAGAATTTCGTCGCGGACCAGTTCATGAACTGAGCCAATGGGCTTGTAAGCAATCGACTGAGCGAATGCGCGGGCAGCGCTCGTGGCTTCGTCGCGAGTAACGCTGGAGCGGCCTCGGAATCGGCCATACAAAGCAGAAAGGTAGTCGGACTTCTTGTCGTTGAAGTCGTGCACTCGTTGGTACTTGACTCCAAGGTGCTTGACCACGCGGTCAACTTCGACGCATTCACCTGAGTCGACGTCCTTCATGAAGTCTTCGTACGTGAGAGCCGCATCATCGACGATGGCGAGCGCAATGCTTTCGAGTCGAGCTTGACGAGAGTCGCTGTTGCCTTCGACGCGGGCCGCAGCCGCCACCAATGCTGTAAACGGCTTCAGGTTGTCTTCGCCCTCGCCGGGTCGGAAAACGGCGGCCATGTAGCCCTGAGCCCCGTTAGGGCGTGAGAAGTTGCTGTAATCGGCTCCCACGATGTAGGACTCCATCGTGCGCTTGGTCTTGCCACGCTTCTGGCCCTGAGAAACTTCATCCTGTCCAGCGTTGTAGACAAGAATGTTCTTGTTGGCGCCAGTCATAATCGTCTGCAGGGCGTCAATCAGAGTGGTCTTTCCAGAACCGGATTCTCCGCTGAGCAGAGTCATGTCTCCCAACTCAAAGTCACCGGGGCGCAGCTGTCCCCAGTTGATAAGCACGAGTTTGTCGAGTTTCATTCCTGGGGCTCCTGGGCTTGCGCCGCGGGTTCAATCGCTCCGTCTGCGTCAAGGGCAGCCGCAAGCGCTTCGTTGCTGACGATGCCCAAAATTGTGGGTCGGATGACGAGGTAGGCGTCCTCGTCGTCGATGGAGAACGACGAGAGGTAGTAAATAATTCGGTGGCGCCTCAATTCCCGAAGCAAGCCCATCCGGTCTTCCTTGCTTGCAGGGAACTCGCGTTTAATCTGGGACTTGAGGGTTACGGCGAGGTCTTCAAAGTTCACCATGACTTCGGCCTGCTGGTCAATCAAGCCCTGGTTGAGCTTCTCTTGGTAGAGAAATCGCAGGGCAAGCGCGGCTGCCACGAAGTCACTTGAAAGCTGAGCGCGAAGCGACGGCACCGGTGTCAGGTCGTCAGATACAACGCCGTCAGCAATGGCTCCTGGAGCGTATAACCTGAAGAACTGGGCGTTAATGTCGTGGTGCAAGTTGAGCCCAATAATCTCGAAGTACTCGGACAGCGCGGATTCGATACGGCGCGCATCGTCATAGAGGAGTTGCTCGGTCTTGTCCTCGTCTCGAACCATGACGCCATAGGCCAGAAGTCTGGTAGCGATTTCACGGAATCGCTCCATGGACAGGTTTGCATCGGCAAGACGCTCTCTCAGTTCAGTGGTGAGGCTCATTCTTCTCTCTTGAAGGCAATTTCGTAGTCGTATCCGCGGTAGTACTCGTTCTCAATGCGTTGAGGCAACTTCGTGGCCACAAGGTCTGAGCCTTTGGTATTTCTGGCGGCTTCGACAGCCTGCAACACGCCAATGAGGTCGCGTGCGGTGTCGGGTGTAAGGGAGGACAGCCGAACAGGGTGACGATAGAGCCGAAGGTCGGCCCTGAGCTTGTTGGCAATCTCCTCGTTGGGGAGTGAAAATGCCTCTGACTCAGCCCGGTTCATAGCCGCCATAAGGCGAGCTTCGCGACTTGCGCGTGGTTGGACAGAAATGGTGGAGGCCTTGCGACGCTGGGATACCGTCCTCAGCTTGAAGTTGGCAGGGTCTAGCAAGCGCACTTCCGATGACGCAATCCTGTTTCCGATGTCCCTCAGCAGTCTGTCCTGGCTGGCCACGTTCATCCCAGAAAGGCGCCTTACGGCATTGAGGTAAGCGTGCCTTCCGTGGCCCACTTGCACCATCATGGACTGCTGAACCAAACCCGTTACTCGACGGATGTAGGTGTCCATCGCTTTCACGAAGGTGGGTTGCTTCGTTTCGCACGCTGCGTTCACCAGGTCGTCGATACGGTCAAGGAGCCAGTCAAATACTGCTGTTCCGGTATGTTCTTTGACTGCCCACTGTGCAATGTCATGGAGCTGTTGCTCCATGCGTTTGAACTTGACGTCAGAGAGGCTGACGCGCAGGGCTTCAATTTTTTGGCGAATTGATTGACGATTAAGCGTGGCGCTGTCCGCAGTCAGTTGTTTGGAGTAATCGCGTTGAAAGCGTTCGAGGAACTCTACGAAATCATCCCATTGGGAATGGAGCGTGGCCTCCCTCATCAGGTCACGGATGCGCTGCTGCAGGTAGTCGATGCCGTCAGTGAGGTCTTCGATGACCTTTTCGGCGTACTCGTAGGCGTCAACCAAGTCATGAGCGTCTCCTCTTTCACTGAGCGCTGCTTCCAGAGCATTGCGGCACCCACGCATGTTTCGTTGCCGACTACGGCTGGGCCTATCCAAAGACCACAGGGCTTCGGCAAATAACTTGCCGGGCCGTGAAAGCCGAAATGCGGTGACGAGGCCATTACGGTCAGCGAACTGCTCAAGCCACCCATCCGCAAGCAGGGCACGGATGACCATGTTGGTGAGAACTGCCGGGTCGCTGGACTCCGGAGAATTGAACTCGTCCTCTCCTTCGTCTAATGTCACTTTGTCTTGGTACTCCCTTACGACTGGGAGCATCAATTCGCGCAGCGACTCGCGGTTCAGGTTGTGGGAATAATCGGCTGCTGGACCGTGAAGCCGTTCAAACAAAGCGCGCAGGCAAGCGACAATCACCTCCCGACGGGAGCTGTTCAGTGGCCTGAAAAACTTTTGGCGTTCTGCCTCGAAAAACACTGGTGAAATCACAAAGCAATTCCTTGTACAGCCGCGCTCATTTGTCTGTTATCGCACCTATATGTCGCGCCCAGTTCAGCGCTTCCTCCAGATTTAAATACTGGCTAGCGTAAGCCTTTCGCATCAGGCCATCGGGCAAAGCCCAGTCCCACTTCTCGCGTCGCAGATTGCGTACGTCCGACAGGAGAGTCTCCAGGGGCGGAGGTTCGTCGATGCCTGCGTCAATCAAAGCATCAACAATATCCTCGGTCGAGTTTCCCGTCTTGATGACTTCCACACCGGGACCGGATGGGGTTGCGGTGTATCCGCGTCGAATAAGCAAGCACGCGATAGCCTCGTTTGCTGCATCCCCCAGCCATGTCAGGAGAAGGACCTCACGCCCTTGGTCCAGCACCACCGTGTGCTCCAACCCCATCCGACTATAAAAGTCTCGCGCTTCTGCTAAAAGCTGCCTGGCGGTTTCATCCAAGAATGCCGGGACGTCCCGTGATTCCAGCAGTTCCCGCATCTCTTGCCTTACCCGCGTATGAGTTCGTCCAACGCCGCCCGAGAAGAGCGGTGGGACGCCACCTGAGGTCCGAGTGACGTAGATGGTCTTTTGCTCTTCGTCGACCTCGTCCACTCGCCACGTCCGACCGGCAAAAAGGATGCGTTGGCCTGGTGTGAGCATCATCGCTACAGGGATGGTGCCAAGGGTTTTTCCTCCGGCAACAACGCGGAACTCTTCGTCGGAGGCAAACGCAGCATAGAAGGTGTAGTGGTTGACGAACTTTTCACCCAGACCACCGTGAAGCAAAGTTCCTGAGGAGTCCTGAAGCAGCATGTCTTTCTGCCCCAAGTGCCTGAGAAGCTCAACAAACTCCGCTTTCGTTACGCCAGCGAAGGGCGTATTGAGAGCACAAAGCAAATCGTAGAGCTCACCAGCTGTACTGCCCCCGGTCTGGGCAATGGAAGACAGGATTTGCTGGATAAGCGTTGAGAGGTGCAGCCCCTTGGTACTGGGCGGTTCGAACCAGTTTTCCAGGAGCAACAAGACCATGGCGGCCATCTGAACCGTCCCGAGCCTGAGCTTGTCATCTAGCGAAGCCGCTGGACCTACCTCGTCCTCAATGCAATACCCCCGCAGGATGGCTGCTTCGCCCTTCCTACGTCCAGAACGCCCCAGTCGCTGCCTCAAACTGGCCACGGACGGCGGAGAGCCTACCTGAGCAACGCTCTTGACCGACCCGATGTCAATGCCAAGCTCTAAGGTGTTCGTACAGATGGCGGTTGCAGGATATTCCTTTTGCTTTAGCGCGGCCTCAGTTTCGGTCCGGATTTCCTTGGACAGACTGCCGTGATGAGGCCAGAACTCATTCGGGACCTGATTTTGTTCGCAAAGCTTGTTGAGCAGGTGGGTGTACCGCTCGACTTCCCTGCGGGAATTGGGAAACACCAGGTTGTTGGAGCCTCGCAGAACTCTGAACAGGTGTGCGCCGACTTGAGCAGGTGTAGTCGGCTCGGCGGCATCTTCGTCATCCCCCGACTCATCAAGAACCAACGGCTCGACGTAGCCTTTGACGAGCACTTTGAGCTCGATTCCCGACGACTTAGATTCCACCATGGCCACCGTTGGGCCTTTGCCGGGCCGGAGGAAATCTGCGGCTAAGCGCATGTCTCCAAGGGTGGCCGACAGGCCAATGCGCGGCACGGTTCTGCCCAGAGACTGTTCAATGCGATGCATCAGGGATTGCAGTTGCTTGCCTCGCTCTGAGCCAATGAAGGCGTGCAACTCGTCAACGACGAAGTAGCTGGCGTTCTGGAAGATGGCGGCTACTGATGAGCCTCGATTGCACAGCAGTGCTTCCAGGGACTCCGGCGTGATGAGCAAGACACCGTGGCGTTTGGTTAGAAATTTAGCTTTACTGGTAGACGAAATATCTCCATGCCAGGGCCAGACCGGAATCTCAAGGTTCTCGCAGAGCCGGTCAAGTCGACCAAACTGGTCGTTGATGAGGGCCTTGAGGGGGCTGATGTAGACCACGAGCCCCTCAGGAGACTGCTGCATGAGCCGAGTCAGTGCTGGGAAAAAAGCTGCTTCTGTTTTACCCGCTGCTGTAGCCGCAGCAATGATGACGTCCCGGTCAGCCTTAACAATAAGAGGAATGGCCGCCTCTTGCGCGTCCCTGAGCTCTTCCCAGCCTTCAGCCCAAATGAATCGCTGGATACGTTCATCCAGCAAAAAGAACGAGGAGCTGTTCTCTGCCATTCACTGAGGTCGATTACAGCTTGAACGAAGCCAAGTCTTCGTCTTCGTCGACGGCGAGGTCTGTCGCGCCACCTGTATCCGCCGCTACCTCAAGGCCTCCAAGCAACGAGGTCCACTCAATCCCCGGGTTCTGTTCGAGAACAGCCAACAGATTCACAAAGGATGTGATGGTGGTTCGGGGAGTCCTGAAGTACGCATCGCCAATTCGGTTGGAACAGTGCTCCATGAAGCTGTAGATGCCGTTGTCCGGTAAGAGGTACTTGCCGATGTCGCCCGAAGCGTAGACATGCCGCACTTTTTGGAGAAGCACGTAGAAATCTTCGGGCGTGAGGCTGGAGAGTCGGACAACCGGGCCGCTGAAATCAACGAGACCTCCCGCAGCAAAGGTGTTTTGAGCCAATCGGCTCTGCAAGGCCGGGTAGCTGTAAAGGCCCCGACGTGTATCGAGCAGGAACTCAGGGGTTCCTCCCAGGACAAAGCCCAGCCCAACAGCTGAGCCCTGCAGTGAGTCGTTCAGGATGCGAAGAATCTGCTCATAGTTCGCATTGCGAGCCTGGGTGTTGGCAAGCTTGTAGAGGTTGACCAGCTCGTCTAGGCTGACCAACAGCCCGGAGAACCCAGCCAACCGGACAAACCGAGCCATCAGCTTGAGCTGGTCGTAGACGGCAGCGTCATCCACGATGGTGCGAACTCCCAAAGCCTGCTTGGCGTCCGTTTTCGTCGAGAACTCACCGCGTAGCCATCGAATTGCATCAGACTTGAGTTGTTCGTTGTCTTCTTCAACGCCGCGGCAGTAAGCCGCAATGACATCAGCAAAGTCATAGCCGTTCACCAGCTCGGTGAGCTGTTCCAGCTTTTGGCGGATGACTGCTTCAGTTGATGTCCCCGCGGCTTTCGCTTCCGTTTTGCTGGTTGCAATGAATTTCTCAACTATGCCAGCCAATGCTCCGCCCTCAGGCTTGGTTCGGGTAGCAAGATTGCGCATGAGTTCCGCATACAGGGAACGTGCCTGGCCACCGCTGGCATGAAGACGTCGGTCAGGATTCAGGTCGGCATTGGCAACGACCAGTTTCTTCTCTAGCGCTACGGCACGAACAAGGTTCAAGAAGAAGGTTTTACCTGCGCCGTATTCGCCGATGACGATGCGGAAGCCAGAGCCGCTATCTGTAATCCGGTCGATGTCGCTCACTAAGGTCTCAATCTCTCGGGTGCGACCGACCTGAATCAAGTGCTGCCCTGTACGCGGCACAACACCAGCACGAAGGGACTGGATGACTGCATCTCGGTCTTTGGGGCGGATAGGTGTTGTCATGCTTCGATTTTCTCAAGGACTTCGGTGTTTACCGTTATCGGGTCTTCGCCTTCGGTGAGTGCCATGTCGTGTGCGTCAAACGAGGCGTCGTTGATACGTTCCAAGGCCCCATCCAGCATCAGGTCAAGGTCAGCTGCGACATCCAGTAGCTCCTGACGGCTCCACTCAGGGCGGGACAAAAGCAGCCGAGCCAATGAGCTGTGTGCTTCGTCCAGACCAAGAAGACCGGACCCGCTGGAGGTCTCTTCCTGTTCGGCTTCCGGCTCTGGTGCCACAGGCGCAATGACTTCGTCTTCCTTGAAGATATTGGACAAGAGTGCGGAGACTCTTTCGGTGTCCTTCTGCAGAGCGGCAATACGTGCGGGGTCCAGCTTGAAGCCAGCTTCCTCGGGCTTTGCAACGGCGCTGCCTGCAGCAGCTGCATGGACGTCGCTGAAAACCTTCTTGGGCTCGACCCCAAGTGCCTGATAGACCTTCTCCAGCATCTTCACTTCGTCAGGAGTGACGGTACCGTCAGCTTGAGCAAGTGTCGCCATGAACGAGGCGATTGCTTCCCGGGCAGAGAGCTCCAGAGGTTCCAGCTTTTTCTTCAAAGCAGGCAATGACACTGGGGTGTCAATCAATAGTCGCAAGTGCGCCATCAGGCGCTGCAAGTGGCCTGGCGTCAGGTGGCTCCAGGACTGAATCTGGGTCCTAAGGTGGGCCATTTCCTGGGCCGAGAAGTCGCCATCAGCGGTCGCAACAGCGGCAGAGAGTTGCAGGGTCAGTAGAGCGGCTTGGTAGGCAGGAGAGTTTCTGACGAGAGGCTCGACGGGGTGGTGAGCAAACAAAACCACCTTCTCATCTAGCTTGGGAGGCTTGGCACCATTGAGGACGTCAGGCTCCATCCCAATGTTCAGAGACTCCAGTGCTCTGGCAAAACCCGTGACCTTGTCTTTGGACGGCACACCTTGGGCTTCAAAGGTGGTCAGCAGTTCCTGGAACGGCATAGCGAGCAAGCCTGCGCCCATTCGTTTTGTCAAACCATCTAGCGCCGCTTTGGGTTTGTCTGGCCATAGTGTGACTGGCAATTGAAGCAAGCCCTCTAGGCTGTTGCGTTGGCTGGGGTTCTTGCCAACAAAGCGGCTGTAAGAGCTGAGCTCCTCGGTCGTCTTGTCGACGAGCTGACGCAGTTTTCCAACGGGTGCCGTCAGCACTGTGACATCAGGTGTATCCCCGAAAGTGAGCTTGATTTCGTTATAGCCTCGGAACCCCGCCGAAGCTGGACGGTAGACCAATTTGAGCTTGGTCTTATTCCGAGGAAGCGTCAGTCCCGCCCCAAATTCCTGCGTGTACTTGAGCAAGAAGAGCTTGTCGAACTCATCTGGGCATCGAATTGCCGGTGTTCGAAGTGAGATGGTAGGGTCCAGTTTGGCCCAGGCCAATGCCAGCGCAGGAGGAATAGGAACTCCGTCCAATGCTGCTCGACCGAGAGCCAAGCGGATGTAAGAAGGGAGTTCCCACGTTTTTTCGAATGCCGGAACAGGAGCAAGATAAAGGTCCGACTTGTAGCTTGATACATCAAGCCAGCTCAGGAGCTCCGAGGCGTATCGTTTGAAAGAAGATGACGATTCACCATAGATTTTCAACAGCCTCCTGACCTCCTTTCCAATCAGGGGCCAGTCTTCTTCAACTGACGGGTCTTTAGCCGCGTCGATAATTGCACGGCGTTCCAGTCCGTAGAAGTACAAGAAGACATAGCCAATGGCGGCTTCGGGATGCTTCCTTCCGTCAACCAACCAGTCGAGGTAGGCCCTGCGAGCTTCCTTGGGGATTTCAGAGTAGCTAGGCCAGTACCCGTCCAAGGGCTCTGTGAAGTCACCGCGGGCAGAAACAGATTTGTTGGGGTCAATCAGGCAGGGGTCGTTATGGCCATAAGGGGTCGGCAGGGATGTCCCGACATACAGCATCCCGCCAGTGAGATTCGCGCCGGCCACCGCGACCGACTCCTCTGGCTTCAGCCAGTTGGCTGGACCTAGGCCCTTGGGCTTGGCCGGGACTTTGAAAGCGCTGCTGCCTTCCGAGAGGGCATGAATCCCCATGGAGACGGGTCTGTCCTCGGTTGGGTCTTGTCTTTGCGTGTAGTCGCGCTGGTGAGGCGGCTGGTCGACTTGGTCTGGGGACTGGTTGGACTTCTTATAGAAGTAGACCGCGACACCGATTACGACGAGAACGCCGATTCCTATCCAGACCTCTTTGGGGATGGATGCCAGGACCACGAGAACAATCCCGACCAGTACCAGGGTACCTGCCCCGGCGTCTTTTTTCTTGGCCATTTTTTCCTCCAAGGCTCAATATACCGAAGTCTGGAGGTATACCCATAAGGGGGAAACCAAGGCAGTAGTGTTGCCTCCCGAGTCGGGTTGGCGTGCATGGAAAAAGGCCAAGCAAAAGAGCCAAGGAGGGTATCTCTTCTCGACCCTTGATATGCCTGTGCGACCCTTGGCAAGGCTTGCTTGGCAACAAGAAAATCTTTTCAGTCTACTGCGCCAATCCCGCTAAAGCAAAATGTGTCCAAACGGGAACTAAAGCATAAAGCGGCCACAAGGCCGCTTTATGCTTTACGGGACATCAAGGCCGGGGCATCCGCTGGATGGTGTGGTGGAGAGGAGGAGGATCGAACTCCCGACCTTCGCATTGCGAACGCGACGCTCTCCCAGCTGAGCTACCCCCCCACACGTGAAGAAATTCTAGCCATCCCTGGCCGCTCCCGCCAGGGGCACATTCAAGCCCAGGCGGTCAGTTCCCAGCGGTGCCAGTCTTCGCGCTGCCAGCTGAAGCCCCGGCCGGTGGAGAGGCGGTAGTCGCCGGTCGTTTCGCGCGCCACCCAGCGACCGATTTCCGGTGCCAGCCACAGGGTGTCACGCCGGATGGTTTCTGCGCGTGAGATGTCGCGGTGCTGCAGGCGTATGAGTTTTTCGATGCGCAGGGCCAGCCGGGGGCCGCTGGCCAAGGCCACGCGTTCCCAGCCCTGCACCGTGGTGTGCTGGGTGATCCAGTAGCGGAAGGAATCGTTGTCGATGCGGTAGGTGGTGCGGTGCACGCTGAGGCTGCCCGGGCTCAGGTCGGCCGGCCACAGGGGCATGGCCTGCTCGTAGTTGAGCACATCGTCCCGGGCAAACTCGCGCAGCACCTGGCCCCAGGGCTGCTGCAGTTCCTCCTGCTCGGCTGCGTCAGCGGCATCGCTGCGGATGCGGATGCGCACCCGCGGCTCCAGGGCTGTCACCTCGTGGGTCTCCGTGGCGAGCAGGGCGCTGTTGTAGCCGTTGTACTTGCGGTAGGTCCAGCGCTGGCCCGCAGCCGGTGGGCGCAGGCCGACGGGCTGGGCGGGTGGTGCGGCCACTTCGGTGCGCAGCCCGGCCAGGGGCTGGTAGGCGCAGCCGGCGGGCAGGGCCAGCAGGGCCAGGCTGAGTTTTCGGCGGGTGAGGTTCATGCACTAAGCTCCAGGTTCGGGACGCTATCATTCTGGCAGCCCATTTCCGCAGCATCACCCCGAACAGGAAAGACCATGAAACCCAACCTGCCCTTTGCCCTGCTGCGCCGCAGCTTATTCACGGCCACCGTTTCTGCCGTGCTGGCCCTGCCGGCCCTGGCGGCCGACAACGTCAAGATCGGCCTGCTGTCCACGCTGTCCGGCCCGGGCGCCGGCCTGGGCATCGACATCCGCGACGGTTTCCAGCTAGCGGTCAAGCTGAATGGTGGCAAGCTCGGCGGTCTGCCGGCCGAGGTGATCGTCGCCGACGACCAGGCCAGCCCCGACGTGGGCCGCCAGACGGCGGACCGCCTGGTCAAGCGCGACAAGGTGGATTTCATGACCGGCATCGTCTTCTCCAACGTCATGCTGGCCGCAGGTGCACCCACCTTCGCGGCCAAGACCTTCTACATCAGCGCCAACGCCGGCCCCTCGCAGCTCGCGGGCGAGCAGTGCAACCCCTATTTCTTCAGCGCTTCCTACCAGAACGACAACCAGCACGAGGCCGTGGGCAAGACCGTCTCCGACAAGGGCTTCAAGCGCGTGGCGCTGATCGCCCCCAACTACCCTGCGGGCAAGGACGCGCTGGCCGGCTTCAAGCGTTATTACAAGGGCGGCGAGATCGTCTCCGAGAGCTACACGCCGTTGAACCTGCTGGACTACGGCAGCGAGCTGTCCAAGCTGCGCGCCGCCAAGCCCGACGCGGTCTACATCTTCCTGCCCGGTGGCCTGGGCATCAACTTCATCAAGCAGTTCGTGGGTGCCGGCCTGTCCAAGGACATGACGCTCTTCGGCCCCGGCTTCTCGGGCGACGAGGACGTGATCAAGGCCGTGGGCAACCCCATGCTGGGCATGTTCAACAGCTCGCAGTGGGCGCATGACCTGGACAATGCCGCCAACAAGGCCTTCGTGGCCGCCTTCGAGAAGGAATACGGCCGCCTGCCCACGCTCTACGCCTCGCAGGGTTACGACGCGGCGCAGCTGATCGGTGCAGCCGTGCGCGACAGCAAGGGCAAGCTGGATGACAAGGCCGCCGTGCACAAGGCACTCAAGGCCGCCAGGTTCGATTCCGTGCGCGGTGGCTTCAAGTTCAACAGCAACCAGTTCCCCATCCAGGACTATTACCTGCGTGTCATCACCAGCGACAGCAAGGGCCGCGTGACCAACCGCACCATCGGCACCATCTTCAAGAACCACGCCGACGCCTACGCTGCCAACTGCAAGATGCCGGGGCTCTGATCCGGGCGACGTATTCCTGCAGGTGATGACCGGCATTCTCATCCTGGAGCAGGCCCTCAACGGCCTGCAGTTCGGGCTCATGCTCTTTCTGCTGGCGGCCGGGCTCACCCTGGTCTTCGGCATCATGGACATGATCAACCTGGCCCACGGCTCGCTCTACATGGTGGGCGCCTACCTGGTGGCTGCGGCCACCACGGCCAGCGGCTCCTTCTGGATCGGGCTGGGCGCGGGTGTGGTCGGCGCGGCGCTCTTCGGTGTGCTGCTCGAACTCACCGTGCTGCGCCGTCTCTACACGCGTGACCATCTCTCGCAGGTGCTGGGCACCTTCGCCATCCTGCTCATGTGCAATGAGGCGGTGCGTTTCATCTGGGGTTCGCAGCCGGTGATGCTGAGCCCGCCGGACGCGCTGGCCGGCCCGGTGGAGCTGTTCAGCGGCTTTTATTACCCGGCCTACCGCCTGCTCATCATCGGTGTGGGCCTGCTCGTGGCCGCGGGCCTGTGGGGGCTGATCACGCGCACGCGCATCGGCATGCAGCTGCGCGCGGGCGCCTCCAATCGCGAGATGGCCCTGGCCATGGGCGTGCCGGTGCGTGCCTTGTTCACCGCGCTTTTCGGCCTGGGCGCGGCGCTGTGCGCCGTGGCCGGTGGTCTGCTGGGGCCGCTGCTGGCGGTGCAGGTGGGCATGGGCGAGAGCATCCTGATCCTGGCCTTTGTGGTCATCGTCATCGGCGGCATCGGCTCGGTGCGCGGTGCGCTGCTCGGTGCCCTGCTGGTGGGGGTGGTGGATACCGCGGGGCGCGCGCTGATCCCGCTGCTCTTCGGCGCCGTGCTCGGCCCCGCCGCGGCCGACAATGCCGGCCCGGCCGTGGCCTCCATCCTGATCTACGTGCTGATGGCCGCCGTGCTGTTCTTCAAGCCGCGCGGTCTTTTCCCTGCCCATGGCTGATCCTGTCGTGCATCACGTGCCGCAACGCGGTCTGCTCGACCACGCCCTGGGCTGGCGCTGGGCCCTGCCACTCTTCGCGCTGTTGCTGGCCCTGCCGCTGATCACGCCGCTGGTCGGTGGCGACTTCTACCTGGGCCTGGCTGCGCGCATCCTGATCTTTGCGCTGGCCGCCACCAGCCTCAACCTCATCCTCGGTTTCGGCGGTTTGGTCAGCTTCGGCCACGCGGCCTTTGTGGGGGTGGGGGCCTACACGGCCGGCGTGCTGCTGCAGGCCGGGGTGACCTCGGCCTGGCTGCTGTGGCCTGCTGCGATGCTGGTGTCAGCGCTCTTCGCGGCGCTGATCGGCGCCGTCAGCCTGCGCACGCGCGGGGTCTACTTCATCATGATCACGCTGGCCTTTGCGCAGATGCTCTATTACCTGGCGCTGTCCACCAAGGCCTACGGCGGTGACGACGGCCTCTCGCTGGCCGCGCGCGGCACCCTGGGCGCGGGGCTGGACCTGGCCAACGAGCGCACCTTCTACTGGGCCACGCTGGTCCTGGTGACGCTGGCCCTGCTGTTCGTCTGGCGCCTGCTCAACGCGCGCTTCGGCCACGCCCTGCTGGCCATGCGCGAGAACGAGCAGCGCATGGAGGCCGTGGGGTTCGCGGTCTACGGCCACCGGCTCGTCGCTTTTGTCATGGCCGGGGCCCTGGCCGGCCTGGCCGGCGCGCTGCTGGCCAGCCTCGGTGGTTTTGTCAGCCCGTCCATGATGCAGTGGGGCCAGTCCGGCCTGCTCATGGTCATGGTCATCCTCGGTGGGGTGGGGCATCTGTGGGGGGGCGTGATCGGCGCCGTGGTCTTCCTGCTGCTCGAAGAGGTGCTGAGCCACTACACCATCTACTGGCAGTTCGTGCTGGGGGCCGCCTTGCTGGCTGTGGTGCTGGCCGCGCCCAATGGCTTGATGAGCCTGCTCAAGCGCAAGGAGCGGGCATGAGCATGAGCGTCGCCGGGCCGCCCCAAGACGCGAAGGCCCCCTCGGGGGGCAGCGCAGCACACGAAGTGGCAAGCGTGGGGGCGCCGAACTTGCTGCAGGTTCGTGGACTGCTCAAGCGTTATGGCGGCCTCGTGGCCACGGACCAGCTCGACCTGAGCGTGCGCGCCGGCGAGATCCACGCCCTCATCGGCCCCAACGGTGCGGGCAAGACCACACTGATCCAGCAGCTCTCGGGTGCGCTGGCACCCGACGCCGGGTCCATCACTTTCGACGGGGCCGACATCACGCCGCTGTCCATGCACGAGCGCGTGCATCGCGGTCTGGCCCGGTCCTACCAGATCACCAGCATCTTCCATCGCCTCTCGGTGCTGGACAACGTGGCCCTGGCCCTGCAGGCGCGCAGCGGCAGCAGCCTGCGTTTCTGGGCCGCGGCACGCGCCGAGGCGCAACGTCATGCGCAGGCTGTGGCCGTGCTGGAGCGTGTGGGCCTGGGCCAGCGGCTGGCCCAGCTGGCCGGCGCGCTTTCGCACGGCGAGCAGCGCCAGCTGGAGGTGGGCATCGCGCTGGCCACCGGCGCCAAGCTGCTGCTGCTGGACGAGCCCATGGCCGGCATGGGGCCCGAGGAGTCCGAGCGCATGGTGGCCCTGCTCCTGGGCCTGCGCGGTCAGCTGACCCTGCTGCTGGTGGAGCACGACATGGACGCGGTGTTCCGCCTGGCCGACACCATCTCGGTGCTCGTCGCTGGTCGCGTCATCGCCAGCGGGGCACCAGACCTCATCCGCGCCGATGCCGAGGTACGGCGGGCCTACCTGGGCGACGAAGTCGAGGCGGGCGCCTGATGCTGCACCCGGCCCCGACACCCATGGTCCCGCCTGCGGCGCGCACCGTTCGCGCCTGGTGGCGTTTCCATCCCCTGACCCTCCTCGTTGGTCTCCTGCTGCAGCTGCATCTGGGTTATCTCCTGTGCGTGGACCAGTTCAACCCGGTGCCCGAAGCCGGGCAACTGGTGCAGATGCCGGTCGAGGTGCTGCAGCTGCGGGAGCGTGTGCCGCATCTGCAGGTGCGGCTGGCCGACGAGACGCAGCGCAGCATGGAGTTCCCGGTGTCGGCGGCCCTGCTCGCGACGGCGCACACGCCGCTGGACGAAGCCGGGGAGCGGGACAGCCTGCCGGGCTGCATGGGTTATGTGCTGGGTGTGCCCATGCGTTGGGTGTCGGACGAACGTTTCCGCATCTGGGAGCTGCACTGCGGTCCCGTGCACCGGGTCCATGCCGAGTTCAAGGCCAGCTACGAGGCGGCGGCCCGCGAGGCGCAGCGCGCCATGGAGTGGCACGGCGGGGTCATCCTCCTGCTCACCCTCCTGGTCCTGTGGCTGGAGTGGCGTGCCTTGCGGCGCTGGGGGCGGGTATGAGCGCGCTGCTCGAAGTCACCGATCTGCAGACCGCCTACGGCCCCAGCCAGGTGCTGTTCGGCATCAGCTTCACGGTCGAGGCAGGGGGCGTGGCCACCCTGCTGGGCCGCAATGGCATGGGCAAGACCACCACCGTGCGCTCCATCCTGGGGCTGACGCCGCCGCGCACAGGCGTGGTGCGTTTCCTCGGTGAACGCATCGACGGCCTCAGCCCGGACCGCATCGCGCGCATGGGCCTGGCCCTGGTGCCCGAGGGCCGGCAGATCTTCCCCAACCTGACGGTCGAGGAGAATCTGCGCGCCTTCGCGGCCGATCGCCGCGCTTCCGCCCAGCCCTGGACGCTGGAGCGCGTCTATGAACTCTTCCCCGCCTTGCCGGGGCGCCGGCGCCACATGGGCAACCAGCTCTCGGGTGGCGAGCAGCAGATGCTGGCCATCGGCCGCGCGCTGATGACCAACCCGCAGCTGCTGATCCTGGACGAGGCCAGCGAGGGCCTGGCGCCGCTGATCCGCGAACAGATCTGGGCCTGCCTGGACCAATTGCGCGCGCAGGGCCAGAGCATCCTGGTGATCGACAAGTACGTGCAGCGACTCATCCAATTGGCGGATCGTCACACCATCATCGAACGCGGCCGGGTGGTCTGGGCGGGGCCTTCGGCCGAGCTGGCCGCCGATCCGGGCCTCTGGCATCGTTATCTGGGGGTCTGAAGGCGCAGGGCATGTCCCTTCGCCTCTTCGGGAAAACCCGGATGTGGCCTAATTCTTGCAGATCAAGCGCATGTCTTGACCCACAGGAAACCCGCCATGCACCGCCAACCCCTCGCGATTTCACGTCCGGCCCCGCGCCGGCTGGGGTTGCTGCGCGTGCTGGCTTTCCTCTTGCTGGCGGGCGGTTGGCTGTGGTCCTGGAGCCAGGCCCACGCCATGCCGCTGCCCGGCGCGGGCAGTGAACTGGCCGGCTTCAACCTGCTGCCGGACGATGCCGAAGCCGTGCTGGACAGCGCGGTCACGCCAGGTGCCGACATGGTCTGTCGCAAGCCGGCGAGCGTGAAGAGCACGCCGGTCGAGCGCGTGCTCAATGAGGTGGCGGACCTGGAAGTGCTGCCTCGCCAGCCGGTGTGGCAGCTCGCCGCGCAGTCCGTGCCGATGCAGGGCCCCCAGCCCGCGCTCCCGCAGACCGAGCCGCAGCCCCTGCTGCGCCCGCCAGCCCGCCTGGGCTGACGCTCTCGCACTCCTGTTCCGTAGGTGACGCGACCGGCCATGGGCAAAGGCCCGGGTCGGCTCGCGCCAGCCAAATTTTCCGAGGATTCCTTTGATGAAATCGACGACCTTGCGTCTCTGGGTGGGCGGCCTGTTGCTCGGGCCCTTGACCAGCCTGATGGCGCAGACGGCGGCGCCGTCCACGCCCCCCGCCAGCGCCGCGGCAGCGTCTGGCCCGGCCTATGGCCTGGGCGAGCTGGTGAACATCGTGCTCACGCACAACCCCAGCTTGCAGATGTCGCAGCGTTCGCGCGAACAGGCCCAGGCGGGTATCCGCACGGCCGGCGCCCTGCCCAACCCGCGCCTCGAATTCGGTGACGGCCGTTTTCGCCCCGGCAATGGCGGCAGCAGCGGCAACGTCAGCGCCTGGGGGGTCTCGCAGATGATCGAGAACCCCTGGCTGCGCAGCGCGCGCGTCGACGCGGCCGAGCAGGGCCTGCGCAGCAGCGAGGCCCAGGTGGGCATGACACGCAGCGAGGTGGTGGCGCAGGTGCGCGTGCGCGCCTACGAACTGCTGCTGCGCATCGAAGAGGCCCGCGCCGCGGCCGACGAACTGACCCTGCTGGAGCAGACGCGTGAACGCGTGCGCGTGCGCGTGGACAGCGGCGAGGCCGCGCGCTACGAAATCATCAAGGCCGAGGCCGAGTTCATCAGCGCGCGCCAGCGCCAGCAAAGCGCCCAGCTGGCCGTGGAGCAGGCACGCATCCGCCTCAACCAGCTCGCCGCCGGCCAGCTGCCCGCGGGCTGGAGCCTGAACGCCGACCTGGGCGACACCCTGCCGCCGCTCAACCCCAGTCTGCTGCGTGAGCTGATGCTGGCGCACAACCCCGAGCTGCAGGCCCTGCGCGCCGAGCAGGAGCGCCAGCAGGCGCGCGTACGCGAGGCGGGCGCCAGCCGCTGGCCCGGCGTGGAGCTGCGCTACACCGACACGCGCGAGCCCGACAACCGCCAGAACATCGTGGGCGCCAGCATCCAGGTGCCCCTGTTCGACCAGAAGCGCGGCCCGCGCGACGAGGCGCAGGCCGAGCAGCTGCGTGCGCGCACCCGCCTCGAGGGCCGCCAGGTCGAGCTGCAGCTGCAGCTCGACGCTGCCGTCATGACGCTGGAGATGGCGCGCCTGCGCGTCGAGGCCCTGGGCACCGGCGCCATCCGCGACGCCGAAGCCGCGCTGCGCGTGGCGCAGGCGGCCTACCGTTTTGGCGAGCGCGGCATCCTCGACGTGCTCGACGCGCAGCGTGTGCTGCGCGTCGTGCGCGCCGACCTGCTGCAGGCGCGCTTCCAGCAGCAGGCCGCCGTCATCGAAATCGACCTCCTGACCGGGCGCGACGCCGCCCAACCCTGATTCCATCGGACTCCACACCATGAACGACAAACACATGAACTTCCGCCCGGCCCTGCTGGCCGCCTTGCTGGCGGCGTCCGTGCTGGCCGGCTGCGGCAAGGGCCAGGACACGAAGGCCGCGGCCGTGCCGGCCGCCGATCCCAACCTGGTCGTGGTCAGCGCCGAGATGGCGCGCAACTTCAGGGCGGCGCCGCTGGCCCTGCAAGCCGTCAGCATCGAGCGCGATGTGCCGGGCCGCATCGAAGCCAACGAACAGCTGGTCACCCGCATCGGCGCCTCGGTCACGGGCCGGGTCACCGAAGTCTTTGCCGAGGTCGGCGCCCGCGTCAAGGCCGGCCAGGTGCTGGCGCGCGTGACCAGCCCGGAGCTGACCAATGCCCAGCTGGCCTATCTGCGCGCCAGCTCGGCCAGCACCCAGGCCGAGCGTGCGGTCGAGCGTGCCCGGCAACTGATCCAGGCCGACGTGATCGGCTCGGCCGAGTTGCAGCGCCGCGAGGCCGAACTCTCCATCGCCCGCGCCGAACTGCGCGCCTCTGCCGACCAGCTCATGCTGCTGGGCATGCCGGAGGGTTACATCGAGCGCCTGCGCGAAAAAGGACAGCTCAACTCCTACGCGGGCATCATCGCCACGCGTTCGGGCGTGGTGATCGAACGCAAGATCAGCCAGGGCCAGGTGGCCCAGCCGGGCGACCCGCTCTTCACCCTGGCCGACCTCTCCAATGTCTGGGTCGTGGGGGCCATGCCCGAACAGGATGCCGCCTCGGTCGTTTTGGGACAGAAGGTCGAGATCTCGGTGCCCGCCCTGGGCCAGCGCCGTTTCAACGGCAAGGTCGTTTTCGTGAGCGACACCATCTCGCCCGACACGCGCACCCTGGTCGTGCGCACCCAGGTCGACAACACGGACCGCGCGCTGAAACCCCAGATGCTGGCCACGCTGCGCATCATCGGCCAGGCACGCCAGCAACTGGCCGTGCCCGAGGCCGCCGTGGTGCGAGACAACGACCGCGACCACGTCTTCGTGCAGCTCTCGGCCGGCCAGTTCCGCCTCACGCCAGTGGACCTGGGGCCCGCATCGAACGGCCTGCGCCCGTTGCTCAAGGGCCCGGCCGAAGGCACGCCCGTGGTGGTGGACGGCGCCTTTCACCTGAACAACGAGCGCAAGCGCGCGGAACTGGAATAAGCCATGCTCACCTCTTTGATCCGCGCCGCGCTCAGCCAGCGGCTGCTGGTGGTCGTGCTCGCCCTGGTGCTGTGCGCCTTTGGCGTGCGCGAAGCCACGCGCCTGTCGGTCGACGCTTTCCCCGACGTGACCAACGTCCAGGTGCAGATTGCCACCGAGGCCACCGGCCGCTCGCCCGAGGAGATCGAGCGCTTCGTCACCGTGCCGCTGGAGATCGCCATGACCGGCCTGCCGGGCCTGGTGGAAATGCGCTCGCTCAACAAGAGCGGCCTGTCCATCATCACCCTGGTGTTCACCGACGCCACCAATGTCTATTTCGCGCGCCAGCTCGTGCTCGAACGCCTGATCGAGGTCACGCCGCGCATGCCCACGGGCATCACCCCCGTGCTGGGTCCGGTGTCCACCGGCCTGGGCGAGGTCTACCAGTACACCCTGGACCACCCCGATGACGGGCAGCGCGCGCTCACCCCGACCGAGCTGGCCGAACGCCGCATCGTGCAGGACTGGGTGGTGCGCCCCATGCTGCGCTCCATCCCCGGCGTGGCCGAGATCAACTCGCAGGGCGGTTACGTGCGCCAGTACCAGGTGCTGGCCAAACCCGAGCGCCTGTTGCACCACAACATCAGCATCGAGCAGGTCTACGAGGCCGTGGCCAAGAACAATGCCAATGCCAGCGGCGGCATCCTGCCGCAGCGCTCCGAGCAGTACCTGATCCGCGGCGTGGGCCTGATCCGCACGCTGGAGGACATCGGCAACATCGTGGTGCGCGAGAAGAACGGCGTGCCGCTCTATGTGCGCGACCTGGCCGAGGTGACCATCGGCCACGAGGTGCGCCAGGGCGCCATCATCAAGGGCGGCTACACCGAATCGGTCTCGGGCATCGTGCTCATGATGCGCGCGGGCAATGCCAAGGAGATCGTGACACGCGTGAAACAACGCGTGGCCGAGATCAACAGCAAGGGCATGCTGCCCGGCGACCTGCAGATCGTGCCCTACTACGACCGCACCGAACTGGTCGATTCCGCCCTGTGGACGGTGGGCAAGGTGCTGATCGAGGGCATCTTCCTGGTGGTGGTCATCCTCTTCATCTTCCTGGGCGACGTGCGCTCCAGCCTGATCGTGGTGGCCACGCTCATCATCGCGCCGCTGACCACCTTCATCATGATGAACCGCTATGGCATCTCGGCCAACCTGATGTCGCTGGGGGGCCTGGCCATTGCCATCGGCCTGATGGTGGATGCCACCGTGGTGGTGGTGGAAAACGTCTTCCACCGCCTGGGCCAGGCCCGGCCCGAGACGCCCCGCATCCGCCTGATCCTGGACGCCACGCAGGAGGTGGCCACGCCCACGGTGTTCGGCATCGTCATCATCATGCTGGTGTTCCTGCCGCTGATGACGCTGCAGGGTATCGAAGGCAAGATGTTCGCGCCGCTGGCCCTGACCATCGTGATCGCGCTGGGCGTGTCCCTGCTGGTCTCGCTGATCCTGTCGCCGGTGCTGTGCTCCTACATCCTCAAGGGCGGCGCCGACCACGACACCAAGGTGATCGCCGTGCTCAAGGGCGCCTACCTCAAGCTGCTGGACCGCGCCCTGGTCAACCAGAAGGCCACGCTGGCCGCCGCCGTGGGCCTGCTGCTGGCCTCGCTGGCACTGTTCCCCTTCCTGGGCAAGTCCTTCATGCCGACCATGAAGGAGGGCGCACTGACACCGCAGATCAACCGTGTGCCCAGCATCTCGCTGGACGAATCCATCCGCCTGGAGATGGCCGCCATGAAGACCATAGCCGAGGTGCCGGGCGTGCGCCTGGTGGTCTCCAAGCTGGGCCGCGGCGAATCGCCGGCCGACCCGGCCGGCCCCAACGAGTCCGACCCCATCGTGCTGCTCGATCCCAAGTCCGAGCGCACCCAGGACGAGATCGACGAGGACATCCGCAAGCGCCTGTCCACCATCCCCGGCGTGCAGATCGTGCTCTCGCAGCCCATCTCCGAGCGGGTCGACGAGATGGTCACGGGTGTGCGTTCGCAGCTGGCCATCAAGATCTTCGGTGACGACCTGGGCGAGCTGCGCACGGTGTCGGAGCAGGTCGCGCGGCTGTTGCGCAGCGTGCCCGGCGCACGCGACATCCGCATCGAACGGCTCTCGGGCCAGCAGGCCCTGACCATCGACATCGACCGCAAGGCCATCGCCCGCCACGGCATCAACGTGGCCGAGGTGCACAACCTGATCGAGACCGCCGTCGGCGGCAAGGAAGTCAGCCAGCTCTACGAAGGCGAGCGTCGTTTCGGCATCGCCGTGCGTTTCCCCGAGGAGGCGCGCAACTCCGTCGAGACCATCCGCAAGCTGCTGCTGCGCGCGCCCGACGGCGCCCTGGTGCCGCTGGATTCGGTGGCGAAGATCGAGCTGCGCGACGGCCCGGCCCAGATCAGCCGCGAAAGCGCCAAGCGCCGCGTGGTGGTGGGTGCCAACGTCGAAGGCCGCGACCTGGGTGGTTTCGTGCAGGAGGTGGAGCAGCGCATCGCCAGCGACATCAGGCTGCCCGAGGGCTTCTATTTCGTCTTCGGCGGCCAGTTCGAGAACATGGAGCGCGCCATGGCCACGCTGACCGTCATCGTGCCCATCACGATCGCGGCCATCTTCTTCCTGCTTTTCATGCTGTTCAAGTCGCTCAAGCTGGCCTCGCTCATCATCCTGGTGCTGCCCTTCGCCTCCATCGGCGGCCTGATCGGCCTGGCCGTCACGCGCGAATACCTCAGCGTGCCGGCCTCGGTGGGTTTCATCGCGCTGTGGGGCATTGCCGTGCTCAACGGCGTGGTGCTGGTGAGCTACATCCGGCGCCTGCGCGATGACGGCATGGCCGTGGCGCAGGCCGTGCGCGAAGGCTGCGTGGCGCGCTTCCGCCCGGTCATGATGACGGCCACCGTGGCCCTGCTGGGTCTGGTGCCCTTCCTGTTCGCCAGCGGGCCGGGTTCCGAGGTGCAGAAGCCGCTGGCCATCGTGGTCATCGGCGGCCTGATCTCGTCTACTTTGCTCACGCTGGTGGTGCTGCCCGCCCTGTACCGCTGGTTCGATGAGCCTACGCTGGAAGCCTGAGGAAATACGACATGAAACAGATGATGGAAATTCGCGCCATCGTGCGCCCCAACCGCCTGCCCCTGCTGCGCGAGGCACTGCGCGGCATCCCCAACTTCCCGGGCCTCACGCTCACCAAGGCCGAGGGCTTCACCGCCCCGGCCGCCGTGGGCAAGCGCACCGTGAAGGAGGAGCTGACCGACTACACCCCCAAGGTCATGGTGACCGTGCTGGCCGACGACGGCATGGTGGAGGAGATCCGCAACATCATCATCGAGATCTGCAGCACCGGCCAGATTGGCGACGGCATCGTCTGGACCGTGCCGATTGCCACCATGCACCGCATCCGCAATGGGTCGGACATGCTGGCGGAGTAAGTCGTTTGCGTCCCTGAACAGAAAGAGCCCGGCATGCCGGGCTCTTTGTTTGCCTTGCCGGCTTTTCCGTTAAAGGCTCGGGGCGACGCGTGCCTCACTTCATCCCGTTGCGCTGCGCCAGTTCCACGAACAGGCCGGACTGGTCCAGCTCGTTCAGGCCGTGGGCCACGCCTTCGGCATACAGCTGCTCCAGCAGCGCCGTGATCGGGGCCGTGAAACCCAGGCCGCTGGCGGTGTCCAGCGCGTTGCGCATATCCTTGAGCTGCACCGTCATGAGGGCGCGCGGGGCGAAGTCGCGCTCCACCATGCGCTGGCCGTGCACCTGCAGGATGCGGCTGTCGGCAAAACCGCCGCTGATGGCCTCCTTCACCTTGGCCGGGTCGGCGCCGCCCTTCTGGCACAGCAGCAGGGCCTCGGCCACGGCGCCGATGGTGATGCCCACGATCATCTGGTTGGCCAGCTTGGCCAGCTGGCCCGAGCCGCTGGGGCCCACCAGGGTGGCGCGGCCGAGGGGGGCGAAGACCGGCTTGGCGCGCTCGAAGGAGCTGAGCTTGCCGCCAGCCATGATGGCCAGGGTGCCAGCCTCGGCGCCCAGGGTGCCGCCCGAGACGGGGGCGTCCAGGTGGGTGATGCCCATGCCGCCGAGGCGCTCGGCGTGCGCGCGCGCCTCGGCCGGTTTGATGGAGGACATGTCGACCAGCACGGTGCCCGGTTTCATGGTGCCGGCCACGCCGGCCTCGAACAGCACCTGCTCGACCACGGGGCCGTGTTCCAGCATGGTGATGACGAATTCCGCGCCCTGCACGGCGCCGGTGGCGGTATCGTGCACCGAAGCGCCAAAGGCGGCCAGGCCTTCGGCCTTGGCGCGTGAGCGGTTCCACACGTGCACCGTATGGCCGGCCTCGCACAGGCGGCGTGCCATTGGAAAGCCCATCTTGCCGGTGCCCAACACGGTGATGTTCATCTTGTGACCTCCTACGCGTTTGCGGATATGCCAAGATAGCCGTATCCCCGCGAAAACGCACCATTGTCTTTCATCCGGAGCCCTGACATGAAGAAGTTCGATCCCGCCTGGCTGGACCGCATGTACAACAACCGCGCCCTGGTGCCGGAGCACGCCATGCATTTTGGCCGCTGGGCCGAGGCCTCGGAGGACGCGCGCGAGGCGCATCCGTGCCAGACCGACATCGCCTACGGCACTGGCTCCATGGAAAAGCTGGATGTCTTCCCCAGCAACCAGCCGGGCGCACCGGTGGTGGTCTTCATCCATGGCGGCTACTGGCGTTCGCTCGACAAGTCCGATCATTCCTTCATCGCCCCGGCGTTCAAGAACCTGGGCGGCTGCGTGTTCATTCCCAACTACGCGCTGTGCCCGGCCGTCACCATCCCGGAGATCACGCTGCAGATGGTCAAGTCCCTGGCCTGGGTGTACCGCAACGCCAGGAAGTTCGGCGGCGACCCCAGCCGCATCTACCTGGTGGGCCATTCGGCCGGTGGCCACCTGGCCGCCATGCTGCTGGACTGCGTCTGGCCGGCCTATGCCAAGGACCTGCCGGCCGACCTGGTGAAGGGCGCGATGTCCATCTCCGGCCTGTACGACCTGGAGCCCATCATGCACACGCCCTTCCTCAAGGGGGATCTGCGTCTCACGCCCGAGCAGGTGCGCCTGGCCAGCCCGGCGCTGCTGCCGGCGCCCAAAAAGGGTGTGCTCTACACCGTGGCCGGTGCCCAGGAGAGCGCCGAGTTCATTCGCCACAACAAGCTGATCCAGCAGGCCTGGGGCAAGTCCGTGGTGCCGGTCTGCGAGACCATCCCCGAGCGCAACCACTTCAGCGTGCTGGAAGACCTGACCGCGCCCTGGCAGCACCTGCACCAGCTGGCCATCCGGCTGGTGTTCGGCAAGGTTTGATGTGACAGGAGTCAGCTGTGCGTCAGTCTGGCGCCGGTTCTAGGGGAAGTCCCTGAGTCTCTTGCAGGCGCTTGGCGCTGCTTGCGCCACTACACTCCAAATTTGGGACAGGACGAGGGGCTCAGGCCCCTTTGCCTTGTGTGGAGACAAAGAAGAGACAAGCTCAAAAAATGAAAACCGACGAGCACCTGATTGCCAGCCGTGCCATCCACATCGAGCTGGAGCGGCTTGCCGAGCGCCTCATGGAGTTGGCCCGCTTCCGCTGTGCTGAACCGTCGAACCAGGCTTTCCTGAACCTCATGGCGCGGCAGGTCGAGTTGCTGCAGACGCTGGGCGACCTGCACGACAAGATCTCGGCGGATTTCAAGAGCTCTTCGCGCGCGCCCTTGGTTTGAGCGGGGTTCCTACAATGGAGGCATGTCCTCTGTTTTGCCGCCTTCCGGTTCCACTTCTTCCCTGTTCCCCGCGCCTACTGAGTCGCCGCTGCTGGCCAGCCTGAACCCCGAGCAGCGCGCTGCCGTGGCCTTGCCGCCCGAGCACGCGCTGATCCTGGCCGGGGCCGGTTCGGGCAAGACGCGGGTGCTCACCACGCGCATCGCCTGGCTGCTGCAGACCGGCCAGGTCTCGCCCGGTGGCCTGCTGGCCGTGACCTTCACCAACAAGGCGGCGCGCGAGATGATGACGCGCCTGTCCTCCATGCTGCCGGTCAATGTGCGCGGCATGTGGATCGGCACCTTCCACGGCCTGTGCAACCGCCTGCTGCGCGCGCATCACCGCACGGTGGGCCTGCCGGCCACTTTCCAGATCCTGGACACGCAGGACCAGCTGAGCGCGATCAAGCGCCTGTGCAAGCAGTACCAGGTGGACGAGGAGCGTTTTCCGCCGAAGCAGCTGGCCTGGTTCATCGGTGGCTGCAAGGAAGACGGCCTGCGCCCCAATACGGTGGAGGCCAGCGACCCCGACACACGCAAGAAGGTCGAGATCTACCAGCTCTACGAAGAACAGTGCCAGCGCGAAGGCGTGGTGGACTTCGGCGAGCTGCTGCTGCGCAGCTTCGAGCTGCTGCGCGACCACGACGCCGTGCGCGAGCACTACCAGCGGCGCTTCCGCCACATCCTGATCGACGAGTTCCAGGACACCAACAAGCTGCAGTACGCGTGGATCAAGCTGCTCGCGGGTTTCAGCCCGGCCGGCACGCTGCGTGACGACGGTGGCGCCGCCGCGGTGCTGGCCGTGGGCGACGACGACCAGAGCATTTACGCCTTCCGCGGCGCGCGTGTGGGCAATATGGCCGACTTCGTGCGCGAGTTCAACGTCAAGCACCAGATCAAGCTGGAGCAGAACTACCGCAGCCACAGCAACATCCTGGACACGGCCAACGCGCTGATCAGCCACAACAAGCACCGCCTGGGCAAGAACCTGCGCACCGACCAGGGCGCAGGCGAACCGGTGCGGGTGTACGAGGCCACGAGCGACTTCGCCGAGGCGCAATGGATGATTGACGAGATGAAGCAGCTCATCCGCGAAGGCATGAACCGCAAGGAGATTGCCGTGCTCTACCGCAGCAATGCGCAGAGCCGGGTGATCGAGACGGCGCTGTTCAATGCCGGCCTGCCTTACCGTGTGTATGGCGGCCTGCGTTTCTTCGAGCGCGCCGAAATCAAGCACGCGCTGGCTTACCTGCGTCTGCTGGAGAACCCGAACGACGACACCAGCTTCATGCGCGTGGTGAACTTCCCGCCGCGCGGCATCGGCGCGCGCTCCATCGAGCAGTTGCAGGACGCCGCGCGCAGCGCGGGCACCTCCCTGCACGACGCGGTGAGCGCCCTGCCGGGCAAGGCTGGCGCCAACCTGGGCGCCTTTGTCGCCAGGATCGACGTGCTGCGCGAGCAGACCCAGGGCCTGACCCTGCGCGAGATCATCGAACTGGTGCTGCAGCACAGCGGCCTGGTCGAGCACTACCAGGCCGAGCGCGAAGGCGCCGACCGCATCGAGAACCTGGAAGAACTGGTCAATGCGGCCGAGAGTTTTGTGAGCATCGAGGGTTTCGGCCGCGAGGCCGAGGCCATGAAGGCCAAAGAACCGCCGGGCGCCAGTGCGCCCGCGCCCGCCGCCCAGGCGGGTTCGCCCTTCCCCCCGGGGGAAGGGATGGGATGGGGGAGCAACGAGACGGCCGGCTCGCCGGACTTCGAAAGCGGCGAAGTGATGTCGCCCTTGGCAGCTTTTCTCACCCACGCCGCTCTCGAAGCCGGCGACAACCAGGCTCAGGAAGGGCAGGAAGCCATACAGCTCATGACCGTGCATGCCAGCAAGGGCCTGGAGTTCGACGCCGTGTTCATCACCGGCATGGAAGAGGGCCTGTTCCCGCACGAGAACTCCATGAGCGACTTCGACGGCCTGGAGGAAGAGCGCCGCCTGATGTACGTGGCCATCACGCGCGCGCGCCAGCGCCTCTACCTGAGCCACTCGCAAACACGCATGCTGCACGGCCAGACCCGGTACCACATCCGCAGCCGCTTCTTCGACGAGCTGCCCGAGGAAACGCTGAAGTGGATCACGCCCAAGAACCAGGGTTTCGGCAGCGGCTTTGCGCCGCCGGCCTCAGGCTACAACCGCCAGCGCGAGAGCTGGGGCCAGGGCTGGCAGGGCGGCTCGACCAGCGGCTACTCAGGCGGTTATGGCCGCGACACGGGTGCCACCAGTGCGTCGAGCACCAAGGTGGTCCAGCAGGCCCAGGAGGCGGCCACCGGCCTCAAGGTGGGCATGCAGGTCTTCCACAACAAGTTCGGTGAGGGCAAGGTGCTCACGCTCGAAGGCTCGGGCGACGATGCGCGCGCGCAGATCAACTTCCCGCGTCATGGCACCAAGTGGCTGGCGTTGTCGGTGGCGAAGCTCACGCCGGTGGTGTGATTCATGGCTCAGATGGCTTGAGGTTTAGCCGCTTGTTTTTAGAAATCTTGCACGTCAAGGCCGGGGGAATGAATTGAGGAAAGTCGTAATTGTCGTATTCAGTTTGCTAGCACTCTTGGGTTGCTCGCCATCTCCGGTCCGTCCAGTCTCTGACCATTTCGACGGCAGCCGTTTCTTCAACCCGACGTATCCAAAAAGGTTCTCTCCCTCTATCTCAGATGCCTTCAGGATGATGTCTGAAAAACGCAGCGCCTGGCCGGGACCGGTTGAGAACACCGCCATTCCCCGTCTCCATGAAAAACTTGGGCCAAATGAAGTCGCGGTGACATTCGTGAATCATGCAACCTTCCTGATCCAGATGGCAGGTCTGAACATCCTGACCGATCCGGTGTGGTCGGATCGCATTGGCTCTTTCGGCTGGCTCGGTTCGGACCGAGTGCGAAATCCGGGAGTTGCATTCGACGACCTTCCAAGGATCGACCTGATCCTGATTAGTCACAATCACTATGACCACCTGGACTTGGACACGCTGAAACGACTCTCTGAGAAATTTTCTCCCACGGTGCTTGTTCCGATTGGGGATAAGGACCTTGTGAAGTCTGCCGGGTTTACAGATGTCCGCGAGCTTGACTGGTGGGAAGACATCGAAATCGGGCAGGGGCTGAAAATCACCTTCACCCCCACCCAGCATTTTTCGCGAAGAGGGCTGTTTGACCTTCAGAAGAGCCTTTGGGGTAGCTATCTTGTTCAGGCGAGGGGGAAGCGCGTCTACTTTGGCGGTGACGCTGGTTACTCGATTCATTTTGCGGAGATCAAGGAGCGCTTGGGCGCGCCGGACATTGCCTTGTTGGGAATTGGCGCCTACGAACCGGGTTGGTTCATGCAAGCGATACACATGAATCCAGCTGAAGCGGTGAAAGCACATAACGATCTGGGTGCGAAGCAGTCGATCGCAATGCATTTCGGAACATTTCAGTTGTCTTCTGAATCGATTGATCAGCCTCCCGCTGACTTGAAGACAGCTCTAGCCCAAGAAGGAGTTCCGGAGGACAGGTTTGTCGTACCGACAGAAGGTGAAACCCGTATCTACCGATATGGGAGCACATATGACAAGACGCCTCCAACCCAATAAACGCCTTCTCGGTCTTTGTCTTGGATTGGTCTTAGGGGGTATTGCCATAATCCGGAGCAAAAATCTGCGGTTGGATGACGTGGTGGCGATCGATTGCTAAAGTGTCTGCTTTGGGCCGCACTGCGGACATCCAGCTACAGAATTGGGCAGAGTCCGGTATCAGCGTCAACGGTCACCGGATCTCCAATATTGATGGACCGCAACCAGCCTAAAGAAGTCGTCGATCGATAGGACGCTGCGGGCCCGCGCGCGGCAAGGCGTCGCGCTCGCTGGTCTTGGTACTGCATCATGGCTGATGCCGCAGCGGGCATGCAGTGCCGCGCCAGACCAGAGCGGATCAGCTGCCCAAGCCCACAAACATGTTCTGAACGTCGTCGTTGGCGTCGATGGCTGCCAGGAAGGCTTCCACTTCTTCCAGCTGCTCTGCGCTCAGGCTGGTCGGATCCACCGGGTTCTTGGGTTTGTAGCCCAGCTTGGCGGACAACACGGTAAAGCCCTGCGCCGGCAGCGCGCGGCTCACCAGGTCCAGGTCGGCGGCGTCGGTGATGAAGGTCGTGACGCCGTCTTCACCGGCGGCTTCGAAGTCCTGCGCACCGGCTTCGATGGCGGCCAGTTCCACGTCGGCATCGGGCTTGGCGGCTTCGGCCTCGATCAAACCCACGTGGTCAAAGTCCCAGGCCACCGAGCCCGAGGTGCCCAGCTGGCCCTTGCGGAAGAGCACACGCATCTCGGGGGCGGTGCGGTTCACGTTGTCGGTCAGGCATTCCACCATCACGGGCACACGGTGCGGGGCAAAACCTTCGTACATCACGTGCTCGAAGTTCACGGCATCACCGCCGATGCCGGCGCCTTTCTTGATGGCGCGCTCCAGCGTGTCCTTGGGCATGGAGACCTTGCGGGCCTGCTCGACGACCAGTCGCAGGCGCGAGTTCAGTGCCGGGTCGGCGCCGCCGCGCGCCGCGACCATGATTTCCTTGGCCAGTTTGCCAAACAGCTTGCCTCTGGCATCGGCGGCCTGTGCCTTGCCTTTTGCTTTCCACTGCGCGCCCATGTCGAAATTTCCTTATGCGGTGACGCTGGTACGCGCCGGTTGGTGATCGGTGGGCCTGGGGTTTCAAGGCAGGCCGGGGCGTCATTCTGGCACGAGTGAACCTTGCCCGATTCAGGCCATCTGCGCGATGGTCTTGCGAAAGCGCGCCAGGGACAGGCTGAACAGCACGGCGCCGATCAGCAGCAGGGCAACGAACCAGGGCCAGACCACGTCCAGGCCTGCCCCGCGGTAAAGGATGGCCTGGCTCAGTTCGGTAAAGTGGGTGGTGGGCGAGAGCGACATGAGCCATTGCACCCAGGCGGGCTGGCTCTCCCGCGGTGTCATGCCACCCGAGAGCATCTGCAGCGGCAGCATCACCAGCATCATCAGCAGGGCGAACTGCGGCATGCTGCGCGTGACGGTGGCCAGGAAGATGCCCATGGAGGTGGTGGCAAAGAGGTGCAGGGTGACGCCGAGGAAGAACAGCGGCAGCGAGCCCTGGACCGAGAGGTCCAGCAGACCCAGGATGATCAGGCGCATCGAGAGCAGGGCGGCGAGCAGCACCACCAGGGCCATGGCCCAGACCTTGCCCAGCATGATCTCGGTGGGCGTCACGGGCATGACCAGCAGGTGCTCGATGGTGCCATGCTCGCGCTCGCGGATCAGGGCCGCACCGGTCAGGATGATGGAGAGCATGGTGATGTTGTTGACCACCTGCATCAGCGCCCCGAAGGTGGCGTTGTCCAGCGTGGGGTTGAAACGCATGCGCGGCATGAGCTCGACCGCCTGGGCCGTGCTGCCGCGCTGGCGCTGCACGAATTCACTGGCCTCGCCCTGCACGATCTGCTGGATGGCCGCGCTGCCGATGAAGGCCTGGCCCATGCGCGTGGCGTCGATGTTGAGCTGCACGGCCGGGGCACGCCCGGCCAGCACATCACGCTGGAAGCCGGGCGGGATGACGAGCACGAAGGTGTAACGCCCCGCGTCCAGGCCGGGGTCCACCTCGGACAGGCTGATGGCGACCGGGGCGGTGAACTGCGGCGGGAAGAAGCCCGAGCGGATGCGCTGCGAGAGCGCGCTGTCGTCTTCGTCCACGATGGCGATGGGCGCGCCGTGCAGGCTGTCCTGGTTGGCGCTGCTGGCCGTGTAGACGCCGATGGTGAAGGTGTAGACGATGAGGAAGAGCATGGCCGGATCGCGCCACAGGCTCCAGAGCTCCTTGACGCCCAGGCGCAAGATGTTGTGCAGGTGGCGCAGCATGATCATGCGGGGTGCCGATTCATCCGTTCGCCCTGAGCCTGTCGAAGGGCTTCGGCAGGCTCAGCCTGAACGGGGGTGGTATGCAGTCGCATCATCAATCTTCCTGCTTTCTGAGCAGCAGCGTGGCCAGGACGAAGATCACAGGCGCGGCGATCAGCAGGGGCCAGAAATCGGCCTGCAGGTCGCCCAGGTCCAGGGCCTTGTTGAAGAGCCCCCGGCTGATGGTGAACATGTGGCTGGCCGGGTAGGCCTCGGCCATCCAGCGGGCGCCGCCTTCTAGCGAGGAGACCGGGTTCATCAGGCCACCGAACTGGATGGTGGGCAGCATGGTGCCCACCATGGTGAAGAAGATGGCAGCAATCTGGCTGCGCGTGACCGAGGAGGCCAGCAGGCCCAGGCCGGTGGCGCACAGGCTGAAGAGCAGGCCGGCCCAGGCCAGGGCCCAGAGGCTGCCCGTCACCGGCACGTCGAAGACCGTGACCGAGGCCAGCACCATGAGGGCAAAGTTGAACAGGGCCAGGGCCACATAACTCAGCTGTTTGCCGAGCAGGAACTCGCTGCGTGTGACCGGGGTGACGTAGAGGTTGAGGATGGAGCCCAGCTCCTTCTCGCGCACCACGGCCAGGGCGGTCAGCATGGCTTGCAGCATGAGCAGCAGCATGGGGATGACGGCGGGCACCATGGCGGGCAGGCTTTTGACGTCGGGGTTGTAGCGGAAGCGCGCCTCCACGTTCATCAAGCCGGTGGTGGCCTGGCCTCTGGCGGCCTGGGCCTGCTGCAGGGCCCAGTGCTGGTGCATGCCCTGGACATAACCTAGCACGGTCTCGGCGCGTTGCGGCATGGCGCCGTCGATCCAGGCGCCGATCTGCACGGCCTGGCCGCGTTCCACGTCGCGCGCGAAGCCCGGAGGGATTTCCAGCGCGAGTGTGATGTCGCCGTTGCGCAGGCGCCGGTCCATGTCGGCGTCGTCGCGCAGCGGGGCCTGTTCGACGAAGTAGCGCGAGCCTGCGATGTTGTCGGTGTAGGCGCGGCTGAGCTGGGTCTGGTCGCGGTCCAGCACGGCGAAGCGCAGGTCCTGCACGTCGGTGCTCAGGCCGTAGCCCATGACGAACATCAGCAGCAGCGAGCCCAGCAGGGCCATGGCGCCGCGCACCGGGTCGCGCCGCAGCTCCAGCATCTCGCGCCACTGGTAGCTGTGGATGCGCCCCAGGCTGCGCCGCAGCCCTTCGCGCCAGCCGGGCCGGCGGCTGTGGCCGGGCGCCGCCCTGTCTGGCACCACGGGGAGCGGGGGCGCTGCTGCGCTCTCGGGTCCGGCGGCTTCGACAAGGTAGCGCACAAAGGCTTCGTTGAGGGTGGTCGCGCCTTTCTGCTCAACCAGGCGCGCCGGGGTGTCGCTGGCCAGCACCCGGCCGGCGTGCATGAGCGAGATGCGGTCGCAGCGCTCGGCCTCGTTCATGAAGTGGGTGGAGATGAAGATGGTCACGCCGTCGCGGCGGGCCAGCTCGATCATCAGCTGCCAGAAGTTGTCGCGCGCGATCGGGTCCACACCGGAGGTGGGTTCGTCCAGGATCAGCAACTCGGGCTGGTGCACCATGGCCACGGCCAGCGAGAGGCGCTGACGCATGCCCAGGGGCAGCTGCTCGGGCAGCAGGTCCAGTTCCTGGCGCAGGTCGAAGCGCTGCGCCATCTCGTCCACGCGTGTCGCAATCTGTGCCTCGGGCACGTGGAAGAGCCGCGCGTGCAGCACCAGGTTCTGCCGCACCGTGAGTTCTCCATAGAGCGAGAAGGCCTGCGACATATAACCCACGCGCCGCCGCGTGGCCATGTCCTTCGGGTCCACGGCCTGGCCGAAGAGCCAGGCCTGGCCTTCGCTGGCCGGCAGCAGACCGGTGAGCATCTTCATGGTGGTGGACTTGCCGCAGCCATTGGAGCCGAGGAAACCGAAGATCTCGCCGCGCCGGATGCGAAAGCTCACCTGGTCCACGGCGGTGAAGTCGCCGAAGCGCATGGTCAGGCCGCGCGCTTCGATGGCGATGTGCTCCTCACCCTGCGCGTTCAAGGGCGGCACGTGCACCGGCCGGTGCTCGCGCCGTTTTTCCTCGGGCAGCAGGGCGATGAAGGCGGCTTCCAGATTGTTCTGCCCGGTGCCTTGCAGCAGCTCGGCCGGTGTGCCCGTGGCCAGCACCTGGCCGGCGTTCATGGCGACCAGCCAGTCGAAGCCCTGGGCCTCTTCCATATAGGCCGTGGCGACGATCACGCTCATGCCCGGGCGCCGCTCGCGGATCTGCGCGATCAGGGTCCAGAACTGGGCGCGCGCCAGCGGGTCCACGCCCGTGGTGGGCTCGTCGAGGATCAGCAGGTCGGGGTCGTGGATGAGCGCGCAGCACAGGCCCAGCTTCTGTTTCATGCCGCCCGAGAGCTTGCCCACGGGCCGCTCCAGGAAGGGATGCAAACCGGTGCTGCGCGTGAGTTCGTCGATGCGGCGGCGCCGTTCGGCGGTGCCGTGGCCGAAGAGTCGGGCGAAGAACTGCAGGTTCTCCTCGACCGAGAGCGTGGGGTAGAGGTTCTTGCCCAGGCCCTGGGGCATGTAGGCGATGCGCGGGCAGACGTGGCGGCGGTGCCGGGCCTGGGCCATGTCGCCGCCCAGGGTCTGCACCGTGCCGCTCTGCAGGCGGCGCGCGCCGGCGACCAGGGCCAGCAGACTGGACTTGCCCACGCCGTCGGGGCCGATCAGGCCCACCATGCGGCCGGCCGGCAGGTCCAGCGTGACACCGTCGAGTGCCGTGGCCTTGCGGTAGCGCAGGGCCACGTCCCGCAGGCGCACCACGGGTCCAGGCGCGGCGTCGGTGTGCATGGTGCCTGCTTACTGCACCAGCTGGCGGTTGAGCCGATCAGGCCAGGGGGCCTGCGGATCGAGCCGCACCCAGGCCACGCCGGGCAGGCCGGTCTTGACCTGGGTCTGGTACTTGAGCAGCAGCTCACGAGGGATCTGGGCCCGCACGCGGAACATGAGCTTCTGGCGCTCGCTCTCGGTTTCCACCGTCTTGGGGGTGAACTGCGCGCTGCTGGCCACGAAGCTGATCCTGGCGGGCACCACATGGTCGGGGGCGACGTCGAGCACGAGGCGCACTTCGCTGCCGATGGCCACGCGCCCGGCTACGGTCTCGGGCAGGAAGAAGGTCATGTAGACGTCGGTTATGTCGAGCAGGTTGAGCACGCGCGCGCCGGCGCCGATGACTTCACCCGGCTGGGCCACACGGAACTGCACGCGACCATCGCGCGGGGCCTTGAGCTCGCCCTCGGCCAGCTCCACGTCCAGGCGTTGCAGCGTGGCTTCAAGGGCGCGCACATTGGCCTGCGCACCGCCGACCTGGGTGCGTGCCGCGGCAATGGCGGTCCTGGCGGCCTCGGCCTGCGAGCGCGCGGCCACCAGGGCGGCATCGAGCGTGCGTACGCGGGCGCGGTCATCGTCGAGCACCTGGCCGGAATAGAAGCCATCCTGGGCCAGTTTTTCCGAGCGCGGCAGGCGGCGCTGCGCGGCCTCGAGTTCGCTTTCGCGCTGGGTCACCACAGCCAGGGCCGAAGCGCGGTCGCTTTCACGCTGGGCCACGGCGGCACGCGCCTGGGCCACGGCTTCCTGCGCCTGCTGCAGCCGGGCCACAGCCTCTACACGCTGGGCACGCAGGCTGTCGAGCTCCATGCGCACCAGCACCTGGCCTGCCTGCACGAAGTCGCCTTCGCCGACCCGGATGTCGGCCACGCGACCGCCGGTTTTGGTGGCGATGGAGATTTCGGTGGCCTCGATGCGGCCATTGCCCTGGACAAAACCTTCGGGGATGTCGTCAGGCCGCTGCGTGGTCCACCAGGCGCCCGCTCCGACGGCCAGCAGCAGGGCGGCGAGGCCTGCATATTTCACGAGTTTTCTGTTCATGGCGCGACTCCCGGGCCGCCAGACATGGCCATCCATGTCTGTCCAGCTTGTGCGGTCCATCATAGGACAGGGCGCACAGCGGCTATTTGACCTTCGTCAAGCCGGAGGCGGGGCGCTTTCGTCGTCCACAAAGCTGTCGCTGAAGGTGAACCAGATCGAGCTGAAGAACATGGCCGCCAGCAACATGGCGGTGGGGAGCATCAGCGTGTTGGCCAGACCCGGCTGGCCCAGGATGATGCTGAGGACCACGACGACCATGCCCACGCCCATGAACAGGCCCATCCAGGCCAGCACGTAGAGCGAGAGCGCGCCGAAGTTGCGTGTGCAGGCCACGAAGCTGAAGAACAGGCTCTTGCCCGGCGAGACGCCGTGCCAGTGCACCAGGGCGGGCGCGTGCCAGAACAGCATGGAGAAGGGCAGGTACAGGCCCATGGCCACCCACATGGCGTTCTGGAAGGCCGCCGACTGCAGCAGCTCAGGGGTGAGTTCGCCGCCCACCAGGTACATGCGGGCAAACGCACCGCCGTCGACCAGTGCCGAGGCGCCCAGCACGACCAGGAAACCCACGGCATAGGCGACGCCCAGCCCGGTCATGGCACGTGCCTGCAGGCGGCCGGCGCGAAAGGCGCTGATCAGGATGGAGGGCATGGGGAACCTGCCCTGGGCGGCCTCGCGCGTGGCGGCCATCAGGCCCAGGGTGGCGGCGGGCAGCAGCACCAGGGCCAGCACGCTGCCCACATAGGGGATCAGGCTGGCCACCGAGATCAGCGAGATGAACATGAAGAACAGCCCCGCCAGCGCCAGCGGCTGGCGCCAGAAGGTGCGCAGGCCGGCGCGGACCCAGGTCAGGCCGGTGCGGGCGGGGACGATATTGAGTTTCATGCGGGGGTCTGTTCCAGCAGCTCGGCGGCGTGCAGCGGGTGCAGCACGCGCTGCCTGAGCACGCGTTCGAAGTGGGTGGGGTCGTGCGGCTGCAGCATGCTGGCTTCGCGCGGCAGGTGGAAGTCCCACAGCCGCGAAATCCAGAAGCGCAGGGCGCCGGCGCGCAGCATGGCCGGCAGCAGCTGGCGCTCGGCGGCGGTGAGCGGGCGTGCGGCGGCATAGGCCTGCACGAAGGCGGCGCTGCGCTCCAGGTCGGTCTCGCCGGTGGCCAGGTGGATGCACCAGTCGTTCAGGCAGACGGCCAGGTCGAACAGCCAGGTGTCGATGCCGGCGAAATAGAAGTCGAAGAAGCCGCTGAGTTCGGGCGCATCGGCCGGGCCGTCGAACATGACGTTGTCGCGGAACAGGTCGGCGTGGATGGGGCCGCGCGGCAGGGCGGTGTAGGCGGACGAGGCGGCCACGTGGTTCTGGTAGGCCAGCTCGCCGCGCAGCAGGGTGGCCTGCCCGGCGTCGATGTGCGGCAGCACCAGGGGCACCGTCTCGTTCCACCAGGGCAGGCCGCGCAGATTGGGCTGGCGCCGCGCGTAGTCGCGCCCGGCCAGGTGCATGCGCGCCAGCATGGCGCCCACGGCGGCGCAATGCGCCGGTGTCGGGCTGAGTTCGCTTTTGCCGCGCAGGCGGTTCACCACGGCGGCCGGCTTGTCCTTGAGCCGGTGCAGAATGTCACCGTCGCGGTTGGCGGCCGGGTCGGGCACCGGGATGCCCTGCAGCGCCAGGTGTTTCATGAGGTGCAGGTAGAAGGGCAGCTGCTCGAAGCTCAGGCGCTCGAACAGGGTCAGCACATAGGCGCCCTGGTCGGTGGTGGCGAAGTAGTTGGTGTTCTCGATGCCGCCCTGGATGCCGCGCAGTTCCTGCAGCTGGCCCAGCTTGAGGTCTTGCAGCAGGGCGCTGGCCTCGTCGAAAGAGACTTCGGTAAAGACGGCCATGAATCAATACTTGAAGATTTTCCAGCCGGACTTGCCTTCGCTGCCGCTGTTGCGGTCGGTCGTCGCCGGATTGCGGTTGTTGCCTTCGGGGGCGACCTCGTAGGCCGGGGCGTTGCCCTTGGGCTGGACGGTGATGCTCTTGGTCTCGCCACCCACGCGCAGTTCGTCGATGCGCGAGCCAGCGTCTTCGTGGCGGATGCGTTCGATTTTCTGCTCGGTCGCGCTGGCCGGGGGCGGCGCGATGTCACGGGGCAGTGCCGCCGGCTTCTGGGCCAGGGCGGCAGCGGCGGCCAGGCCGGCGAGGGCCAGCAGGGGGCGCAGGAGACGGGGGAGGGGAGCGGGCATCCTGCAATTGTAGAGGGCGCCGCTGCAGGGCCCGGGCACAGGCACAATCAGCGTCTGCCTTACGGACCCTGCTCATGAGCGACAAGAAAACCCTGCTGCTGGTCGACGGTTCCAGCTACCTGTACCGCGCCTTCCACGCCATGCCGGACCTGCGCGCCGTGCCGGGGGACCCGACCAGCCCGCCCACGGGCGCCATCCGCGGCATGATCAACATGCTGCAGAGCCTGCGCAAGGAAGTACCCGCTGACTACGCCGCCTGCGTGTTCGACGCCAAGGGCCCGACTTTCCGCGACGCGATCTATCCCGACTACAAGGCCCAGCGCTCGCCCATGCCCGATGACCTGCGCGCGCAGATCGAGCCCATCCACGAGGTGGTGCGCCTGATGGGCTGGAAGGTGCTGGACGTGCCCGGCGTGGAAGCCGACGACGTGATCGGCACCCTGGCCGTGGCCGGCGCCAGCCATGAGGTGGATGTGATCATCAGCAGCGGCGACAAGGACCTGGCCCAGCTGGTCACGCCGCACATCACCATCGTCGACACCATGAACGGCAAGCGCCGCGACATGGCCGGGGTGGAGGCCGAGTTCGGCGTGCCACCCAGGCTCATGGTCGATTTCCAGACCCTGGTGGGCGACGTGATTGACAACGTGCCCGGCGTGGCCAAGGTCGGCCCCAAGACCGCTGCCAAGTGGTTGCAGGAATACGGCTCGCTGGACAACATCGTGGCCAACGTCGACGCCATCAAGGGCGCGACCGGCGAAAACCTCAAAAAGGCACTGGACTGGTTGCCCACCGGCCGCCAGCTGCTGACCATCAAGACCGACTGCGACCTCAACGGCTGGGTGCCTGGTCTACCGGCGCTGGATGCCGTGCGGGTCGGTGAGCCCGACACGGCGGCGCTCAAGGACTTCTACGAGAAATACGGCTTCAAGGGGCTGGCACGCGCCATCGGCGGCGAGGCGCAAGCCGCGCCGGCGGCCAAGACCAAGGTTGACGCCAGCAACCCCGGCTTGTTCGACGAACCGGCTGCGCCAGTGGCGCCCCGTGTGAGCCAGTTGAAGTACGACACCGTCCTCGACTGGGACACGTTCGACCGCTGGTTGCAAAAAGTGCAGGCTGCCGAGCTGGTGGCCTTGGATACCGAGACCACCTCGCTGGACGAGATGGTGGCCGAGGTCGTGGGCATTTCCTTCAGTGTGGTTCCGGGCGAGGCGGCCTACATTCCGCTCACGCACGACTACCCTGACGCGCCCGCGCAGTTGCCGCGCGACGAGGTGCTGGCCAGGCTCAAGCCCTGGCTGGAAAACCCCGCGCACAAGAAGCTGGGCCAGCACATCAAGTACGACCGCCATGTCCTGGCCAACCACGGCATCGAGGTGCAGGGCTACGCACACGACACCATGCTGCAGAGTTATGTGCTGGAAGTGCACAAGCCGCACGGCCTGGCCAGCCTGGCCGAACGCCACCTGGGGCGCAGCGGCATCAACTACGAAGACCTCTGCGGCAAGGGCGCCAAGCAGATTCCCTTCAGCCAGGTCGCGATCGACAAGGCGGCCGAATACTCCTGCGAGGACTCGGACCAGACCCTGGACGTGCACCGCGTGCTGTGGCCGCTGTTGCAGGCCGACGAGAAGCTGATGTTCATCTACGAACTGGAGATGGCCAGTTCCGAAACGCTGTACCGCATCGAGCGCAACGGTGTGCTGATCGATGCGCCCACCCTGGCCGCGCAGAGCCACCAGCTGGGCCAGCGCATCCTGCAGCTCGAACAGGAAGCCTACGAACTGGCCGGCCAGCCCTTCAACCTTGGCAGCCCGAAGCAGATCGGCGAGATCTTCTTCACCAAGCTGGGCCTGCCCGTGGTGAAGAAGACCGCCACCGGCGCACCCAGCACCGACGAGGAAGTGCTGGAGAAACTGGCCGAGGACTTTCCCCTGCCGGCCAAGATCCTGGAGCACCGCGGCCTGTCCAAGCTCAAGGGCACCTACACCGACAAGCTGGCCCAGCTGGCGCACCCGGGCACCGGACGGGTGCACACGCATTACGCGCAGGCCGTGGCGGTGACCGGGCGCCTGTCCAGCAACGACCCCAACCTGCAGAACATCCCCATCCGCACGCCCGAAGGCCGGCGCGTGCGCGAGGCCTTTGTGGCCCCGGCGGGTTGTGTCATCGCCAGCGCCGACTACTCGCAGATCGAGCTGCGCATCATGGCCCACATCAGCGGCGATGCAGCTTTGCTGCTGGCTTTCCATGATGGCATGGACGTGCACCGCGCCACTGCGTCCGAGGTCTTCGGCGTCCCCACCAGCCAGGTCAGCAGCGAGCAGCGACGTTACGCCAAGGTCATCAACTTCGGCCTGATCTACGGCATGAGCGCCTACGGCCTGGCCAAGAGCTTAGGGATAGACAACACCGCGGCCAAGAACTACATCGAGCGTTATTTCGACCGTTACCCCGGCGTGAAACGTTATATGGACGAGACCCGCCAGCAGGCCAAGGCCCGCGGTTATGTGGAGACCGTCTTTGGCCGGCGCCTCTACCTGCCCGAGATCAACTCACCCAACGGCCCGCGCCGCAGCGGCGCCGAACGCGCCGCCATCAACGCGCCCATGCAGGGCACAGCGGCCGACCTGATCAAGCTCAGCATGAACAAGGTGCAGGAGGTGCTGGATGCCGAGCAGCGCAAGACCAGGATGATCATGCAGGTGCACGACGAACTGGTGTTCGAAGTGCCCGAGAACGAAGTGAGCTGGCTGCGCCACGAGATCCCCAGGATCATGGCCGGCGTGGCCCAGCTCAAGGTGCCCCTGCTGGCCGAGGTGGGCGTGGGGCCGAACTGGGACAAGGCGCACTGAGCTGAACCTGGGGACCGGGCATCACGCCTGGCGCGCCTGCGTTGCCGGGTGGCGCAGCTTTCACTCCTCGATCTGGAGCTTGGTCTCCTTGACCAGGCGTTTCCATTTGTCGACCTCGGTCACGAGGAAGTCGCGGAACTGCTGGGGTGACATCGGCGTCGGTTCGGCGGCCACGTCGCTCAGACGCTGCCTGATGTCCGGGTGCGCCAGGGCTTCGTTGAGCGCCTGGTTCAGCTTGGCCACGATGGCTTCCGGCGTCCTGGCCGGCGCGCACAGGCCCCACCACTGGATGGCGCTGAAGCCGGGGAAACCGAGTTCGGCGATGGTGGGCACCTCGGGGATCATCGGGTCGCGTTTGGGTGAGGCCACGGCCAGGGCGCGCAGCTTGCCCCCGCGGATCTGCGGCAGGGCGGCGGTCAGGCTGGGGAACATGGCATCGACCTGGCCGCCCAGCAGATCCTGCATGGCCGGCGCCGCGCCCTTGTAGGGAATGTGGACCAGGTCTACCTTGGCCTGGTTCTCCAGGTACTCCATGATCAGGTGCGTGGCCGAGCCGCTGCCGGCCGAGGAGAAGTTGAGCTTGCCAGGGTTGGCGCGGGCCATGGCCAGGAAGTCCTGAAAATTCTTCGCGGGGTTCTTGCTGCCGACGACCAGCACGTTGGAGGTCAGGCCCATCATGCCCACGGGGGCGAAGTCGGCGATCGGGTCGTAGCGGATCTTCAGCACCGCCGGGTTGGTGCTGTGCGTGGCCACAAAACACTGCATGAGGGTGTAGCCATCGGGCGCGGCGCGCGCCACTTCCATGGCGGCGATGGTGCCCGAGCCCCCGGCCTTGTTCTCGATGACGAAGGTCTGGCCCAGGCGCTGCCCCATCTTGTCGGCCACCAGACGCGCCACCATGTCGGCGCCGCCGCCCGCGGCCACCGGCACGATGATGCGCACCGGCTTGCTCGGGTAGGCGGTGTCTGCCCAGGCGTAGCCGGCGATGGGCAGCAGGAGCAGAAGCTTGAGGAGAAACGAGGCCGGCGCGAGGTATTTCATGGACAGGACATAGCAGTCAAAGAGACTGCATCCTAGAACGCTTGCCCTGTACCGCCCCTCTGTGTAAACCCTTGCTGCCGGCCGCCTCGAGCTGTGTCCAGCGCAGCCCTAAGCGCCGATAAGGGGCGGGTTTCGCCAGCTGTACGGTTGTCGAGCATCACCGTTTGGCGGGACAATACCGTTATCCGTTCCCATCCCTGACACCCATGGCGGCTCGTTTGACATCTGGCATCCGGTCTGCGCGTTTTGTCCGCGCGGTGCTGGCCTGCCTGTGTCTGACGGCATCGGCGGTGTGGGCGGCTGGCGAGGCCACGCCGGGTACCCCGCCCCAGGACCTGCCCAAGCCCAGCCCCAAGGTCTACCGCTACCTGTCGGGCGGCGGCACCACCTCTTTCTCCGACCGGCCGCCGGCGCACGACCGCTACGTCGTCATGCACTACGGCTGCTACGCCTGCAACCCCAAGTCCACGGTCGACTGGAAGGTGACACGGCTGTACCACGATGCCTACGCCAGCGAGATCGAACAGGCCGCGCGCCTGTACAACGTCGACCCGGCCCTGGTGCGGGCCGTGATCCATGCGGAGTCGGGATTCAACCTGCACGCGCGCTCGCCCAAGGGGGCGGTGGGCCTGATGCAGCTGATGCCGGCCACGGCACGGCAGCTGGGCGTGTCCGACCCGCGCCATCCGCGTGAGAACATCCATGGCGGCGCACGCTACCTGGCCGAGATGCTGGTGCGTTTCCGCAACGACGTGAGCCTGGCCACGGCCGCCTACAACGCCGGCCCGCAGGCCGTGCAGAAATACGCGGGCATACCGCCTTACACCGAGACCCAGGTCTATGTGCAGCGCGTGCGCATCCTGCACCAGCGCTACAAGGCCAGCCCCCAGGGTTGAGGCGCTGGGGAATCACCCTGCCCGGCACGGGCATCGGCCCTCGCTGACAATAGCGGCATGAAAGCACTGAACGACATCGCCCTGTCCATGCTGGACCTGGTGGCCGTGCGCGAAGGCGGCACGGTGGCCGACGCGCTGGGCATTGCCCTGCGCACGGCGCAGCGCGCCGAAGCCCTGGGCTTCACGCGCTACTGGCTGGCCGAGCACCACAACATGGCCGGCATTGCCAGTTCCGCCACGGCGGTGCTGGTGGGACACATCGCCGGCGGCACGCAGCGCATCCGCGTGGGATCGGGCGGCATCATGCTGCCCAACCATGCGCCGCTGGTGGTGGCCGAGGCCTTCGGCACCCTGGCCGAGCTCTACCCGGGCCGCATCGACCTGGGCCTGGGCCGCGCGCCAGGCACCGACCCCATGACCATGCGCGCGCTGCGCCGCGACCGCGTGGAGACCGAGGAAGACTTCCCGCGCGACGTGGCCGAACTGCAGCGCTTGCTGGGCCCGGCCCAGCCCGGTCAGCGCCTGATCGCCATGCCCGGCGCGGGTACCCACGTGCCGATCTGGCTGCTGGGCTCCAGCCTGTTCTCTGCCCAGCTCGCGGCCGAGCGCGGCCTGCCGTATGCTTTTGCCTCGCATTTCGCGCCGCGCCTGTTGTTGCAGGCCATCGAGCTGTACCGCCGCCGTTTCCAGCCCTCGGCCACACTGGCGCAGCCCTACGTGGCCATCGGCGTGCCGATGATCGCCGCGCCGACCGACGAGGAAGCCGAGTTCCTGGCCAGCAGCACCTACCAGCGCGTGCTGGGCATCCTCACCGGCAAGCGCGGCCGCCTGGCGCCGCCGGTGGAGAACTTCATGGCGCAGCTGCACCCGCAGGAACGCGCGGCGATTGCCGACTTCCTGGCCATGGCCGTGATCGGCGGGCCGCAGACCGTGCGCGCCGGCTTCGAACAACTGGCCCAGGCCACGCAGGCCGATGAGTTCATCCTGGTCTCCGACGTCTTTGATGCCGACCTGCGCCTGCGCTCGCTGGACATCGCGGCGGCGGCCCGCGCCGCCGAGCCCCAGGCTGCCTGAGCCGCGGTCTGTACGACAATAGCGTCCCATGAACGACACCACGCAACGCCCCGCACTCCCCGACCACCTCTCCATCGATCCGCGCAGCCCGCACTACGTGGCGGCCGTCTTCGAGCACGACGTGGGCATCACCTTCAACGGCAAGGAACGCAAGGACGTGGAGGAATACTGTGTCAGCGAAGGCTGGATCAAGGTGCCCGCCGGCAAGACGCTGGACCGCAAGGGCAACCCGCTGATGATCAAGCTCAAGGGCAAGGTCGAGGCCTTCTATCGCTGACCGCAAGCTGACCAGTTTCGATGACCGCACCTGTTATCGTTGCAGGGCACATCTCATCGCGTGAATGTGTCGTGTACGTTGTCGAACATTAGGAAATTTGAAGATGAACAAGTTGCTCGCTGCCCTGATCGCCGGCCTGTTTGCCGCAGGTGCTTTTGCTCAAGCTGCCGCTCCGGCCGTGGCCCCGGCCCCGGCTGTCGCTCCCGCTCCGGCCGTGGCCCCCGCCAAGCCCGACACCAAGCCCGAAGCCCGGGCCGACAAGAAGAAAAAGTCCAAGGCCAGCAAATCCAGCAAGGCCAAGAAGTCCAAGAAGAAGGCCGAGATGAAGGACGAAGCCGCCAAGTAAAGGCCGCCGTCTTTTACCGGATAGCCCGCCTCGGCGGGCTTTTTTCATGGTGCTGCCAAGAGCGCCGCTTCAGTCCACGCCGACCAGTCGGGCCTTCACGCTCTTGCCCTTGACCTTGCCGGCATTGAGCCGGGCCACGGCTTCGCTGGCAATGCTGCGCTCCACGGCCACGAAGGTGCAGAACTCGGTGACGTTGATCTTGCCGATCTGTTCGCGGGTGTAGCCGGCCTCACCCGTCAGCGCGCCCAGCACGTCGCCGGGGCGGATCTTTTCCTTGCGTCCGCCCAGGATCTGCAGCGTCGTCATGGGCGGCAGCAAAGGTTCCTGGCTCGCGGGTTTCAGTTCGTCCAGCTTGTGCCAGACGGATTCCTGCGTCTGGTACTGCTCGATCTTGCCCACCGCCCCCATCTCGTCCATGCTGGCCAGGCTCAGCGCCAGGCCGGACTCGCCGGCGCGGCCGGTGCGGCCGATGCGGTGCACATGCACCTCGGGGTCGGGCGAGATGTCCACATTGATCACGGCTTCCAGTTGCGTGATGTCCAGCCCGCGCGAGGCCACGTCGGTGGCCACCAGCACGGAGCAGCTGCGGTTGGCAAACTGCGCCAGCACCTGGTCGCGCTCGCGCTGCTCCAGCTCGCCGTACAGCGCCAGCGCACTGATGCCCTGGGCCTGCAGCAGCGTCACCAGTTCCTTGCAGCGTTGTTTGGTGTTGCAGAAGGCCAGGGTGCTGACGGGGCGGAAGTGCAGCAGCAGCTGGGCCACCGCCTGCAGGCGATTGGCGCGGGTCACCTCGTAGAAACGCTGCTCGATCTTCGGTGCGCTCTGTTTCGTTTCCACCTTGACCTGCTGCGGTTCACGCAGGAACTGCTTGGCGATCTTGGCTATGCCTTCGGGGTAGGTGGCCGAGAACAGCAGGGTCTGCCGTTCCTTCGGGCATTGCCTGGCCACGGTGGCGATGTCGTCGAAGAAGCCCATGTCCAGCATGCGGTCGGCTTCGTCCAGCACCAGGGTGTTGAGCGCGGCCAGGTCCAGGGTGCCGCGCTGCAGGTGGTCCATGATGCGCCCCGGCGTGCCCACCACGATGTGGGCGCCGTGCTCCAGGCTGGCGCTTTGCATGCGCAGCGGCACGCCGCCGCACAGGGTGACGATCTTGATGTTGTCCTGCGCGCGCGCCAGGCGGCGCAGCTCCACCGTCACCTGGTCGGCCAGCTCGCGGGTGGGGCACAGCACCAGGGACTGCACGGCAAAACGGCGCGGGTTGAGGTTGCTCAGCAGCACCAGCGCGAAGGCGGCGGTCTTGCCGCTGCCGGTCTGGGCCTGGGCGATCAGGTCCTTGCCCAGCAGCGCGATGGGCAGGCTGGCGGCCTGGATCGGGGTCATCGCGCTGTAACCCAGCTGCTGGAGGTTTTCCAGCATGGCGGGGCTCAGGGGCAGGGTGCTGAAGGCGGTGGGTGAGGACATGCCCGATTATCGGGCCTCGCAGCGTGGGGGATTGCGTGGGTCCCGTGCAATGAAACAGGAGCCCCCCTAGACTACGACCTTCCGAAAACCGATACGAGGAGCTCCCGATGATGAACCGCGATCTGGAAACCGAATTCAAGGCCCTGCTGCCGGGTCAGAGCACCGAGCTGGGCGCCACGCGCCGTACCGCGCTCAGGACCGCGCTGGGCGTGGGCTTTGCCGCCTCGGCCTTGCCCATCATGGCGCAGACCGTCATCAAGACGCCCACCGACGGCCTGACCGCGGGTGAGGTCAGCATCGACGTCAAGGGCTTCAGGATGCCGGCCTACCGCGCCATGCCCGCCGGTGGCAAGAACCTGCCCGTGGTGCTGGTGCTGTCCGAGATCTTCGGCGTGCACGAGCACATCGCCGACGTGGCCAACCGCTTTGCGCGCGCCGGATACCTGGCCATCGCGCCCGAGCTGTTCGTGCGCCAGGGCGATGCGCAGAGTTATGGCGAGATGGCCAAGCTGATCGCCGAGGTGATCTCCAAGGTGCCCGACGCGCAGGTCATGGCCGACCTGGACGCGACCGTGGCCTGGGCCGGCGCCAACGGCGGCGACCTGGCCCGTGTGGGTGTCACAGGTTTCTGCTGGGGCGGCCGCCAGACCTGGCTCTACACCGCGCACAACAAGTCCATCAAGGCCGGCGTGGCCTGGTACGGCCGCATCGTCGGTGCGCAGAATGAACTGACACCGAAGAACCCGATCGACATCGCCGGCCAGCTGAACGGCCCGGTGCTGGGCCTGTACGGCGAGGCCGACACCGGCATCCCGCTGGACAGCGTGGAGAAGATGAAGGCCGCACTGGCCGCCGGCAACGCGCAGTCCAGGGCCTCGCAGTTCGTGGTCTACAAGGACGCGCCGCATGCCTTCCATGCCGACTACCGCCCCAGCTACCGCAAGGAAGCGGCCGAGGACGGCTGGAAGCGCTGCCTGGCGTGGTTCAAGGCCAACGGCGTCGCCTGAGCGCCTCTGCCTGGGAAGGGGGCCGCCTGCGGGCGGCCTTTTTCCTGCCTGCAGACAGGGACCTCTTGACACGTCTGCGAGAATCGAAGCCATGACCCTGATTGCGATTCTCCTTGGCACGCTGGCGGCCGGCATCGGCAGCGTCTGGCTGGCCGCGGCCCTGAGCTTCGGCGTGCTGGCGCGTTACACCCAGCACATGCTCAGCCTGGCGGCCGGCGCGCTGCTGGGCACGGCCTTTCTCCACCTGCTGCCCGAGGCCTTCGAGAGCGGCGTCGATGCGCAGGCGCTGTTCCTGACGCTGCTGGTGGGGGTGGTCTTCTTTTTCCTGCTCGACAAGGCCGAGCTTTGGCACCACGGCCACGAGCACCACCATGGCGATGCCGGGCACGACCACGATGATGAGCACGACCATGGGCACGATCACGCGCACCCCCCTGGCCACGCGCATGCGCCCGAGCGCATGACCGGCGGCTGGAGCGTGCTGGCCGGCGACAGCGTGCATTGCTTCGGCGACGGCATCCTGATCGCGTCGGCCTTCATGGCCGACCTGCGCCTGGGCGTGATCGCCGCGCTGGCCGTGCTGGCGCACGAGGTGCCGCACCATATGGGCGACCTCATGGTGCTGCGCCTGAGCAGCGGCACGCGCAAGGCGGCCTTGCTCAAGGTCACACTGGCCGGCGCCATCACCGCCCTGGGGGGGCTGGTGGGTTACTGGCTGGTGGACCTGCTGCACGACTACCTGACCTACTTCCTGGTCGTGGCTGCCAGCAGTTTCATCTACGTGGCCCTGGCCGACCTGATCCCCCAGCTGCAAAAGCGCCTGAGCCTGGCCGAGACTCTGGCGCAGATCGCCTGGCTGCTGGCGGGCATCGGCCTGGTCACCTTGGCCAGCATCCTCGCGCACACCCATTGAGGTTCCCTGTGTTCAAGTTCAAGATGAACGAGCGCTCGCTCTTCGCCGTGTTGCTGCGCTCACCCTGGTGGATCAGCCTGCTGATCTCCGTGCTGATGTCGGTGGTCGCCTTTGCCCTGCTGCCGCGCGAGTACGCCGTGGTCGTGATGCTGGGCACCTTTCCTTTTGTGGTGGTGGCCGCCGTGGCGGCCTGGCGCCAGTGGCGCGCGCCCAGTGCGACCCGGCTGGACGAGACGCTGGTGCGTGCCGCCGCCATGAACTGGCGCGATTTCTCGGCCTGGGTGGCGCAGGCCTATGCTCAGCAGGGCTACAGCGTCACCCGCCTGGAAGGCGAGTCCGCCGATTTCCGCATCGAACGCCAGGGCCAGGCCAGCCTGGTGAGTTGCCGGCGCTGGAAGGCCGCCAGCCAGGGCGTGGAGGCGTTGCGGCTGTTGCAGTCGGCGTGCGACAAGCAGGGGGCACGCGGCGTCTATCTGAGCCTGGGCCCGGTCTCGGAGGCGGGCGAACGCTACGCGAAAGAGCAGGGTCTGCAGCTGGTGGACGGTCGTGCGCTGGCCCTGCTGCTGCTCAAGTAAAGAAATACGGCCGGCCCTTGTTAGGCCCGCATTCCGACCCATCTGCCCCCGATGAACCTGGACAAGATGATCAAGAGACTCTTCGGATTCCTGCTGCGCCTCGTGCTGGCCCTCATGGGCCTGGTGTTTCTGCTCAGCCTGCTGGCGGCGGGCCTCTTGCTGCTGGTCTTCTGGGGCCTGCGCGCGCTGTGGGCCCGCCTCACGGGCCGGCCGGTGCAGCCCCTGGCGTTTGCCATCCTGCGCCGCGCGCAGTGGCAGCGTTTTTACCGCCCGGGAGCCGCGCAGACGGCGCGTGACGCCGATGTGATCGACGTCGAATCGCGCCAGGTCGACGGCCCGCCCTCCGACCGGCTGGGGCGCTGAATCAGCCTGCCCAGGCCGGGTTCCAGACCACTTCCCACAGGTGCTGGTCCGGGTCCTGGAAATAACCCGCATACCCGCCCCAGAAGGTGACCTGCGCCGGCTTGACGATGCGGGCTCCGGCGTGCGCGGCCTGTTGCATCACGGCGTCCACCTCGTCGCGCGAGGCCACGTTGTGGCCCAGCGAGAGTCCGGTGGGACAGGGCGGGGTCAGCGACAAGCCGCTGTCGCGTGCCAGGCTGCTGCGTGGCCACAGCGCGAGCTTCAGGCCGTGCTGCAGGTCTATGAAGACCACAGCCCCGTGTTCGAACTCGGTGCCGATGATGCCTTCGGTGGCGAAGCCCAGGCCGTCGCGGTAGAAGCGCAGCGCGCGTTCCAGGTCCTCGACAGCCAGGGTGATGACGGTGATGCGCGCTTGCATGACCTCACTATGCACCCGGATCACAGCATGCGGAAAGCCAGTATCGCCACCAGGGTCGGCGGCAGGGCGGCCAGCAGCAGGCCCAGCGGATGGATGGTGCTGTCCTCAAACTTGCCGCGCAGGATGGCCACGCCCGCCGGGTTGGGCGCATTGGCGATCACGGTCAGGCCGCCGCCGGTGACGGCGCCGGCCACCAGCGCGATCTTGAACTCCCCGCTCAGGCCCTGCACCAGCGAACCCAGGTAGGTCAGGGCCGCGTTGTCGGTGATGGCGGTGAGTGCTACCGCGCCATAGAACACAGCCGTGGCATCCATGCGCATGAGCACCGGTTGCAGCCACCATTGCTGCAGGCCGCCCAGTACCACCAGGCCGGCCAGGAAGAAGGCCACCAGCAGCGCCTCGCGCAGGATCAGGCGGTCCTGGTGCCGCTCATAGGCGGCGGCGTAGCCCATGAAAAAGAGAAAGAGCCCCATGAAGACCGGCGGATAGTGGGCAAACAGCACGACGCCCAGCAGGAACGCCAGGTGCACACCCACCACCGGCCAGGGCACGGCGGGGCCGGCGTCGGCATCGCTGCGGTCCATGTGGCCCAGCTCCCGTCGGAACAGCAGCGTGGCCACGCCGGCATTGATCAGCACGGCGAGGGCCGCCTTCCAGCCGAAGGTCGTCATCATGAACCACAGGTCCCAGTTCCAGGTGGCTGCCACCATCAGCACGGGCGGCGCGGCAAAGGGCGTGAGCGTGCCGCCGATGGAGATGTTGACGAAGAGCACGCCCACCGTGGCGTACTGCAGGCGGCGCGAGATCGCCTGCGCAAACAGGGTGTCGCGCAGCATCAGCGCGGCCAGTGTCATGGCGGCCGGCTCGGTGATGAAGGAGCCCAGCAGCGGTACGAAGGCCAGCACCAGGAAGTACATCGCCATGCCGCGCGGCAGCGGCAGCAGACGGGCCACGGCACGCACCAGGGCCCCTGCGAACTGCAGGATGGCGCGGGTGCCGGCGATCACCATGATCACGAACACGAACATGGGTTCGGTGTAGTTGCGGGTGTCGAGGTAGGTGGTGGTTTCCTGCTGGCCACTGAGGGCGAACATGCAGACCACCAGCACCATGGCCCAGAAACCGAACACCACCTCCACCTCACCCAGCAGGTGCCACAGGCCGGCGTGGCGCGGCTGCGTGTGGGCCAGGTGCTCGAAGAACTTGGTCGAGAAGGTGTGCAGCACGGCCAGCGCGAACAGCACCGCAGCAATGGTCTGGATCAGGGTCGGGTTGCTCATCCCCCGACCTTAACCCGGCCGGCAGTTCCTGTGCCATGTCCCCATGTCTTTTCGGGAATACACGCCCCGGACTTTCGGCCTTGTGCGTGCGCAGGGATCGGTCTTGCGGCTAAGCTTGGTGCCAGCATCTCCACCGGTACCTTCATGTCCTCACTTGTCCGTTGTTCCATGGCCGCCCTGCTGGCCGGCCTCAGCCCTTTCGTGGGCGCCCAGGGTTTCGAGGCCGTACGCCTGGCGCCGCTGCCGCCGGGCCAGGACGGTGGGCGCGCAGGGGTCTTCTTCATTGCCGGCACGGCCTACCGGGGCTCCGACGAGCGGCGCAACCTGCTGCTGCCCGCCATCGATTACCAGTGGAGCAACGGCTGGTTTGCCGGTGTGGGCAACGGCCTGGGCTACAACGCCTCTGCATCGCCCGAGCTGCAGTACGGCCCGCGCCTGACGGTGGACCTGGGGCGCGATGAGGGGCGCTCCGAGGCCCTGCGCGGCATGGGCAGCATCGACACCCAGCCCGAACTGGGTGTTTTTTTCAATCGCCTGTGGGGGCCCCGACTGGCCTTCACGTCTTCGCTGCGCCAGGGCGCGGGCACGCAGCGCCGCGGCCTGGTGCTCGACCTGGGCACCAGCTATGGCGTGCCGCTGGGCATGCAGACGCGCCTGTCCCTCGGCCTGGGGGCGCACTGGGCCAATGCCGACTACATGCAGGACTACTTCGGGGTCACGTCGGCGCAGTCGGCCGCCAGCGGCTATGCCGTGGCCAGCCCCGGGGCGGCTTGGCGCAACGTGGGGGTGAACGCCTCGCTCAGCCGGCGTCTGGGCAAGGACACCTCGGTGTTTGCCGGGATCGCCTTCAACCAGCTGCTCGGTGATGCACGCGAGAGCGCGCTGACCCGCAGGAGCACCGCCCTGACGGGCGTGGCGGGGCTGGCCTACGCCTTCTGAGCGCCCGGTTCAGCCGCGCGCCACGGGGCGATCGGGGCTGGCGCACCATTCGCTCCAGCTGCCGGCGTACAGCGCGCCACGGCCCAGGCCGGCGATTTCCATGGCCAGCAGGTTGGGCAGGGCGCTCACGCCGCTGCCGCAGTGGTGGACCACGCTCTGCGGGCGACGCTCGCCGAGCAGGGCCTGGAACTCGGCCTTGAGCTGTGCCGGCGACTTGAACTTGCCGTCCGGTCCCAGGTTTTCGCCGAAGGGGCGGTTCAGCGCACCGGGGATGTGGCCGGCCACCGGGTCCAGCGGCTCGACCTCGCCACGAAAGCGTGCCGGCGCGCGCGCGTCGATCAGTGTCTGGTCGGGCAGTTCCAGGTGCTTGAGCACGTCTTCGGTCGTGGCCAGCTGTGCGCGCGGCGCGCCGGCCTGGAAGGCCGAGGGCACACGCGGCAGGTCGGGGCCGGTGGCCACGGGGCCGTTGATGGCTTCCCAGGCCTGCAGACCGCCATCGAGCACGGCCACGTTCTCGTGGCCCACCCACTTGAGCATCCACCAGAGGCGACCGCAGTAGTTGGCACCCTGGCGGTCGTAGACCACGGCCTGCATGTCACTCTGGAACCCCACGCTGGCCAGCCAGGCGGCAAACACTTCGGGCTTGGGCAACGGGTGGCGCCCGCCGTTGACGGCCTGGGCCTTGTCCTTGGCGCTGAGATGGCGGTCCACGTTGGCGCGTACCGCGCCGGCGATGCGCACGCGCTCGTACTGCGCGTCGCCCTCGGCGGGTTTCATGAGCTCGAAGCTGCAGTCGAAGAGCATCAAGGGTTTGTGATCGTGCACCAGGTGCTTGAGCTGTTCGGCGCTGATGAGGGTCGTGTACATGGAAAGGCCTTCAAGGGTGTGACATCGTACCGCGCAAGATTGATGATTTGGCATGTAAGGGACTCAACACAGGGCACTCGCGGAACCGGCTTTGCCAGGCCGCTGGGTGCGCCCCCTTGAGGGGGGATGCGAGCCACACGCAGTGGGCGAGAGTCGGGGGGGATTAATGCTCTTCAGCCGGGGTGTTGGGGATCGCGCGTTCGCGCAGGAAGGTGGCGGCCACGCCGCTGCCGACGATGAGCGTGATGCCCAGCCAGCCGTAGAGCGGGATCTGGTCGCCGAAGAGCACCAGACTGTAGAGCGAAGCGAAGACGATGCCCGAATACTGAAGACTGGCGACCACCAGGGTGTGGCCGCGGCTGTAGGCGCGTGTCATGCACCACTGGCCCAGGGAGGCCAACACGCCGATGGGCAGCAGCCAGGCCGCAGCCTGCCAGTGGATCTGCTCGGGTGGGGTGAAGCCCGTGAACAGGATGCCCACCAGGCCGGTGACCGCGGTGCCGACGGCGAAATAGAACACCGTGCGGCCCTCGGGCTCACCCGCGCGGGCCAGGGCCGTGACCTGCAGATAGGCCAGCGAGGCACTCATGCCCGAGAGCAGGCCGATCAGGCCGGCGAAGAGCTGGTTCTGGTCGATGGTGGGGCGCAGCGTGAGCACCACGCCCGCAAAGCCCAGCAGCACCGTGGCCAGCAGCGGCCCCTGCCGCTCGGTCTTGCCATAGAGGATGGCGCCGCCCACGATGAAGGCCGAGACCCAGATGCCGCTCATGTAGTTCAGCGTCATGGCCGTGGCCAGCGGCAGCCAGGCGATGGCATAGAACCAGGCTGTCAGCGAGGCCCCGCCGATGATGCTGCGCCAGGCGTGCATATAGGGCACGGGGGTCTTGAGCCCGATGCCGCGGCCGCGCAGGATCAGGGCCAGGAAGGCAATGCTGATGAGGCCGCGGTAGAAGACGAGTTCGAAGGTGTTGAAGGAGGCCGAGGCGTATTTCACCGCCACGCCCATGGTGGCGAAGAAGAAGGCGCCCAGGACCATCCAGAGGGCTTGCAATTCAGTGACTCCCCATTTTCCCCACCGGGGATTCTTGTTTCGTTGTTCTTGTGTCTTCTCTGGCGAGGCTTTGAACAACCCCCCAGTCATCCCCCCGCCCCGAGCACGCGCGGTCGCGCGTGCGGGCCGTATTGCCCCGTATGGGCACGCAACGGCAAAGCCGTTGCTTAGTGCACCCCGCCGGGGGCAAAGAAGGGAGCCTGGATTTGGTTTCTGGTGGTCTGGACAGGCTTCTATGGAAAGAGGCGTCGCCACCGCTTGAGGTCAGCCTAGATGGCTGGTTCTCGGTCGTAGTAAAGGGCGGCATCTTCGCGCGCCAACGACGGCGGCCGCTTTGCGGCCTGCCGTGGGCGAGACAGTTGGGGCCATGGGCGTGGTGGGTCTCGTTGCTGGCTGGCGCAGCCGTCAGCGGTGGCGTGCTAGTCCGTGCGAGTTCTCTACGACCGATTGCGTACCAATGAAGGAACTCGATTGCGGTGGCAACACCACGCGCCGTAGAAGCGTAGCCGGCGCGCAGTAACCAAATCGAAGCTCCCCTCTCTACCCCGGCGGGGGTAGAGAGGGGCGGGGGGGAGAGTGGGGGGTAGATAGGTGCCCCGTCAGGGAGACGAATCACAAGAAGAGGGGCCTTGGGGAATCAAATCCCCATTTGCCGCCTGTACCACTCATGAAAATGCTGCATGCCATCCTCCATGGGGCTCTGGTAGGGACCGACCTCGTTGTCGCCGCGCTCGAAAAGCGCCCGACGGCCCGCGTCCATGCGCTCGCCGATCTCGTCGTCCTCGATGCAGGTCTCCATATAGGCGGCCTGCTGGGCAGCGACGAACTCGCGTTCGAAGGCGGTGATCTCCTCGGGGTAGTAGAACTCCACCATGTTCAGCGTCTTGCCGGGGCTGACCGGGTGCAGGGTGGAGACGGTCAGCACGTGCGGGTACCACTCGACCATGATGTGCGGGTAGTAGGTCAGCCAGATCGCGCCGCGCTCGGGCAGCTGGCCGTTGCGGTATTTCAGCAGGGCATCGTGCCAGCGCTGGTAGACCGGCGAGCCGGGGCGCTGGAAGGCGCTGGACACGCCCACGGTCTGCACCGAGTAGTTGTCCTTGAACTCCCAGTTCAGGTCCTCGCAGGTCACGAAGTGGCCCAGGCCCGGGTGGAAGGGGCCCACGTGGTAGTCCTCCAGATAGACCTCGATGAAGGTCTTCCAGTTGTAGTTGCACTCGTGCAGTTCCACGCGGTCCAGGGTGTAGCCCGTGAAGTCGAGTTCGGCGCGCGGGCCCATGCCGGACAGGTCGGCGGCGATGTCGCGGCCGTTGTCCTCGAAGAGCAGGCCGTTCCACTCCTGCAGCTTGTAGTTGTTCAGGTTCAGGCAGGGGTCGTGCGCAAAGTGCGGCGCGCCGATCAGCTGGCCTTCGGGCGCATAGGTCCAGCGATGGATGGGGCAGACGATATTGCCTCCGGCACTGCCGGGTGCGGTGGCCTGGAGCGAGCCGCGACCCTTGAGCATGACGGCCTGGCGGTGACGGCAGACGTTGGAGACCAGCACCACCCCTTCGGGCGTGCGCACCAGGGCCCGCCCTTCCTTTTCCTGGGGGAGGGCGTAGTAGTCGCCTACTTCGGGGACGCTGGCGGCATGGCCCACATAACGCGGGCCGCGCCCGAAAATGAGTGCCATCTCGCGCTGGAACAGCGCTTCGTCGAAGTAGCTTGAAACTGGTAGTTGGCTGTGCGCCTGCTGCAGTTGAAGACTTAAATCAGACATGGGTGACCTGACCACGGGGCCTGTTCGCGTCATTTTTGCACATGCGAACGCCGTGAAAACCGCGCCAATCTAGGCGCACGACGAAGCCCAGACTGCGCGTCTGGGCGAGGAGTGCAACAACGAGTGGCGCGGTTTTCACGGCGTTCCCTTCGGGTTGTGGCCAAAAATGCCATGCGGGGTGTTGCGAAGCCTTGCCGGAGAAAAACTCCGGCGGCGTTTCGCGCCTACCGCATGACATTTTTGATCCACAACGCATCGTGCAAAAATGACGTGAACAGGCCCCACAGACTCCCCACAGGGAGGTACGCCCAAAGGCGTGACAAAGGAAAAAAGGCGTTGCCAGTACGGCAGGCCAGGAGAGCCAGGGATTGTACCCCGGGGGGCGCCAGGGACCGGCTGCAGCGCGCTATTTTGCGTGCCGTGACCGAATTTCAGGGGCCTGCGGCGGTGTCGGCCCGGCCCCGAGGCGGCGCACGGCCTAAAATGCTGCGTTTACAACGTCCTGTTTCCATGGCCAAGGCTTCCACATCCACGTCCGCACCCGGCACCCCCGTCAGCTACGAGGCGGCCTTGCAGGAACTTGAACAGCTGGTCAGCCGGCTGGAGTCCGGCGAACTGCCGCTGGAGCAACTGCTCACGGGCTACCAGCGCGGCGCCGAGCTGCTCAAGTTTTGCCGCGACAAGCTGGAAGCCGTCGAAGGCCAGATCAAGGTGCTGGACGAAGGCACCCTCAAGACATGGACACCCGAGTGAAAGTAATGAGCGACGCAGGGCCGCCCCAAGGCGCGAAGGCCCCTCCGGGGGGCAGCGCAGCACACGCAGTGGCAAGCGCGGGGGCCCATATGACGGAATTCGAGCTGCGTACCTGGAGCAGCGAGCGGCTGGCGCGCGTGGAGCGTGCGCTGGAGGCCTGGGTCGGCATCGATGCCCCGGCCGGGCTGGGCGAGGCCATGCGCTATTCGGTGCTCGACGGCGGCAAGCGCCTGCGCCCCTTGCTGGTGCTGGCTGCATCCGAAGCCGTGGGCGGCAATGAGCGCGCCGCGCTGCGCGCGGCCTGCGCGACGGAACTGATCCACGCCTATTCCCTGGTGCACGACGACATGCCTTGCATGGACAACGACGTGCTGCGCCGGGGCAAGCCCACGGTGCACGTGAAGTTTGGCGAGGCCGGTGCCCTGCTGGCCGGTGACGCACTGCAGGCCCTGGCTTTCGAACTGCTCACGCCCGAGAACGACGGCGTGCCCGAGGCCATGCAGGCGCGCCTGTGCCGCCTGCTTGCGCACGCGGCCGGCAGCGCGGGCATGGCTGGCGGCCAGGCCATCGACCTGGCCAGCGTCGGGGTGAAGCTCGACGAAACACAGCTGCGCCAGATGCACCGTCTCAAGACCGGCGCCCTGCTGCAAGGCAGCGTGCTGATGGGCGCGGCCTGCGGTGAGGTGAGCGCGGGTGAGCGCCAGGCCTTGAGCGATTACGGTGCCGCCCTCGGCCTGGCCTTCCAGGTGGTGGACGACATCCTCGACGTGACCGCCGATTCCGCCACGCTGGGCAAGACGGCCGGCAAGGACGCCGAGCAGGACAAGCCCACCTACGTGTCCCTGCTGGGGCTGGTGCGTTCACGCGCCTACGCGCAGGAGCTGTATGCCCAGGCCTTGCAGGCACTGGAGACCAGCGGCCTGGCCGAGACGCGCGCCCTGCGCGCCCTGGCCGACATGGTGGTGAACCGGGTCCATTGAGCAAGAGCATGTCCGATACCTCCTATCCCCTGCTGCAGACGATCAACGACCCGGCCGAGCTGCGCCAGCTGCCGCGGGCCGAACTGCGCACCCTGGCCGACGAGCTGCGGGCCTATGTGCTCGACAGCGTCTCCAAGACCGGCGGCCACCTCAGCTCCAACCTGGGCACCGTGGAACTCACGGTGGCGCTGCACTACGTCTTCAACACCCCGCACGACCGCCTGGTCTGGGACGTGGGCCACCAGACCTACCCGCACAAGATCCTGACGGGCCGGCGCGAGCGCATGCACACCTTGCGCCAGCTCGGCGGCCTCAGCGGTTTTCCGCTGCGCAGCGAGAGCCCTTTTGATGCCTTCGGCACCGCGCACAGCAGCACCTCCATCTCCGCCGCCCTGGGCATGGCCCTGGCGGCGCGCCAGAAGGGCGAGGACCGCCACGCCATTGCCGTGATCGGCGACGGCGCCATGACGGCCGGCATGGCTTTCGAGGCGCTCAACCACGGCGGCGTCGAAGACTGCAAGCTGCTGGTCATCCTCAACGACAACGACATGTCGATCAGCCCGCCGGTGGGCGCGCTCAACCGCTACCTGGCCCAGCTCATGAGCGGGCGCTTTTATGCGGCCGCCAAGCAGGTGGGCAAGACCGTGCTCAAGGGCGCGCCGCCGCTGTTCGAGCTGGCCAAGCGTTTTGAGGAGCACGCCAAGGGCATGGTGGTGCCGGCCACGCTGTTCGAGAAGTTCGGTTTCAACTACATCGGTCCCATCGACGGCCATGACCTCGACTCGCTGATCCCCACGCTGGAGAACATCAGGCACCTGCAGGGGCCGCAGTTCCTGCACGTGGTCACCAAGAAGGGCCAGGGCTACAAGCTGGCCGAAGCCGACCCCGTGGCCTACCACGGCCCCGGCAAGTTCGACCCGGCCGTGGGCCTGGTCAAGCCCGCCACGCCCCCGAAGCAGACCTTCACCCAGGTCTTCGGCCAGTGGCTGTGCGACATGGCCGACAAGGACCCGCGCCTGGTCGGCATCACGCCGGCCATGCGCGAGGGCTCGGGCATGGTGGAGTTCCACCAGCGTTTCCCGGGCCGTTATTACGACGTCGGCATCGCCGAGCAGCACGCCGTGACCTTCGCCGCCGGCCTGGCCTGCGAAGGGCTCAAGCCGGTGCTGGCGATCTACTCCACCTTCCTGCAGCGCGGTTACGACCAGCTGATCCATGACGTGGCCCTGCAGAAGCTGCCCGTGGTGTTCGCGCTGGACCGCGCGGGCCTGGTGGGGGCCGACGGCGCCACGCACGCCGGCAACTACGACATCGCCTACCTGCGCTGCATTCCCAACATGGCCGTGGCCTGCCCGGCCGACGAGCGCGAATGTCGCCAGCTGCTGAGCACCGCTTTCGAGCAGGACCATCCCGTGGCTGTGCGTTACCCCCGCGGCGCCGGTGCGGGCGTGAGCCCACTGCCGGGTCTGGAATCCCTGCCCTATGGCAAGGGTGAGGTGAAGCGCGAAGGCAAGGGCATCGCCATCCTGGCCTTTGGCACGCTGCTCTACCCGGCCCTGGCCGCCGCCGAGAAGCTCGGTGCCACGGTGGTGAACATGCGCTGGGCCAAGCCGCTCGATGTGGAACTGCTGCTCAAGGTGGCTGCGACGCACGAGGCCCTGGTCACGCTGGAGGAGGGCGCCGTCATGGGCGGCGCTGGCAGCGCGGTGGGCGAAGCGCTGCAGGCTGCGGGCGTGCTCAAGCCGGTATTGCAGTTGGGCTTGCCCGACGCCTTCATCGAGCATGGGGATCCGGCCAAGCTGCTGGCCCTGCAGGGGCTGGACGCCGCCGGCATCCAGACCGCGATCGAAAAGCGTTACCCCGCGCTGGTGCCCCAGGCCAAACCGGCACTCAAGGTCGTGGGCTGAGGCACTCGCCGGCTGTTGGCGGGCCGGCGGCCGGCCTCACTGGGGCTGCTGGTTGCGCCGTTCCATTTCACGCCGTTCCACACACACCGGGTGCTGCGCGTAAAGGGCCTTGTCACACTGCTCTTTCATGCACGTGAGGTACCCGAGCAGGATGCGTCCCTCGCAGGCCGCGTTCGGGTCCGGTGGCGCCGTCGCAGCGGCGGCTGGCGCGGGCGCCTTGCTCGCCGTTTTCGGGCTGTCCGGGGCTCGGGGCTTGTCCTGGGGTGGGGGCGCGGCTGCCGCCTTGGGGGCTGGTTTCGGTTCGGCGGCCCGGGGTTTCACGTCGGCACGTTGTGCGGGGGGCGTCTTGGCAGGGGGCGCCACCGACGCGGGTTTGGCCTTGGGCGTTTCATCTGTTTCTTTGTCGACGATGGCGGCTGCGGGCGTGGGTGCGGGCTTGCTCGACAGGCCCAGGTAAGCGAGGAAGATGGCAGCCACGATCGCCAGGCCGGCTCCGCCCAGTAGCCAGCCGCGCCGGCTGCGGGCGGGCGCCTCGGTACCAGCCTGCGCTGCGGCTGCCTTGCGTGGCGGGAGCATGCGGGTGGCTTCCGGGTCTTCCTCCACCGGGGCTGGCGCCGCGGCCATCTTCATCGTGGGCTCGTTCGGAACGGTCGTCGCCTGGGGGACGACCGTGCGCGTTCCGGTGCCGGACCGCGAGCCGCCATGCTCGCCGCCCGGGTTGCTCAGCCGCTTGATGCGGCGGCGCGCCAGATCGGCATAGATGCCGGCCGGGAACTTGAGCAGGAAATCCCTGAACTCCTCGACATCGACCGAGTCCTTGATCTCCTTCCAGTAGACCAGCTCCACCTCCTGCGTCACGGTGGAACTGGGCAGGCCGGACAGGCTGCCCGAACTGGTGCTGACCAGCGATTCGCCCTTGATCACCGTGGAGGTCCAGGTCGAGCTTTCACCGGGGCGGGGCGGGCTCTTGGGGGGCGTGATCGTGGGATCGGCCGCCGAGCTGGCCGCGGCCTGCAGCGCGGCGCTGAATTCCTGGGCGTTCGGGTAGCGGTCGTCGCGCGACTTTTCCAGCGCGCGCGCCATGAGCTGGTCGATGGCCGGGGGCAGCAGGGGGTTGATGGTCGATGGCGCTGCCACCTCCTGCCCGACGATCTTCTGGATGATTTCGTAGTCGCCCGTGCCGTCGAAGGGCCGGGTCCCGGTCAGCAGCTGGTACAGCACGATGCCGGCCGAGAAGAGGTCGGATCGGGCGTCGATGGGCAGGCCGTGCAGCTGTTCCGGCGACATGTACTTGAGCGTTCCGACCATGGTGCCCTTGGTGCGGGTGGCCTCGCCCGAATCCTGGATCCGCGCGACGCCGAAGTCCGTGAGCTTGATACGCCCGCTGGCCTCGATCAGCAGGTTGGCCGGCTTGATGTCGCGGTGCACGATGTTCTGCTGGTGCGCATAGTCCAGCGCCGAGAGCAGATCGCTCATGATGCTGGTCGCCTGCTGCAGGGTGTAGCGCACCCCCTGGTCGAGGTGGTGCTTGAGGTCCTCGCCCTGGATGTATTCCATCACGAGGTAGGCGATGTCGCCATCGCGGTCGGAATCGTAGACGCTGACGATGTTGGGGTGCTGCAGGCGCGCAGCGGAGCGCGCCTCCGTGCGGAAGCGGATCTCGTATTCGGCGGCTTCCTCGCTCGTGAGGTTCTCGACCTTGATGGTCTTGATCGCCACGCGCCGGTCCAGATTCGGGTCGCGGCCCTCGTAGACCAGCCCCATGGCCCCCTTGCCCAGGACCCGGATCAGTTCGTAGCGACCCAGTGTCTTCTGGCTCATGGTCAGGTCACCTGGCTCTTGATGGAGAAGGCGATCAAGGGGGCATCCTCGTCTTCACGGGCGCAGCCCAGCACGATCTGGCCGCTGCCCACCAGGGTGCATTCGGTACGCCGCAGCACCACGGCCTCGTTCTGGTTGCCCAGGTAGACCCAGGTGCCGAAGCTGGAGGCGTCGGTCAGCACAAACTGGCCGCCGCGCCACTCCAGCGTCGCGTGCAGGCGCGAGACCCGGGGGTCGTTCACATGCAGGGCCGTATCGCTTGCGCGGCCCAGGGAGATGCGGTCGCCCTTGGCTTTCAGTTGCAGCCGTTTGTCCCCATGGGAGAGTTCCAGCGATTCCTCGCGCCGGGGCGGGATGGTCGAGCGTCCGATCATGGTCGCCTCGCCATCGCGGCCGGCCTGCCATTCAACCCGGTAGACGTGGCTGGACTCGGCCTTGCCGCGCAGGTACATGGGGCCCATGCTGCGCAGTGCGGCGCGTTGCACCGGGAAGATGGCCTTCCACACGTTGTCGGTCGTCAGGATCTGCGAGGCGCCGGCCAGGTCGGCCAGGCGGGCGGCGGAGTTGACGGTATCGCCGAAGCAGTCGCCTTCGATCTCGACGACTTCGCCGCTGTCGATGCCGATCTGCAGTTCCACGGGGGCGCCGCTGTCACCGGGACGGATCTGTTTTTCCAGCAGGTGGTTCTGTACCTGGATGCAGGCGGCCAGGGCGGCGCCTTCATGCTGGAAGACGACAAACAGGCCATCGCCCAGTACCTTGACGACCCGGCCCTGGTGTTGCCCAAAGATCTCGCTGAGCATGCTGACCAGCTGGGTGACAAACCTGGAGGCTGCTTCATCTCCCAGCCGCTCGAAAAGACTGGTGCTGCCTACGAGATCTGCAAATACGACGGTGGCCATCGAACGCCCGGGTTGGTTGTCAGCGGGGGACATCACTCAACCGTCGAAGCCGTGCTGACGCCCTCCACCTCCGAGGAATGGTACTCGAAAAGCGCTGCCCGGCCCCCTCCCGTGCGCCGGGGCGTCGAGGATGGGCGCAGCCCTGCGAGGTCGTTGGCGGCGCCGACCCGGGGTTCCCCGTCGCAGGCGGCTACACTTGCAGGTTCCCCGCGCGCGATGCGCGGAGATTCGTACCATTGAACTGGAGTCAAGAACATGGATCGTCGTTCCCTCATCAAGCAGGCCGGCATTGCCGGCGTACTGGCCGCTGGTGCCGCCCCCGCCGTTCACGCGCAAGCCGCAGTGCGCTGGCGCCTCGCTTCGAGCTTCCCCAAGTCGCTCGACACCATCTTCGGCAGCGCCGAGAAGTTCTCGCAGACCGTCAAGGCCCTTTCGGGCGGCAAGTTCGAAGTCTCCGTGCATCCGGCCGGCGAACTGATGCCCGCCTTCGGCGTGGTGGATGCCATCCAGAACAACACCATCGAGATGGCGCAGACCGCGCCCTACTACTTCACCGGCAAGAGCCCCATCTTCGCCTTCGGCTGCGCCGTGCCCTTCGGCCTGACCGCGCGCCAGATGGACGCCTGGATGGAGCATGGCAATGGCCGCAAGCTGATGGACGCCTTCTTCGACCAGTACAACATCAAGAGCCGCAGCGCCGGCAACACCGGCACCCAGATGGGTGGCTGGTACCGCAAGGAAATCAAGACCGTCAAGGACCTCAAGGGCCTGAAGATGCGCATGGGTGGCGGCCTGTTCGGCGAGACCATGCAGAAGCTGGGTGTCGTGGCCCAGAACATGCCGGCTGGCGAGGTCTACCAGGCGCTGGAGAAGGGTACGCTGGACGCCACCGAGTTCGTGGGTCCCTACGACGATGAGAAGCTGGGCTTCAACAAGGTCGCGCCCTTCTACTACTACCCCGGCTGGTGGGAAGGCGGCGCCGAGCTCGAGTTCTTCATCAGCAAGAAGGCCTATGCCGCCCTGTCGTCCGAGAACCAGGCCATCGTCGATGCCGCCACCGCCGTGGCCGCACGTGACATGACGGCCAAGTACGACGCCATGAACCCGCTGGCCCTCAAGCGCCTGGTCGCGGCCAAGACCCAGCTCAAGCCTTTCTCCAAGGAGATCATGGACGCCGGCTACAAGGCCGCCATGGAGGTCTTCGCCGAGCACGAGGCCAAGTCGCCCGAGTTCAAGAAGATCCACCAGGACATGCGCGCCTTCCAGCGCGACCAGATCCTGTGGGCACGCTTCTCCGAGTTCCGCTACGACGGCTTCATGTCCTCCGCCAAACTGTAAGCAGGGCGACAATAAGCATAAGGAACGGGCCCCAGGGGCCCGTTTTCTTTTTGCGGCGAGGGGTGGTCGGGGGTAACTCCCTATGCTCGCCGCTGAACGCCGTTCCTAGAATCGGCCCACCTCAATCATCCGCTGGAGACATTCATGGACCGTCGTTCCCTCATCAAGCACGCGGGCATTGCCGGCGTACTGGCTGCCGGCGCCGCCCCTGCCGTGCACGCCCAGGCCGCCATCCGCTGGCGCCTGACCTCGGCCTTCCCCAAGGCCCTGGACACCATCTATGGCGCTGCCGAGACTTTCTCGCGCAAGGTCAAGGACATGTCGGGCGGCAAGATCGAGATCTCGGTGCATGCGGCCGGTGAACTCGTGCCGACCGCCGGCCTCGTGGATGCGGTGCAGAACGGGACCGTCGAGATGGGCCACACCGCCCCCTACTACTATTTCGGCAAGGATGAGACCTTCGCCCTGGGTTGCGCCATCCCCTTCGGCCTCAACAGCCGCCAGATGACTGCCTGGCAGTACGACGGCAACGGCCTCAAGCTGATGCGCGAGTTCTACAGCAACTACAACATGACCAGCTTTCCCATGGGCAACACCGGTGCCCAGATGGGGGGCTGGTTCCGCAAGGAAATCAAGACGGTCGCCGACTACAAGGGCCTGAAGTTCCGTGTCGGCGGTTTCGCCGGCAAGGTGATTGCCCGCCTGGGCGGTGTGCCGCAGAACATCCCCGGTGGCGAGATCTACCAGGCGCTGGAGAAGGGCACCATCGACGCCGCCGAGTGGGTGGGTCCCTACGACGACCAGAAACTGGGCTTCTACAAGGTCGCCCCCTTCTACCATTACCCCGGCTGGTGGGAAGGTGGTCCGCAACTGGACCTGTTCGTCAACAACAAGGCCTTTGACAGCCTGAACGCCGAGCAGAAGGCCATCATCGAAGGTGCTGCGGCGTATGCCCACACCGAGATGCAGGCCAAGTACGACGCCCGCAACCCGGCGGCCCTCAAGCAGCTGGTCGCCAACAAGGCCAAGCTGGTGTCCTTCCCCAAGCCGGTGCTCGACGCTGCCTTCAAGGAGTCCATGGCCCTGTACAGCGAACTCTCGGCCAAGAACCCGAACTGGAAGAAGGTCTACACCGACTACAGCAACTTCCGTCGCGAGTCCAACCTCTGGTTCCGCTTCACCGAAGCGCGATTCGACAGCTACATGCAGTCGCAGAAGCTGTAATCGGCTTCTCCGCCTCGACAAAACCGCGCTCCGGCGCGGTTTTTTTCGTCCACCCAGGGCGGAACAGGGGCGGTCGTCCCGACCCGTCGCCGGATGGACCGGAGGCTACGGAATGAAAAAGCCCCGCCTCGGCGGGGCTGTGGCCGGGGTGGCGCCCGCGGGCGCCACCGGCGCCGGGCTCACTTGCCGTCTTTTTTCATGGCATCCTGCAGCGCCTTCATGGGGTCCTCGCCGACGGTGCTGGCCTCGCTCTCATTCTCCTCCTCGGGCTTGAGGTCCCGGTCGGCTTCGGCCTGCTGGTCGTCCTCGGTGCCGCGGATGTCGAGTTGCTGCATCACCTCGGTATCGGAGAGGTTCTGTACCTTGTCGATATTGCCCGTGACCAGGTTGGGGAAGGCCATGATGATGCCGACCATGAAGAGCTGGATGCAGATGAAGGCGATCGAGCCTTTGTAGATCTGGCCCGTGGTCACGGCCGGGATGGTCTGGCCGGTGACGCGGTCCTTGTAGTCGTGCTTGGGTGCCACACTGCGCAGGTAGAACAGCGCGAAGCCGAAGGGCGGCGTGAGGAAGGACGTCTGCAGGTTCATGGCGATGATCACGCCGAACCAGATCATGGCCACGTCGGCCGTCATGCCGGGGAACAGGCCGGGCAGTATCTTTTCGGCCACCGGGGCCAGCAGCGGGATCACGATGAAGGCGATCTCGAAGAAGTCGATGAACATGCCCAGGATGAAGACCAGGATGTTCACCACGATCAGGAAACCCCAGGCGCCGCCGGGCATGTCGGCAAACAGGTGCTCGACCCAGATGTGGCCGTCGGCCGCATTGAAGGTGAAGCTGAAGACCGTGGAGCCGATCAGGATGAACAGCACGAAGGACGCCAGCTTGGCCGTGTTGTCCAGCGCCTGCTTGAGCAGGCCCATGTCCAGACGGCGTTTGCCCAGGGCCAGCACCAGCGCGCCGACCGCGCCCATGGCGCCGCCTTCGGTGGGGGTGGCCACGCCGAGAAAGATCGTGCCCAGCACCAGGAAGATCAGGATCAGCGGGGGCATCAGCACGAAGGTCACCTGCTCTGCCAGCCGCGACAGCAGGCCCATGCGGGTGACGCGGTTGACGATGGCCAGCGCCAGCCCGGTCAGCGAGGCCAGGGTCATGGACAGGATCAGGACCTCGTCGCCCGGCGAGGGCGTGTTGCGTTCCAGCCAGGCCGTCAGCAGCTTGTCGTGCACCTGGGCCCAGGCCAGGCCCACGCCGGCACAGATCAGCACCAGCGCCAGCAGGGAGCGGTGGCCCGAACGGCCGTTGGGCTCGCGGTAGATGCGCGCCTCGGGTGGCAGGGCCGGCACCATGGACGGGCGCACCAGCGCCACGATCATCACGAACACCAGATAGGCGGCCACCAGCAGCAGGCCCGGAATCAGCGCGCCGGCGTACATGTCGCCCACCGAGCGGCCCAGCTGGTCGGCCAGCACGATCAGCACCAGCGAGGGCGGGATGGCCTGCGCCAGCGTGCCCGAGGCGGTGATGGCGCCCATGGCGATGGTGCGGCTGTAGCCGTAGCGCAGCATGATGGGCAGGGAGATCAGGCCCATGGAGATCACGGCAGCGGCCACCACGCCGGTGGTGGCGGCCAGCAGCGCGCCGACCAGGATCACCGCGATGGCCAGGCCGCCGCGCAGCGGGCCGAACACCTGGCCCACGGTCTCCAGCAGGTCCTCGGCCATGCCGGAGCGCTCCAGGATGATGCCCATGAAGGTGAAGAAGGGGATGGCCAGCAGCGTGTCGTTCTGCATGATGCCGAAGATGCGCAAGGGCAGGGCCTGGAACATGGTGGCCGGGAACAGCCCCAGCTCCATGCCGACAAAACCGAAGCCCAGGCCGGTGGCGGCCAGCGCGAAGGCGACCGGAAAGCCGGTCAGCAGCAGGAGCAGCAGGCCCGTGAACATGACGGGCACGAACTGTTGTGCGAGGAATTCCATTTATTTTTCTCCGGCCAGCTTGCGCTCGGCAAGTGCTTCAAGTTCTTCCAGGTGCTTCTGCTCGTCGCTCTTGTGCACGGCATCGGCCAGGCTGTCCGGTCCCCGGCCACCGAGGAAGAGCACGCGCTTGAGCAGTTCGGACAGGGCCTGCAGCAGCAGCAGGGCAAAACCCAGCGGCATCAGTCCGATTACCGGCCAGCGGATCAGGCCGCCGGCGTTCTGCGACATCTCGCCCGAGGTGTAGGCCTGCGTGAACATCGGCCAGCTCAGGGCGATGGCGATGCCGCAGAAGGGGATCAGCACCAGGACGATGCCGCCCACGTCGATCCAGTTGCGTGCCCGCGGGCTCAGCCGCGAGGACACGAAGTCGATGCGCACATGCGAGTTCTTCAGGAAGCCGTAGCCGGCGCCGAGCATGAACACGGCGGCGAACAGGTACCACTGGATTTCGAGCAGGCTGTTCGAGCTGGTGCCGAAGGCCTTGCGCACGATGGCGTTGCCGGCACTGATCACGGTGGTGGCCAGGATCAGCCACATGGTGAGCCTGCCGATCCGGCTGCTCAGGCTGTCGATCAGTCCCGATAGTTTGATGAGAAATGGCATGTGCGCTCCAGGAAAGGGTGGTCCGGTGCTTGCCAGCGGGCCTGCTCCACCGGTGGGTGCATGGTTGGCGGCCGCTGCAACTGGCAAATCGTCTGATTTTATAGGGCGCGCCCTTACGGGCTTACGGGTGTATTCACTAGTGGCGTTGCTGCGGACCCGGGGGCGGCCGTCAGGGCGCGGTCAGGTCGACCGACGCCGCGATGCGGAATAATGGGCCATGCCCTTCGAAATCCCCGCCCCTGCTTTCGCCCGGCTCGACAGCGCCGACCTGCGCGGCGCCGGGCGGGACTTGCTGAGCCTGGCGCTGATGGATGCACGCAACCACACCCTGTTCCTGATCGAGCAGTACGAGCAGGGCTTGCGTGCCCAGGGCCTGCAGGTGCCCCTGCTGCCCGAACTCAACCCGCCCCTCTGGGAGTTCGGCCACGTGGGCTGGTTCCAGGAACGCTGGATCGGGCGCAATCTGCAGCGCCACCAGGGCCCGCGCGCCGACCCGCAGGCCACCCTCCTGGCCTCGCTGCTGCCCCAGGCCGATTTCTGGTGGGATTCCAGCCGCATGCCGCATGACCGGCGCTGGGCCCTCGAACTGCCCCCGCTCTCCGACCTCAAGTCCTATCTGCTGGCCACCCTGGAATCGTCCCTGGAGCTGCTGGCCAAGACCCCGGACGAGGACGACGCGCTCTACTTCTACCGACTGGCCCTGTTCCACGAGGACATGCACGGCGAGGCCTTCGTCTACATGGCCCAGACCCTGGGCCTGCGCCTGCAGCTGGCCCTGCCGGCCCCGGCCCTGGCGCGCGAGCCCTTGTGGGTGCCGGCCACGCGCTGGCGCCTGGGCGCCGATGCCGGGGCCGGTTTCACCTTCGACAACGAGCGCCCGGCGCACGAGGTGGCGGTGCCCGAGTTCGAGATCGACGCCCAGCCCGTGAGCTGGACGCAGTACGTCGAATTCGTGGCCGATGGCGGCTACGACCGCCCCGAACTCTGGCTGCCGGCCGGCTGGGAATGGTTGCAGGACCAGGTCCGGCGCGAGGGCCGGCGCGCCCCGCGCCACGTGGAGCAGATCGGCGTGGCGCGTGCCGGCTTGAAGGGGGGCGGGCAGGGCGGGGTGTTGCAGCGCTGGTTCGGCCAGACCGTGCGCCTGGCCGGCTGGTCGCCCGTGATGCACGTGAGCTGGTGGGAGGCCGACGCCTGGTGCCGCTGGGCCGGCCGGCGCCTGCCCACCGAAGTGGAGTGGGAAGTGGCAGCGCACCAGGTGGCGGGCCGGGGTTTCCGCTGGGGCGACGTCTGGGAGTGGACGGCCAGCACCTTCTATGGCTACCCGGGTTTCAGTGCCGACCCCTACCGCGATTACTCCGAGCCCTGGTTCGGCACCCACAAGGTGCTGCGCGGCGCCTCGCTGGCCACGCGCCGGCGCCTGAAATCGCCCAAGTACCGCAACTACTACCTGCCCGGGCGCGACGACGTCTTCAGCGGTTTCCGTTCCTGCGCCCTCTGAGGGGCAGACCCCGCGGCGCGTTTTTTCGTGGCCACGGGTTTTTCCTTGGGCGTGCGGTAGTTCCACCAGGGCAGCAGTCGGCTCATGGCCAGGACCTCGCCCATGCGGGCGGCCGGGTGGTAGCCCGGCAGCTGCTGCAACTGCTGCAACCAGCCCTCGCCCTGCAACACCTGGCACAGGGCCTGCACCGCCGGCTCGTCCAGCGCCGACTTCAGGCACACCAGGTGGTAGTCCTCCTCGACCAGGGGCACGAAATCCAGCCCGCGTGCGCGTGCCGCTGCCTCGATGCCCAGGCCCGCATCGGCCTGGCCTGCGGCGATGGCCTGCGCCACCGCCGCATGCGAGGGTTCGGTGTGGCGGTAGCCCTTGATGCGGCTGGCCGCGATGCCCTGCTGCCGGAGCAGTTCGTCCAGCAGCACGCGTGTGCCCGTGCCCAGGGCGCGGTTCACGAAGCGCGCGCCGCTGCCGGCCAGCTGCTGCAGGCCGTGCAGGCCCAGCGGGTTGCCCCTGGCCACCATCAGGCCCTGACTGCGCCGCGCAAAACCGATGATCTTGTGCAGGCCGGGCTTGAGCAGGGGCTTGTAGGTCTGTTCGGCCAGCGAGCCCGCGCCGGGCTGCTGCAGCGTGTGAAAGCCGGCCATCACGCAACGCCCCTCGTTGAGCGCGCGGATCGCATCGACGCTGCCGGTGAAACGCACGTCCAGGTGCAACTGCTGGGTCTGCGCCGCGTGCGCGCGCAGCGCGCTCAGGGCGTCGTCGTGGCTGGCGTAGAGCGTGAGCACGTGCACCGAGTCGTCGAAGGCTACGGCGTAGGCGCGTTCCAGGTCGGCGCGCAGCGCCTCGATCTGCGGTGACAGGCGCGCCTGCGCCTGGCGCTCGGCCCACAACAGCTTGGTGCCGAACTCGCTCAGGCGTGCGGACTGGCCCTTCTCCCAGATCAGCAACTCATTGCCCAGCTCGTTTTCCCAGCGCTTGAGCTCGCCCCAGACGTGGCGGTAGGAGAGCGCCAGCTGGCGGGCTGCGCCGGAGATGGAACCCGACTCCTGTACTGCGTGCAGCAGGTCCAGCAGGGGGTTGCGGATCAGGGCGGGCTGCTGCTGCGCCTGCGGGACGAATGTGTAGTGAAACTGCAACCTATGCACGGCGGTTCATATGGTGGGGTTTTGGGGCCATCCGTACGATACCAGTGAGAGCCTGGTCACCCTGTTTTACAAGATGCGTTGTGGATCAAAAATGTCATGCGGTAGGCGCGAAACGCCGCCGGAGTCTTCCTCCGGCAAGGCTTCGCAGCACCCCGCATGGCATTTTTGGCCACAACCCGAAGGGAATGTGGTTAAAACCGCGCCACTCGTTGTTGCACTCCTCGCCCAGGCGGTCAGCCTGGGCATCGTCGCGCGCCTAGATTGGCGCGGTTTTAACCGCATTCGCACTTGCAAAACAGGATGACCAGGCTCTCCTAATGTCGACGTTCACCGAAAGCGCGAGCACAGCGCTGCAGCTCATCTCCTCCTTCGATCCGACCCTGCTGGCCATTGTCGGCCGCTCGCTGGGCGTCAGCGCCACGGCCTGCGCCATCGCCTGCGTGCTGGGCGTGGTGCTGGGGGCCTGGCTGGGCGTGGCGCGTTTTGCCGGGCGCGACGTCGTGCTCACGCTGCTCAATACCCTGCTGGCCGTGCCCTCGGTGGTGGTTGGCCTGGTGGTCTACCTGCTGCTCTCGCGCTCCGGCCCGCTGGGCCATCTGGGCTGGCTCTTCAACTTCGAGGCCATGGTGCTGGCCCAGGCCATCCTGGTGCTGCCCGTGGCCACCGCGCTCACGCGCCAGGTCATCGAGGACGCCGAGGTCCAGCACGGCGAGCAGCTGCGCTCCCTGGGCGCGGGCGCGGGCTTGCGCGGCCTGCTGCTGGCCTGGGACGAACGCTATGCCCTGCTCACCATGCTCATGGCCTCCTTCGGCCGTGCCATCTCCGAGGTCGGGGCCGTGATGATCGTCGGCGGCAACATCGACGGCTTCACCCGCGTCATGACCACCGCCATTGCCCTGGAGACCAGCAAGGGCGACCTGCCGCTGGCCCTGGCCCTGGGGCTGGTCCTGCTGGGCGTGGTGCTGGCCCTCAACAGCCTGATCGCCCTGGTGCGCCGCTGGCGCGAACGTGTCGAGGGCAGCGGCCGCGGCGTGGTGACCGGGGTGGAGGCCGTGGCATGAGCGCCGCACGGCCGCCAGCAGGCGCGCGCACCGCAGTGCATGGCACGGAGCTTGCCAGGTGAGCGCCGTGATGTCATCTCAGGTCGTCGCGCTGCACGAGCGGGGCGCCACCATCGAACGTTCGGCCCGGCCCGTCTTCGAGCTGCAGTCCGCCGGTCTCGCCTTTGGCGCCTTGCAGGCCCTGCGCGAGTTGAACCTCAGCATCGCACCTGGCGAGTCCGTGGCCCTGCTGGGCGCCAATGGCAGCGGCAAGAGCACGCTGCTGCGCCTGCTGCACGGTCTGCTGCGGCCCACGGCCGGCCGCTGCCTGGCCGATCCCGGTCTGCGCCAGGCCATGCTGTTCCAGCGCCCCTTCATGCTGCGCACCACGGCGCAGAACAACGTGGCCCTGGCCCTGTGGCTGCGCGGCACGCCCTGGCTCGAGGCCCGCAGCCGCGCGCTGCTTGCGCTCGAACGCGTGGGCCTGCTGCCCCAGGCCGGCCAGCCGGCGCGCACGCTCTCGGGCGGCCAGCAGCAGCGCCTGGCGCTGGCCCGCGCCTGGGCACTGAGCCCTGAGGTCCTGCTGCTGGACGAACCTACCGCCAGCCTGGACCCGCACGCCAAGCGCGAGGTCGAGCAGCTCATCGCCGACTTCGCCGTCGGCGCCCAGGGCCGGCCCGTCACCGTCGTCTTCGCCAGCCACAACCTGGGCCAGGTCAAGCGCCTGGCCACCCGCGTCATCTACCTGGAGGCGGGCCGCGTGCTGGCCGATCTGCCGGTGCAGGCATTTTTCGACGCCGAACGGCTGCAGGCCGTCTCGCCATCCGCCGCATTGTTTGTCAAAGGAGAACTCGTATGAACATTTTCAGATCCGCCGTCCTCAAGGCCGCGCTGGGTGCCACGCTGGCGGTCGCTGCGCTGGCGAGCTCGGCGCAGACCATCGTCATGTCGTCCACCACCTCCACCGAGCAGTCCGGCCTGTTCACCTACCTGCTGCCCGCCTTCAAGGCCGCCAGCGGCATCGACATCAAGGTCGTGGCCCTGGGCACCGGCCAGGCGCTGGACATGGCGCGCCGCGGCGATGCCGACGTGGTCTTCGTGCACGACCAGGTGGCCGAGGAGAAGTTCGTCGCCGACGGCTTCGGCCTCAAGCGCCAGGCCGTCATGTACAACGACTTCGTGCTGATCGGCCCCAAGGCCGACCCGGTGGGCACCAAGGGCAAGGACATCGTCGAGGCCATGAAGAAAGTCGCCGCCGCCCATGCGGCCTTCATCTCGCGCGGCGACAAGAGCGGCACGCACGCCGCCGAGCTGCGCTTCTGGAAGATGGCCGGCCTGGAAGCCAAGGGCAGCGGCTACAAGGAGTGCGGCTGCGGCATGGGCCCGGCGCTCAATATCGCCGCCTCCAGCGGCGCCTATGTGCTGGCCGACCGCGGCACCTGGCTCAACTTCAAGAACCGCGCCGACCTGGCCGTGCTGGTCGAGGGCGACAAGCGTCTCTTCAACCAGTACGGCGTGATGGTGGTCAACCCCGCCAAGCACCCGCAGGTCAAGCTCAAGGAGGCGCAGGCTTTCGTCGACTGGATCGTCTCATCCGCCGGTCAGAGTGCCATCGCCGGTTACAAGATCGGCGGCGAACAGCTCTTCTTCCCGAATGCCGGCCAGTAAAGCGGGCCGTGCTGCATGAAGCGCGTCACCTTCCTCCTCGGCGCCGTCGCACTGGCGCTCACGGGCTGCGCCATGACTGAGCAGGCCGCCGCACCGCTGCCGGTCTATGCCGCCGGCAGCCTGCGCGAAGCGCTGACCGCCATCGCCGCCGACCATGAGGCGCGCAGCGGCCAGAAGATCGCACTGAGCTTCGGTGCCTCGGGTCTGCTGCGCCAGCGCATCGAACAAGGCGAGGGCGCACTGGTCTTCGCCTCGGCCGATACCGAGCACCCGCAGCGCCTGGCGGCGCGCGGGGGCTGGGCGGCACCGCAGGTTTTCACGCGCAACAGCCTGTGCGCGCTGACCGCGGCCCACCTCCACGCCACGCCCGACACGCTGCTGGCCACGATGTTGCGCCCCGATGTACGCCTGGGCACGTCCACGCCCAAGGCCGATCCTTCGGGCGACTACGCCTGGGCCCTGTTCCGCAAGGCCGAGGCCGTGCGCGCCGGCAGTTACGCGCTGCTGGAGACCAAGGCGCTCCAGCTCACCGGCGGCGCCGATTCACCCAAGCCGCCGGCCGGCCGCGGTACCTATGCCTGGGTCATGGACGAAGGCCAGGCCGACGTCTTCCTCACCTATTGCACCAATGCCGTGGCTGCGCAACGCGAAGTGCCGCGCCTGAAGATCGTGCAGGTGCCGCCCGAGTTGCAGGTGGGCGCGGCCTACGGCCTCACGGTACGCAGCGATGCCCCACGCGCCGCGCGCGACTTCGTCACCTATCTGCTTTCCGAGCCGGGGCAGGCCGTGCTGCAACGCTACGGCTTCGGCCGCCCATGAGAGCCCTGCTGGTCCTGCTCGCCTGCTGGGCCGGCCTGGCCCACGCGGCCGAGCCCGTGCGGCTGCAGGTCGGCGGCCTGGTGCAGCACAAGCTCGCACTCACCGCGCAGGACCTGCAGGCCCTGCCGCAGAAGGACTACACCGAGAAACGCAGTGTCATCGTCGACGGTCGCGAGGTCACGCAGACGGTGCTCATGCGTGGCATCCCGCTGCGCGCGCTGCTGGACCAGGCGGGCCTGGCCCCGGACCGCCACGCGCTGCGCCGCAGCTACGTGCTGCTCACGGCCCATGACGGTTACCAGACGGTTTTCTCGTGGGGCGAACTCTACAACAGCCGCGGGGGCGAGGACGTGCTGGTGCTGCTCCGCCATGGTGACGACGACCTGCTGGCGCGCGACGGCTTTCCCTCCCTGCGCTCCTTGCAGGATGTGCGCCCCGGCCCGCGCCACGTGCGCTGGCTGAACTCGGTCGATGTCCTGTTGCCGCCGGCACGTTAACCCTGCCGGAACAGTTCGTGGATCTGCTTGCGCAGCCAGACGTGCGCAGAGTCCTTCTGGAAACGCTGGTGCCAGAACAGGTGCACGTCGATCACCGGTGACTTCATCGGGGTGTCGACGTGGTGCACCTCTCCGTGCTGTACGAAGAACTCCGCCAGGTCGCGCGGCACGGTGGCGATCAGGTCCGAAGTCTCGACGATGGGCAGCAGGCTCATGAAGTGCGAAAGCTCCACCACCACGCGGCGCTGGATGCCCCTGGCCTGCAGGAACTGCTCGAACACGTGTTCGCGCCCGTCGGGCTTGACCACCGCGTGCGAGGCCTTGAGGAACTGCGCCAGGGTCAGCTTGCCCCGGCCCAGCGGGTGGCCCTTGCGCAGCAGGCAGACATGCGAGCTGCGGATCAGGCGCTGCTGGTAGAAGCCCGCCTTCTGCAGGTCGGGGAAATAGCCGATGGCGAGTTCGGCCGCGCCGGACTCCAGTGCCGAGGCCGCGGCATGGCGCGGCATGGCCAGGGTCTTGAGGTTGACCTGGGGCGCGTGTTCGGCCAGGTGGGCCAGCAGGCGCGGCAGGAAGTTCATCTCGGCGATGTCCGGCGTCAGCAGGGTGTAGGCGCGCTGGCTGCTGGCCGGCTCGAAGGCCGAGGGCTGCAGGATCTCGGACTGGATGGTCAGCACGACGGGCCGGATCACCGCACCCAGGCTCTCGGCGCGCGGTGTGGGGTTCATCATGGCGCCGGCGCGCACGAAGAGCGGGTCGTTGAAGAGCACGCGCAGCCGGGCGACCGCCGCGCTCATGGCCGGCTGGCTCAGGCCCAGGGCCTCGCCAGCGCGTGTCACGTTGCGGTGCTGCAGCATGGCGTCGAACACCACCAGCAGGTTCAGGTCGACCGATCGTATATCCATGCCATGGATTCTATGTATTTATGGAATCGACTAGATCAATGATGGGGCTCTCCCTAGACTCGCGTCCATCACTGAATTGATCCGCGTCAAGACGGATCCGACCCACGAGGAGACCGACAAGGTGCAGACACTCACGCTCGCCCGGACGCAGCAGATCATTGCGGCTGCCCTGGCGCATTCCATAGCCGCAGGCTACAAGCCCATGGGCATCGCCGTGCCCATCCGCAATGCGGCCGGTGAACTGCTGGGCGCCGTCGGTGCCAGCGGCGGCACCGGGGACGAGGACGAAGCCATCGGTATCGCGGGTGTGGTGTCGGCCGGCCTGGTCGTCAGCTGATCGGGCCGCTTATGCACAGCTGTTGCGGCGTGGACGTGCACGCCCACGTCATCCCCGGTGAATTTCCCGCCTACCTGGGCGGCACCACGCCGGCTGGCTGGCCCTCCATGGCGCCGGCCCAGGACTGCCATCACCGCAGCGTGATGATCGACGGCAAGAACTACCGCACGGTGTCCGACAAGAGCTGGACCACCTCGCGCCGCCTCGCCGACTTCGCTGACATGGGTCTGGAACTGCAGGTCATCTCGCCCATGCCGGAGCTGCTGTCCTACTGGCTGGCACCGGCCGCCGGTGCGCAGCTGGTGCGTTACCTCAACGAGCAGATCGCCGGCATGGTGGCCGAGTCCGGCGGCCAGCTCATCGGCCTGGGCGCGGTGCCGCTGCAGGACCTGGACCTGGCCCTGCGCGAACTGACTTACATCAAGACCGCGCTGGGGCTCAAGGGGGTGGAGATCGGCAGCAACATCAACGGTGTGGTGATGGGAGATCCGCGCTGGCTGCCCTTTTTCGAGGCCTGCGCTGCGCTGGATCTGCCGGTTTTCGTGCACGCCCTGCGCCCGGCCGGCATGGACCGCCTGGTCGGCCCGCCGCCGCTGCAGCAGGTGCTGGCCTATCCTACCGACGTGGGCCTGGCCGCGGCCTCGGTGCTCACCGGCAACCTGCTGGTCCGTGTGCCCGGCCTGCGCCTGGCCTTCAGCCATGGCGGCGGCACGCTGGCCATGCTGCTGCCGCGCCTGCAGCAGGCCATGGACGTGTTCCCGGCGCTGAAGGACAGCGTGCTGAAGTCACCCGCCGAGCAGGCGCGCGAACTCTATTACGACACCCTGGTCTTCGATACGCCCACCTTGCAGCACCTGGTGCGAACCTTCGGCGCCAGCCAGCTCATGGTGGGCACCGACTACCCCTTCAACTTCCACGAGGCCCGCCCGCTGGAGCGCATCCGCGCCGCCGGTTTCGACGAGGCCGTGCTCGAACAACTGGCCCACGCCAACGCCCGGCGTTTCCTGGGCCTTACGTCAGCTCCAAAAGGAACAACATGACCCATGCCTCCTCACGTGTGGCCGCCCTGCGCAGCGTGGCCCTGAACGTGCCCGACCTGCAGGAAGCCGAACAGTTCTACACGCAGATCTGGCACCTGGACGTGGCCGCGCGCACGAGTGATGCCATTTACCTGCGTGGCACCGGTGCCGACCACCACCTGCTGGCCCTGCACCAGGCCCCGGGTCCGGCGCGTATCCGTAACGTGACGCTGCGCGCGCGCAGCCGTGCGGCGCTGGACGAGGTGGCACAGTCTGTCGTCGCAGCGGGCGGCCGTGTGCTGGATCCGGTGGGTCCGGTGCAGGAACCCGGCGGCGGCATCGCCCTCACCGTGGCCGATGCCGATGGCCGCATCTTCCGCCTGGTGCACGGCGACACCCAACATGCCGATGCGCACGAAACCAAGGACCGCCCCGTGCGCCTGGCCCACGCCGTGCTCAACAGCCACGCTGTGGAAGCCACGCGTGCCTTCATGGAGCAGGTCTTTGACTTCTCACTTTCGGACCGCACCCGCATCATGGCCTTCATGCGCTGCGGCGACGACCACCACAGCATCGCGCTGGGCGACACCGACAACGACGCGCTCAACCACATCGCCTTCCTCATGCCCGACCTGGAGTCCGTCATGCGCGGCGGTGGCCGCATGAAGGATGCGGGTTACGGCATCGAGTGGGGCCCGGGGCGCCATGGCCCCGGCGACAACGCCTTCAACTACTTCGTCGGCCCCTTAGACGTGGTCATCGAATACACGGCCGAAGTCGAGCAGATCGACGACAGCTACCAGGCCGGCCAGCCCTCGGACTGGACCTGGCCGCCCGGCCGCGTCGACCAATGGGGCATTTCCCAACCGCCCAGCGCACGCCTGAAGCAGGCGCAAAAGGCCATCGTTTTCGTTTCTTGATATTTCCCCAGGAGTTTTCATGCGTTTCATCACTTACACCCAAGGCAAAGAACAGCGTCTGGGCGTCGTCACTGGCAACGAGGTCATCGACCTCAACCAGGCCCAGCCCCAGATCAGCGCCGACCTGCGCACCGCGCTGCGCGCGGGGCAGGACCTGAAGGGTGCCGCGAAAGCCGCCATCGCTTCCGGCGCCAGGCGCGTGCCGCTGGCCAGCGTGACGCTGGCCCCCGTGCTGCCCGAGCCCGGCAAGATTGTCTGCCTGGGCCTGAACTACTACGACCACGCCAAGGAAGGCGGGCGCGAGAAGCCGGTCTACCCCTGGTTCTTCCTGCGCTGTGCCTCCTCGCTGCTGGCGCCTGACGCCAAGGCCCTGCGCCCCAAGGTCTCCGAGCGCCTGGACTGGGAGGCTGAACTTGCCGTGGTGATCGGCAAGACCGTGAAGCACTGCACGATGGAGAACGCGCTCGATGCGGTGTTCGGCTATTCCGTCTTCAACGACATCTCGGTGCGCGACTACCAGAAGAAGACACCGCAGTGGAGCATCGGCAAGAACTTCGACCGCACCGGCCCCTTCGGCCCGGCGCTGGTCACGGCCGACGAACTGCCCCCGGGTGCCACCGACCTGCGCATCCAGGCGCGCCTGAACGGCCAGGTCATGCAGGACGCCAACACCCGCGACATGATCTGGGGCGTGGCCGAGACCATCCAGCTGCTCACCGAGTGCATGACGCTGGAGCCCGGCGACGTCATCGTCATGGGCACGCCCGCCGGCGTAGGCCAGGCGCGCACGCCCCCGGTCTGGATGAAACACGGCGACGTGGTCGAGATCGAGATCGAGAACATCGGCCTGCTGCGCAACACCATCGAGGACGAGGCATGAGCACCGCCCGGCCGCCCGAAGGTGCTCGCACCGCAGCCCGTCAGGGCGCAGGTACTTCAGTGACCATGGGGAACGTGAAAGCGGCGGCGCCGTATGACGTCGCCATCGTGGGCTTCGGCCCCTCGGGCGCGGTGGCCGCGGGCCTGCTGGGCGCGTTGGGCATCCGCACCTATGTGTGCGACAAGCTGCACGCGGTCTACGACAAACCGCGCGCCATCGCGCTGGACCACGAGATCATCCGCCTGTTCCAGCAGATGGGCGTGGCGAAAAAGATCAAGCCCTACCTGGAGCCCTTCACCGATTCGGTCTACTACGGGGTGGACGGCCAGGTCATCAAGCGCATGTCCACCGTGGCGCCGCCGTACCCGCTGGGCCACACGCCTTCGGTGGTCTTCACCCAGCCGCCAGCCGAGCGCATCCTGCGCGAGCACGCGCTGTCCTTTCCCTGCGTGACGGTGCAGCTGGGCCAGACGCTCACGCAGATCACGCAGGACGATCAAGGCGCCACGCTCACGCTCCAGGGCGACGATGGCCAGACCTCCAGCGTGCAGGCCCGCTACGTGATCGCCTGCGACGGGGCGTCGAGCACCGTGCGCGCTCAGGTGGGCATCACGCTGGAAGACCTGGACTTCGACGAACCCTGGCTCGTGGTCGATGTGCTGGTCAATGAAAAAGGCCTGGCCAAGCTGCCCACCACCAGCGTGCAGTACTGCAACCCCGAGCGTCCCAGCACCTACCTGATCTGCCCCGGCAAGCATCGCCGCTGGGAGATCTCCATCAACCCCGGCGAAGACCCGAAGCAGGTCGCCACGCCCGAAGGCACCTGGAAGCTGCTGGCCCCCTGGCTCACGCCGGCCGACGCCACGCTCTGGCGCCAGGCCAGCTATCGCTTCCACGCGCTGGTCGCCAGCCAGTGGCGCAGTGGCCGCGTTTTCGTGGCAGGCGACGCTGCCCACCAGCAGCCGCCCTTTCTGGGCCAGGGCATGTGCCAGGGCGTGCGCGACGTGGCCAACCTCTGCTGGAAACTGGGCGCCGTGCTCAAGGCCGGCGCGCCCGAGCGCCTGCTCGACACCTATGGCTCCGAACGCAAGGCCCACGTCACCGACCTGACCACACGCATCAAGGGCATCGGCCAGATCATCTGCGAGCGCGACCCCGTGCGCGCCCGCGCGCGTGACGCGAAGTTGCTCGCCGAATGCGGTGGCGTCGTGCAGCCCACGCCGCGCCAGGACGTGCAGCCCGCCCTGCGCGCGGGCCTGCTCGCCGCACAGCAGCACCCGGCGCGCGGCACCATCTTCCCGCAGCCCTGGCTGATGGTCGGTGGTGAAAAACAGCGCATGGACGATGTGCTCGGCAGCGGCTGGCGCCTGGTGCTCGACCGCCATGCCGACGCGGCCCTGCGCCAGCAGGCGCGTGTGTTGGCACACCCCGGCCTCACCATCGTGCAACTCGGCACCCCCGGCTGCACCGAGGCCGAGGGCGTGCTGGCCCGCTGGTTTGAACGCCAGGGTTGCAGCGCCGCCCTGGTGCGGCCCGACCATTACGTCTATGGCGTGGTGTCCAGTGCGCCGGAACTGGCCGCGCAGCTGGAAGCGCTGGCCGCCTTCTGACGACAACAGGTTTTACAACGACAGCAAACGAGGAGACCGACATGCAACGCAGACATTTCATCCAGGCCAGCCTGCTGGCCACCGCCGTTCCCGCCGCCTGGGCCCAGCCCAATGGCGCCTGGCCCGACAAGCCGGTCAAGTTCATCCTCTCCCAGCCGCCGGGCTCGGGACCGGACAACGTGGCTCGCCTGCTGGGTGACCGCCTGGCCCGCGCGCTGGGCCAGCCCATCGTCATCGAGAACAAGCCCGGCGGCCAGAACATCATCGGCGCGCAGGCCGCGGCGCGCTCGCCCGCCGACGGCTACAGCCTGTACTTCGCCACCACCGCCGCGCTGGTCACGAACAAGTACCTGTTCAAGACCATGCCCTACGACCCCGAGAAGGATTTCGTGCCCGTGGCCTTCATCGCCAAGAGCCCCTTTGCCGTGGTCGTGAAGGCCGAGTCGCCCATCACCTCCCTGCAGGACCTGATCTCCCGCTCCAAGGCCGAGCCCGGCAAGGTCTCGCTGGCCAACGAAGGCCCGCGCACCTTCGGCGGCATCATCGCGCGTGTCATCAACGCGCGCACCCAGATGCAGGCCAACCTGGTCGGTTATGCCTCGGTCGGCGTGGCGGTGCAGAACCTGATCGGCGGGCATGCCGACGTGGCCGTGGCCGACGTGGCCTCCACCGCCGCGCTGGTACGCCAGGGGCGCCTGCGTTACCTCGCCGTCACCGCGGCCAAGCGCGTGGCCGGCTGGGAGCAGGTGCCCGCGCTGTCCGAGCTGCTGCCGGGCTTCGAGATGGTGGGCTGGTTCGCCCTGGTGGCACCTGTCGGCACGCCGGCCGCTGCCATCCAGCGCATGAACAAGGAAATCAACACCCTGCTGGGTGACGCCGATGTGGCGCAGCGCATGGCCACGATCGGCCCCATCGCCGAGTCCATGGGCGCGCCCGAGCAGACCGGCGCTTTCCTCGCGCTCGAGCACCAGCGCTGGAGCCGCGCGGCGCAGGAAATCGGCCTGCTGCCCGAATAGGCACGGCCGGCGGCATCGACCAGCCAGCCCGGGGGGCTGGCCTATCATGCGGTGTCAGGGGCGCGGCCTGACGGCAAATGGCTGGGGGCCGGGCGATCGTCCTGACTATCATCTCGCATGCCCTACAGAACCATTCACGAACGGTTGCCGCGCCCGGCCTTGCTGCGCTACGCGCTGGCGCTGCTGATTTTCGTGCTGGCCCTGGGTTTGCGCTTTGCCGTCCTGCCGGTTGAAGCGCGTTTGCCCTACACACTGTTCTATCCCGCCACGGCCCTGGCCTTCTGGCTGTGCGGCGTCGGCCCCGGCCTGCTGGTCGTGGTGCTGAGCGCCCTGACCGGCTTCTACATCTTCACCCCACCCGTCTGGTCGTGGGAGATCACCCTGCCGGGCATCCTTTCGGTGGTGAGCTACGTCGTCTCGTCGCTGCTGGTGGCCTGGGTGGTGATGGCGCAGCGCGCTGCGGCCGACCATTACGCGACCAGCGAGAAGCGGCTCGACGCCATCGTCAACACGCAGTCCGACATCGTCTGCCGCTTCGATGTGCAGGGTCGAGTGCTCTTTGCCAACGAAGCATGCCAGCGCCTGTTCGGCCCGATGGCCCTGGATCTGCACCGCACGTCCTGGTCCTCCATCGTCTGGCCCGAGGACCTGCCCGCCGTGCAGCAGCAGATCCGCAGGCTCAGCCCGACCCTGCCCATGGTGCGTACCGAAAACCGCATCCGCCTGGCCTCGGGCGCCTGGCGCTGGGCCGAGTTCACCAACACCGGCATCTTCGACGCCGAGGGACGGTTGCGCGAAGTCCAGAGCGTGGGCCGCGACACGACCGAGCGCAAGGCCCTGGAGCGGCAGCTGCAGGAGGCCGGTGAGCGCATGCAGGACCTCTACGACAACGCGCCGTGCGGCTATTACTCGCTCGATGCCCGGGGCCGCTACCTGCAGATCAATGACACCGGCCTGGCCTGGCTGGGCTGCACCCGCGACGAGGTGGTGGGCAAGCTCGGGCCGCGCGACTTCTTCACCCCCGAGGGGGCAGCGCTGTTCGCGGCCAGTTTCCCGCGCTTCATGTCCGAAGGGAAGATCGGGCCCATCGAGTTCGATATCGTCTCGCGCAACGGTGTCGTGCGCCGTATCAGCACGCAGGCGACGGCGCTGCGCGACGACAAGGGCGAATTCCTCATGAGCCGCTCCGTGATGTACGACGTGACCGAACTCGCCCGCGTCCGTCATGAACTGGAGAGCGCCAACCGCGAGCAGGCCGCCATGCTCAACAGCGACCTGATCGGCATCGCCAAGGCACGCGATCGCACCACCGTCTGGGCCAACAAGGAGCTGGCCCGCATGTTCCACTACCGGCCCGAGGAAATCATCGGCCAGCCCACGCGGCTGCTCTACCTGGACGACGCCTCGCACCAGGCCTTCGGCCAGGCGGCCTACGAGGTGCTGCGCCAGGGTGACAGCTACCGTGGCCAGCTGCAGATGGCGCGCAAGGGTGGCGAGCCGATCTGGGTGGACATCAGCGGTACCCAGCTGTCCGGGGACACCGGCGAAACGATGTGGATGATGCTCGACATCACGGAGATGAAGCACCACGAGGCCCGGATCGAGAAGCAGGCTTCCTCCGATCCGCTCACGGGCCTGCCCAACCGCCTGCTGCTGGCCGACCGCCTGCGCCAGGGCATCCTGCACAGCGAACGGCTGCGCAACCACCTGGCCGTCTGTTTCATCGACCTGGACGGTTTCAAGGTCGTGAACGACGAATACGGGCACGACGCTGGCGACCACCTGCTGCGCGTGGTCGCGGCCCGCTTGCAGACCTGCGTGCGCGGCAACGACACCGTGGCCCGCTTGGGCGGTGACGAGTTCGTCCTGCTGCTGGCCAACCTGCAGCAGCGCGACGAATGCCGCCTCATCCTGGAACGGGCGCTCGCCGTGGTGAGCGAACCGGTGCCCCTGCCCGGCGGTGCCGAGGCCCGGGTGTCGGCCAGCATCGGCATCGCCCTCTGTCCGGACAACGGACGAACAGCCGATCAGCTCATGGCCGATGCCGACGCCGCCATGTACCGGGCCAAGCGTGCCGGCCGCAACCGCATGCATTTCTGCTGACGCGGCCGCGCCTGCCGCCGGGCCGGCGCGTTACCATCGACACATGAACACGAGCGGGGCAGCGAGCACGGTGACGCAGGAGGCCGAAGGCGGCAGCCCGCGCTTTTCCGTGGCCTTGTTGCAGGCCGAGAACCGGCGCCTGCGCGAGCAGCTCGACGGCCTGATCGCCGAGGCCCGCCTCAACCAGGACAAGCTGCGCCGCTTCGACCAGCTCGAACGCAAGGTCATCGGCGCGGCCTCGCTGGTCGATCTGGTGCAGACCCTGCTGGTGGACTACCCCGCACTCTTCGAACTCGATTGCGTCACCCTGGCGCTGGTGGACGCGCAGTACGAAGCGGCGCGCATCCTGGGCGAAGGCGGCGTGGCCCAGCCCGCCCAACTGCTCCTGCTGCAGGGTGAGCAGCCGCTCCAGCAACTCTATGGGGCCGGCACCCGCCCGCTGCTGGGCGCGCCGACGGCAGCGCACGATTTCCTGTTTGACGGGGCATCCGCCACGCCGGGCAGCGTGGCCCTGCTGCCCCTGGTGCACCGCGGTGCCTTCATCGGCAGCCTCAACCTGGGCAGCCGCGACGCCGCGCGTTTCGCCACGGGCAGCAGTACCGACTTCCTGGAGCGTCTGGCCGCGCTGGTGGCCGTCTGCCTGGACAGCGCGCTGGCCACCGAACGCCTCAAGCTCGCCGGCCTGACCGACGGCCTGACCGGCGTGCACAACCGCCGTTATTTCGAAGCGCGCTGCCTGGAAGAAGTGCAGTCCGTGCGTCGCAGCAAGCTGCCCCTGGTCTGCCTGCTGCTGGACGTGGACCACTTCAAGCGCATCAACGACACCCACGGCCACCCCGCTGGCGACGCCGTGCTGCGCTACGTGGCCCGCCTGATCCGCGCGCAGCTGCGCGGCAGCGACGTGGTGGCCCGCTACGGCGGCGAAGAGTTCATCATGCTGCTGCCGGCCACGCCGCTCGCTGCCGCGCTGGACACCGCCGAGCGTATCCGCCGTGTCATCGCCGCGCAGAGCATGCCGGTGCAGGTGGCCGAGCCGCTGCGCATCACGGTCTCCATCGGCGCCGCATTGCTGCCCGGCGAGGGCGAGGCGGACGCCGCCGTCCTGGCCGCGGCCCTGGTGCAGCGCGCCGACCAGGCGCTGTATGCCGCCAAGCAGGGCGGGCGCAACCGGGTGCTGGCGGCGGACTGAACGGCCGCTGCCGTCACCGCGCACAAGCCCCTGGAAACGACAAAGGCCGCCTCGTGGGCAGCCTTTGCGGGTCAGCGGCCGCAGGGGCCGCGGTGCGATCCGTCCTGGATCAGGACTGGCGGGCGTACCGGCCCGGCATCACTTCGCTCAGCTTCTTGCCGCCGCCGAAGCTTTCGCTGTCGGTGGCGATGTCGCCGTTGCGCTGGGCTTCGATCAGCTCGGCCTTCACCTGCTCACGGCTCTTGCCGGCCACCTGGGCCTTGGCGGGGTAGTTGCCCGGAATGATTTCGTTCATCTTGCGACCACGGGTGTCGGGGCTGAGCGGCGCGATGTCGCCGGTGCGGATGGCCTCGGCCAGCTCGGCCTGGACCTGCGCACGGGTCTTGCCGGCGGCCTGGGCCTTGGCGGGGTAGTTGGCGGGGAAGACTTCGTTGAGCTTCTTGCCGGCGTAGGCTTCGTTGTCGGACACGATGTCGCCATTGCGGACGGCGTCGGCCAGTTCGGCCTGCACCTGGGCGCGGGTCTTGCCGGCGGGTTCGGCGGCCAGGGCTTGACCGGCGGACAGGGCGGCCACAGACAGGGCCAGGATCGAAACAGTGGTGCGGTTCATGATGACATTACCTTCAGATAAACATGGAAACTGACCCCCGTCTGGCCTGGTGGGCCGGGCCGGGATCCCGTCGATGCCGCTATTTGCGTAACGTTGCTGCATCGATGGGATGAACTTTATAGACCCTGAAATAAACAATAAATAGCCTTCGCTGGACTACGGTGTTTCTGTTTCAGAAATAATAGAGTCCTTGAAAACGCCGGAGTCGCCATGGATCGTCTGCTTTCTATGAGGGTGTTCCAGCGGGTGGCCGACGAGGGCAGTTTTTCCGCCGCCGCCCGCGCGCTGGACATGTCCGCCCCCGTCGTGACCCGGCTGGTGGCCGATCTGGAAGAGCACCTGGGCTCGCGGCTGCTGCAGCGCACGACGCGCCGCCTCGCGCTCACCGACGCCGGCCAGCTCTACCTGAATCGCGTGCGCAACATCCTGCAGGACATCGAGGAGGCCGACGAAACCGTTGGCGCCCACACCCGCGAACTCGGTGGCCTCCTGCGCCTGCATGCGCCGCCGGTGCTGGCCTCCTACGTCATCGCGCCCCTGCTGGCGGGCTTTCGCCAGCGTTATCCCAACATCCTGATCGACATCGAGGTCGGGACCGTGCGCGAACCCCCGGTGGAGGACTTCGACATCACGCTGATCCCGGCCGACGTCAGCTTCGACGCCGATCTCGTGGCGCGCAAGGTCATCGAGTCCAACGCCATCCTTGTGGCCTCGCCCGCCTATGTGCAGCGCCGCGGCCTGCCGCAGGTCCCGGCCGAACTCGCGCAGCACGAATGCCTGCGCCTCAAGACACCCCATGGACGCGTGCGCCAGCTGCGCATGTGGCGCGAGGGTCAGCCCGAGCTGGCCGAGGAGGTGGAGATCCAGCCCGTGCTGCTGGCCAACCATACCGACACCCTGCTGCGCGCTGCGCTGGACGGCACCGGCATCACCTCGGTCACGCTGGAGATGGTGGCGCCCTATCTTGCCCGCGGTGATCTGGTGCGCGTGCTCTCGCCCTGGATCACCGGGCGCCTGGTCATGTACGCCGCCCTGCCCAGCCGCAAGTTCATTCCCCAGCGCAGCCGTGTCTTTCTGGACTACCTGATGGAGCAGACGCGCGAGCAGAGCCTGCGCGCGCTGGAGGCCTGCGCCGCCTGTTGAGCTGCCGCGCTCGGCCGGCGTCGCGATCACCACGCCCCAGGCCTCCATGGTTGCCATGCGGATTGCCCGCCTTGGCGGAGATGCGCGGGACTTGATACCAGTCTGCCCGGCCTGGGTTGAGGTGACTTCGGTCGCGATCGTGCATTGGGATGGCATCAGACATCCCTTGTTCATGGGATGTCTATCGTCCTGTAATTGCGTAGCATCGCCTTAGATCATCAAGCGCTAGCTCCGGTGTCCTCAGCCAGCCTTGGTCTTCCATCCTCCCGCGGGCAAAGCGGGAGTCCAATGCCAGGAGCGACAGCAGGTGTTTCCACTTCGTGCCACGTTTCTTGAGATTGCGTCCGATGAGGAGGAGCGCTCCCTGACGCCCTGCGACCGGCAGCTCGAGCGCCAATTGGCCCAGTTGCCTGCGGAAACCGGCGAGCCTGCCACTCTCCATCCCGAATACGACGAAGACAAGTCCTATCGGATCGACTTCGTCCTGAACCCCAAGGCCTGGGGCAACAGCGCATCGAACAAGCCCATCACGATCTGGATAGACAAGAAGCCCGAAGGCCTGCCCTGCGCGCTGGCACGCGAGGTCCAATCGGCCTTCGTTCTGGGAAGCTGGAACCAGGTCGATCAGTTCGGTGTGGGGGTTTTCGGACTGCAGCGGTACGATAGTCTGAGCGAGTTCGGGCCGGGCGGAAAGCTCCATGGCGGCCTGTCCGGCGACGAGCTCGAGAAATTTCTCGATGCGCGGGTGGCCCAGGAGCGAAGACCGCTCTGGGATGCCTACACGGCAGCCCGGCAGGCCTTGCGACACAAGGCGCAGGTCCATGAGCAACTGATCGAGAGTTACGCCCAGTGCCGAGCCCTGCGCGAAGAGCTTCCCGCCTGCGATCGCGCCACGCTGGACGAGGCCCGTCGCTATCTCTCCCTGTCCGGGCAGAGCGATGCACGCGTGCGCGCGGCCCTGAAACCCACCTCCAACCTGACCCAGGCCCTGACCGGCCCTGACGGGCGGGCCCTGATGGTGGCCGTGCGGGCGCTGGCGCCGCCGCTGCAGCAGCTGCGCGCCGCGCAGGAGAGCTACAAGAAGACCTTGCCCGAGAGCACGAAGGAGATGCTCATGGGCAACCTCTGGATGGCGATGCTCGGGCCGCTTTCGCTGCCGCTCCAGATTCAGCGCCATGCGCGCCTGGCCAAAAGCGCCATGACACCCCCCACCGAGCGAGCCGCTGCCGCCGCAGCGCTCGCCCAGAAAAGCGCGGCTTTCCAGGAGATCTATACCGCCTACGCGGCAGCGTTCCCCATCCTGAACAAGGTCGGCGAGCATGTGGACGAGGCGGCCGGCAAGCTGGGGGAAGGCCCGTTCACCCGCCGCGTGGTCGACGCGCTCCAGGACGCGCTGGAGGCCTCGGCCGAACTTGGCGCGGTGCTGGCCCAGGACCCCGTGAAAGTCTGGCGCTTCCCCGGCCTGATCAACCGTTCCCTGGAGCGGGGGTTTCGCACGGATCTCCCGTTTGCCCAACGCGTGGCCGCCAACCGGCTGCTCAAGGAAAACGCCACCCCGTTCTTTGCCCGGCTCAACGGCGGGATCCAGTTGCTCGACAGCACGCTCACGCTCGTGCCCAGCCCGCACGTCAAGGTGGCCATGCTGCTGGCCACGGTGATCGGTGACACGGCCGAACTCGTCGAGAGCTATTTCCATACCGTAGAGCAGCGCATGGGGTTCCGGGCTGCCATCGATCCGTCGCGGGCCCTGGGGCCCGATGCTTCTTATGCCAGCACCATGCTGCAGACCGCCTTTCTCGGACTGGGACTGCTGCCCGTCAAGGGACTGGCCAAGGAGTGGGTCGAGGAGGGCGCGAAAGCCACCCAGGCGCGCAAGGCGCGGCAGATCGCATTGCAAGGAGCCATGTAAATGGGCAGCGGCACGGCAAGCCATGTGATCGCCGAGAGCCCTGTGGCTTACAGGCAGGCCGTCGAGGCCGCCATCGCCTCGGACTTTCCGGCTGAGCTGGTGAAATGGCTTGAAAGCTCGGGCGTGCTGCTCAAGATCGCCTGTCTCTCGGAGAAGATCTCCAGCCAGGTCCATGCCTTCCGTACCGCCCGTGAGCTGGTGGCCTCCAGCCGCAGCCAGATTTCCGTGCATGCCTACACGATGATTCGCGACACGCTCACGGCAGAGGTTCGTGGTCTCAATGCCGGTTCCGGCGAGATGCGGCAGCTCGGCGAGGCGTTCGAGCAGGAAGTCCTGCGCAGTGATGCCTTCGTGCACGCCGTCACGAACCTCGCCAAGGAAGCGCACCCCTCCAGCCTGAGGGCGATCCAGCTGACCGAGGAGCATTGCCGCCTGCTGCTTCGTGTGGCCGATCGTCTGGGGGAACTGCCTTCGGGCCATGCGGCGGCCCAGGCGTTCCGAAAGTTCGTCAGCGTGGTTCCCCTGCACGATCCCGGCTGGGCCGCCATTGCGCACATCGCGCTGGACCGGGCCCGCCGCATGCGGGAGAAGTTTCCCGGACTGGACCGCAAGGCTTTGCAGAAGAATCCGGTTGCCAACTGGATCATCGAGATGTCCTACACCTGGCATGGCAAGGGGGAAATGTTCGAGTTCTATGGCAAGCGCTACCGTGCCACGGCGGACGCCGCCAACGACGCCTTGCGTGCAGCCCGCCAGCGGGCCGCGACGCGCGGGCCGGACTGGACGGCCGACCTCACCATCGGCGAGATGCGGCTCGGCCGCGCCGACCAGAAGGTGGGCAGCTGGTCCAAGTTTGCGGATGAAGCAGTGCTGAGTTATCCCAAGACCCCCGCCACCGGTGCGCAGCAGGTGACGGCCGGGAACCTGCCCGTGCATGGCCCGGCCCAGCCCAGCGCGCTGTTCCAGTTCAAGGCCGAATCAGAGCTGCGTCAGAGTGGGATTCCAGCCCAGCAGGCCAATGACCTCAAGCGCACGCTCGACGCCTGGGCGCAGGGTGAGCCGGTCTATGCGGCGGCACTGGTGCGCGACGAGAAGGGCGACATCGTGCAGCGCATCTTCCTGCTGGAGCCGCCCGATCCCAAGGCCGGCCTGAGTTTCTTCGGTGTCGGCACCGAGCAGGCCCGGATCGCCGAGCGCGCGGAGCTGGCGTCGCGCGGCGCCTTGGTCACCAACATCAAGGCCGATATCAAGAACCAGGAGTTGCGCACGCTGTGGCGCGAGATCTTCTGGGATGCGTTCGAGTCACTTTAGCAAGCCATCAAGGAGGAGACGATCATGGAAAAACGAGTCGCTGAATTTTCCCTGCTGCGCGACCCCGTCGCGCCCCTCGACGAGTCCCGCAAGCTGCTGCGCGTCAGCTCACCCCTGCAGCAGCAGGTGGACAACCTGGTCGCGACCGACGTCACGATGCAGGACCTGCTGGAGACCGTCGGGGCCATGGCGGCAGCCCGCATGAATGCCGTCATCCTGGCCGTGGCCCGGTCCCGGGCCAACGAGCCGGCCTTCGATCTGCCTCAGGGCCGCGACGTGAGTGAGGGCGATATCTCCATCCTCATGCGCCTGATCCAGCTGTCCGACTGGCTGGCGGATCAGTCCGACGAGGCCGGCGAGATGGCCATCCGGACCCGGCTCAAGGAGCTGGGGCTCCTGCCCGATGGCGAGATCAATCCCAAGGCCCTCGAGATGCTGCTGCGTGATGTCGGCGACGTGCTGGTCGCGCTGGCCGGCCTGCAGCTGCAGCGCTTCGATGTGCTGGCGGACGTCACCCGTCTTTACTCCGTCCTGGCCCTGGTCATGGATCTGCTCGACACAGCCGGTCATTCCCAGGTCAAGACCGTGCGGGCCCTGCTGATGCGCGCAGTGCTGCTGCCGTCCCGGCTGGAGCTGCTTTTCCCCCAGGCCAGTATCCCGATGGTGCGGACCGCTGGTGTTTCAGACCTCTACCTGCTGCGCAGCGAATGGCGGGGGTATGTACGCGGCGAGATCGCGGCGCTGAAATCCGTCATGGCCAAGGAGCGCCTCAAGCAGGAGGTCTCCGAGACGCGCGAAACCGAGCGCATCGAATCTACCGATTCCATGCAGTCTTCCGAGCAGGAAACGTCTCAGGAAACGCGCAACAGCAGCGAGCTGAGCAAGGAGGTGGCCACCTCGCTGACCGCGTCCCTGCAGGCCGGTGCGAACGCAGACGTGACCGGTGTCTTCCCTGGTGGCACCTATCGCGTCGGTGCCAACGCCCAGGGCAGCATCGGCATTTCGCACGCCGAGCGCCTGGCCACGCGCACCGCGCAGGAGGCCGTTTCCAAGGCCGTCTCGCGTGTGGAGTCCAGCGTGCGGACGCAGCGATCCACCCGCGAACTGGTGCGCAACATCAGCGGCCAGGAATACGAACTTGACAACGAGGGCAGCACGCACGTACGTGGCGTCTACCGCTGGGTGGATCGGGTCGAGCGATTCCAGATCTACAAGATCCCCGACCGGCTGCAACTGGAGTTCCAGCTGCCCCAGCCGGCCGAGTTCTTCAAGGCGCGCCAGCGCGCGGCTGCGGCCCTGGCGGAGAAGGGCGCTCCCCCGCAGTGGAAGGTCACCCTGGACATGACAGCCACCGACAACACGCTGCACAAGATCATCGACCAGCGAAGCGCCGACAAGCTGGCCAGCCTGTACCACGCCACCGAGCTTCCCCCCATGCCCAAGGACCTGCTGTCGATGACGGAGGTCATCACGGTGAAGGCTGACGGAACGCCGGCGGATGACCAGGGAATTGATCTGCTGGCTCCGCTGGCCTCAGCCCGCCAGGAACTGGTCATTCCCGAGGGCTACGAGGCCTACACGGTGCAGTACTTCATGTCGGCTACGCCCGCCAAGGGGAAGTGGGTTCGGGAGAAGAGCAACAACGCGGCCAGTGCGCCGGGCCACGACGTCACGGAAATGCACGTCTTCCACTCCATCGTGGCCGAGGCCTTCATCGGCGGCCGTGTCGAGTACGTCACGGACTGGCGGCCCGAGGACCAGAATCTGGAGGACCTGTTCACGACGCAGGGCAGTGCCTTCAACCGCAGCCCCAACTTCGGCAACGCTTTCGCCCGCTCCAGCGGCGTACGCAGCATTGGCCTGGCCCCGGGCACCGAGAGCCCCACGGACGCGCCGGTACGCACGCGGCTCGTGGTCGGCTTCCGCGCCGTGGGTGCATCGCACCTGCAGGCCACGGTGCGTGTGCACTGCCGCCGCACCGCCGAAAGCTACGCGATCTGGCGCCAGCAGGTCCACGATGTGCTTTACAACGCCTGGTCGCGCTGGAACCGTGACTACGAGTCTTCGCGCCAGACATCCACCATGTTCGGCCTGGCGCCCACCGGCGAACGCTCGCCTCTCAAGAACCGCAAGCTGATCGTCGAGGAACTCAAGCGCCAGATCATCGCGTGGTTGCTGGAGGAATCACCGTTCGCCGGGCGGGGGTCGCTCAAGCCGCTCGCAGGCAACGAAGCCTGGCGCGACGTCGACGTCAACCAGACCGTGGCGAATGCCCCCATCATCCAGTTCTTCGAGCAGGCCTTCGACTGGCCCAGCATGGCCTGGCTCTTTTACGCCTACTACTGGGCCGACAAGAGCAACTGGACCGACCTGGCCTCGCTGGAGGCCAACGACCCGGAGATGGAGGCTTTCCTGCGGGCCGGCTCGGCCCGTGTCCTGGTGCCGGTGCGCAAGTCCTTCGAAGACGCGGTCAAGCACTGGCTGGTCTACCGTCAGCCTTTTCTGGGGCGGGGCCTGCCATTGCCGGGTCACCCCCTGTTCGTGGCCCTGGCCGACGAGATCCGCAACCTCACCGAATCCAGCGTCGAGGGTGTGCCCGTCGGCCGGGCGTGGGACGTCAAGACCGCCACCCAGTTTGTCTGGCTCGACGAGCCCACGGCGCTACCGCAGAATGAACGTCCCCGGATCGGCGAGACCGCGACGACTGCGCCCATGATCCCCGTTATCGTGGACTGAGCCCGCTGGAGCGGCTGGTGAACAGGCGCCTTCCTGTCATGCATCGCTTCGGGCGCAAGCTCTTCGTTTCGCTGCCCACGGCCTTGGCGATGGAAAGCGTGCTGATCGGCCTGCGCATGGCCCTCTACGTCAAGTCCAGGCGGCCCGGGCTTGATCTCCCACGCCTGTGCGTGGTTAATTGCGGCGGGCCGCCCGGTGGACTAAGCTGCATTGCATGGAGTCTGCCCACACCCCGGCCGCCCCGCCAGTTCACCCGCGCCGCTGCAGGCCAGGCCCTGGGCTGGCCCTGGTGGCGGGCCTGCTGTGGTCGGCTGCTGCGTGGTGCGAGGAAAAGGACTGGAGCCTTGGTTTCTACGGCGGCCAGTATTACGACTCCGAGCCCGCCGGTTTCTCGCAGGGCCGGGCCAACTACCTCAACCAATACATCGTGGCCCTGACCGCCAGCAAGACGCTGTGGCGCGCCCAGGCGTGGCCCCTGTCGCTGGAAGTGGATGGCATGGTCGGCCACCAGTTCGGCACCGCCACTCTGCAGGAATTCGCCGTCGCGCCCGTTCTGCGCTGGAGCGGTTTCCCCTGGAGCCGGGCGCTGCCCACCAGCATCCGCGCCGGTCCCCTGGGGTATTCCTACACCACCATCGTGAGCCCGCTGGAGCGCAGCGAAAAAGGCGAGGGCAGCCGCCACCTGAACTTCCTGATGCTGGAGCTGACCTTTTCCTCGCCCCGGGCACGCGAGCACGAGGTCTTCCTGCGCCTGCACCACCGCTGCACCATCTACGACCTGCTCAACAACTACGGCGCCAACGGGCAGGATTTCTTCGCCATCGGTTACCGGCGCTTCTTCTGAGGCCGGCCTGGGTGGCGTGCGACGCTCAGCCCAGCAGGCGGGTGTCACCTGCACGCTGAGCGGTGCTGAATTCGGCGCCCTGGCCCAGCTTGAACACCGCCACGCCCTGCACCAGTTCCTGCGCCTGCGAGTTCAGGCTGCTGGCAGCGGCGGCCATTTCCTCCACCAGCGCCGCGTTCTGCTGCGTGGCCTGGTCCATCTGCGTCACGGCTTCGCCGACCTGGGCCACGCCCTGGCTCTGCTCGGTGCTGGCCGCGCTGATCTCGCCCATGATGTCGGTCACCCGGCGGATGCTGGCCACCACCTCGTTCATGGTGGCGCCGGCCTGGTCCACCTGGGCCGTGCCCTGTTCCACCCGGCTCACGCTGTCGGTGATCAGCTGCTTGATCTCCTTGGCCGCCTCGGCGCTGCGCCCGGCCAGGGTGCGCACTTCGCTGGCCACCACGGCAAAACCGCGGCCCTGTTCGCCGGCGCGCGCGGCTTCCACGGCCGCGTTCAGCGCCAGGATGTTGGTCTGGAAGGCGATACCGTCGATCACGCTGATGATGTCGGCGATCTTGCGGGAGCTGTCGCTGATGCCCTTCATGGTGTCGACCGCCTGGGACACCACCTGCCCGCCTTGCGTGGCCACACCCGAGGCGCTTTGCGCCAGCTGGTTGGCCTGGCGGGCGTTGTCGGCGTTCTGTTTCACGGTGGAACTCAGCTCCTCCATGGACGCGGCCGTCTCTTCGAGCGCGCTGGCCTGGCTCTCGGTGCGCGCGCTCAGGTCCTGGTTGCCCTGGGCAATCTCGGTGCTGGCCGAGGCCACGGATTCCGAGCCCCGGCGGACCTGGGCGACCACGGTGGACAGGCTCTGCTGCATCTGCTGCAGGGCCAGCGTCAGCTCGCTCGCTTCGTCACGGCCGGCGCTGGTGATGGGCTGCGACAGGTCTCCGGAGGCGATGACACGTGCGCTGTCGACGGCCTCGCGGATGGGTGTCACGATGGAGCGGGTCAGCAGTGTGGCAAACAGCAGGCTCAGGACCACGGCGATCACGCCGCCGCTGATCATCAGCATCCGGGCTTGGGCCGCGGCGGCTTCCGCGCGCGCCAACGAGGCCTCGTAGAGCAGCTTCTGCCGCTCTTCGAGCTTGAGGACCTTGCTGCTGAACGCGTCCGCCAGGGGCTTGAGGTCCTTGTCCAGTGACGCTGCGACGTCCTCACCCGCCATGCGCCGCTTGACGATGGCCTCGCGCGGCCCGCGGTAGGCGACCCGCGCCGCATCGACTTCCTGCAGGATGGCCTTGCCTTCTTCGGAGTCGATCAGCTCCACCAGGCGCTTGCGCGAAGGGTTGAAGGCCTCCGAGGTCTTGTCCATCTCCTTCTGCCACCAGTCGATGTGCTTGGGATCGCCGTCGAACATGGCGGCCTGCGTGCGCACCCAGTTCAGGTCGATGATCTGCCGCCAGCCCACGGCCAGCTGCAGCTTTTCGTTGTCGGTGGTCGCCAGCTGCCGCGTGGTCTTGGCGATGTCGTTCAGGCGGGACACGCCGATCGCGATGCTGCTGACCAGAAAGACCAGGATGACGGCGAAGGCGATGGCCAGTCTGCTGCCGATCCGGAAGTTGCGCAAGGTGTTCATGATGCTGTCGTCCTGTTGTGAGATGTTTTTCGACCCTCTTCATTCTCCGTGCTGCCACGCAAAGGCGCACGCGAATCCAGGCGAATCCAGGCAAATCTGAGCAAAACTTGCGCAAACGGCAGTCCGTCCGGGTCGGCCAGCCGGTCCGGCGGCGCTGGGGCCATCGGCGCGCGAGCCGCGGGCCGTTCTAGGCTCTGGCCTTCTTCTTCAGTTCGAAGTGGCCTCGCGCCACCGTCAGACCGTTGACCAGGAGCTCTACCGCGTGCCGCCCCGGGTAGTGCACGCGGGTGGTGAAGTCGGTGATGGTCTGCGGCTTCTCCAGCACCTCGGCACCGCCAGCCAGATCCAGCGTGCGCAGCTTGAAGACCTTGCGGCTGCTCGCGCCGTTTTTCTTCACGTAGTGGATGGCGTAGTCCACCACCAGCCTTTGCGGCTGGTCTGTCGTGGAGCGCAGCCTGGCGCTCAGCTGCAGCGTCTGCCCCAGCCGCAAGGCGGCCGGTCTCACCTCGAAGGTGCCCAGAGCCACCTTCGCGCCCAGCGTGGCTCCCACGAGCTGCAGCGCGCGCGGGTGGCCGGCCTTGATGAGGTTGCGCAGTGCGTGTTTGCTGATCCACCGGGTCTCGGCTGGCTGCGTGGGCCAGCTCTCCAGCAGCTCCAGCACCCACGCCGGGTGGTCCTTGGCGATGTCGTTGAGGTGGTTGGCCACCGAGCGGCGCACGTACTCGCTGGGGTCCGCCCGCAGCTTCTCCAGGATGGGCCGTGTGCGCTGCGGTTCGGCCGCCAGCAGCGGCAGGCGCCGTGCCCAGGGCAGGCGCGGGCGCGTGCCTTCGCTGGCCAGGCGGCGCACGTGTTCGTTGTCGTCCTCGGCCCAGCGCAGGGCCTGGGCCAGCACGGCCTCGGGGTCCCGCGCGATGAAGGGGCGCAGGGCGAACTCGGCGCTGCTGTAGGGCGTGAGCTCGCGCAGCGCCTGCAAGGACAGATCAAAGTGGTCCAGGCCGTGCCGGCCCACGAACTCGGGCAGCACCATGTCGGCAAACCCGCCGGGTAGCAGTGGCGCCATCCTGCGCACCACCTTCAGCGCCTTGGGGTAGTCGTCCGGCAGGTGCGCGTGCAGGCTGTCCGCCGCGCGGCTCATGCGCTGCATGATGGACAAGTCTTCCAGTCCCTTGCGCGCCATGGCCAGATAGGCCCGCTCGTCAAAGCCCGGGTGCGCCTGTGCCGCCGCGCGGCCGATGCGCGCCAGGGCCTGGGCGTTCAGCAGGTCCTTGAGCAGGGGGGCAGACTCCTTGTCTTCGGCCATCGGGGTGCTCAGGCGGCGCCGGCCTGGCCCGCGCGTACCGCCATGTGGGTGCAGGCCAGGCGTGTCAGGTCCATGGGCAGGCCGGCGCGCTGGCCGCGCCGCGCCATGTCGCCCAGGATGTGCTCGTGCTCGGTGCGCTGCCCGCCCTGCAGGTCACGCAGCATCGAAGCGGTGAAGGCCGAGCCTTTTTGCGTCAGCATGGCCAGCGCCTTGTCCTGCTCTCCGGCGCTGATGGCGTGGCCCTCGGCCTGTGCCGCGGCACAGCACTCGGCGTACATCTGGCGCGTGAGCGCCTCGCCGTCGGGTGTGGCCAGGATCTCGCCCACGCTGCCCTGGCACACCGTGGTCATGCCCGCCAGCGTGGCCAGGAAGACCCACTTGTTCCAGAGCACCTGCTCGATGTCCTCGCTGTAGGCGCTGTCGAAGGCGGCCCGGCCGCACAGCGTGATGAAGTCGCGCGCCAGGGCCGCGTGCGCGGCGTCGCGCGGCCCGGCCGTCAGGCGGTGCAGCTCGCTGAGCTGCTTCACGGCGCCCGTGGGCGTGAGGGTGGCGGCGATGTGCGCCACCCCGCCCAGCACCCGCGCGCGGCCGTAGCGTGCGTCGAGCACACGCAGGTGGTCCAGGCCGTTGAGCAGGGGCAGCAGCACGCCGCGGCTGTCGGCACCCGCCAGCGAGGCCAGTGCATCGTCCAGGTCGTAGGCCTTGGGCGCCAGCACGATCAGGTCGTACTCGGGCTTTACCGTGTCCGCCGTTACCGTGCGCGGCTGCACGCTGAAGTTGCCCCTGGGCGTCTCGATCTGCAGGCCCGTGCCGGCGATCAGCTGCTGGCGCTTCTCGCGCACCAGGAAACTCACGTCCGCGCCGGCCTCGATGAGCCGCGCACCGAAATAGCCGCCGATGCCGCCGGCCCCCAGCATGAGTATCTTCATGATCCCTTCTTTCCGTCTGTTCAGAGCGCGCAGGCGTACTCGCCGCGCGCCGGGTAGTCCTTGGCGATCGCGAAATCGATCGCCGCCAGCAGCTCGTCGAAATGCGGGCGGGCGAACGGCATGGTCTGCACTGCGCCGTAGTACAGCGTACCGTCCGGGCGCACGATGAACACCCCCGGCTCGCTGAAGAGTGCCGGCTCCTCGATGCCGATGGAGGTCTTGCCGCGCGAACTGCTGATGTACAGACCCCATTGGCGTGCCACGGCCAGCGGCAGATCGTAGCCCATGCGCAGCGCCGGCGCGGCAAGCTTGTCGGCCATGGCCTGCGCGCGCTCACGCCCGTCGCTGGAGAAGGCCAGCACGCCCACGCCGCGCTGCTCGAACTCCGGCTGCAGGCGCGCCAGTTCCAGCAGGTACTTGTGGCAGATCGGGCAGTGCAGCCCGCGGTAGGCCACCAGCAGGCTGAAGCGCGGCGCTGGCTCGCGGGCGAGTTCGTAGGGGCCGTGGGCCAGCGTGGGCAGGGCCAAGGAGGGGACGGGCAGGCGGGGCATCAGCATGGTGGCTCCTGGTGTTCAATCGGATGGTCGGGATCGTAGCCCGGCTCCCGGGATGTTTGGTGACTTGAAAGCCTGTTCGGTTTACCATTCGTCCCGAACACCCACCCCCCGGCATGGACCGCCTCACCGATTTCCTCCAGCGTTTCGACCTGCACGCCCGTGTGCTGCACAACGGCGTGCTCACGCGTGCGCTGCACGTGGAGGCCTCCGAAGGCGCGGGCCGCCTGCACCTGCTGCGCAGCGGCAGCGTGCAACTCGCCGGGCCGGGGCGGCGCTCGTGCACCGTGGACGAGCCCAGTATCCTTTTCCTGGCGCGGCCCGCGCGGCACGAGCTGCGCGCACTGGAAGGCGCCGCCCGCCCCGACCTGCTGAGCGCCGTGGTGGATTTCGGCGCCGGCGACGAAAACCCCCTGCTGCAGGGGCTGGACCTGCCGCTGCGCCTGTCGCTGCGAGACATCCCCGACATGCAGGCCATCTTCAGCGTGCTGCTCGAAGAAGCCGCCGGGCGGCGCTGCGGCCATGCCGCCGTGCTGGACCGGCTGGTCGAGGTGCTGGTCGTCAAGCTGCTGCGCCTGGCCATCGAACGCAAGCTCATGGACCACGGCGTCATGGCCGGCCTGTCCGACCCGCGCCTGGCGCGCGCGCTCACCGCCGTGCACGCCGCGCCGCAGGGGGTATGGACGCTGGAGCGCATGGCCGCGCGCGCGGGCATGTCGCGGTCGCGGTTCGCCGAGCATTTCAGCGCCGTCATGGGTGTGCCCGCCGCGGAATACCTCAAGCGCTGGCGCGTGGGCCTGGCCAAGCGCATGCTGCGCGATGGGCGCGCCGTCAAGCAGGTGGCGCTGGAGGTAGGCTACGGCAGTTCCGCCAGCTTCGGCCGCGCCTTTGGCCAGATCGAGGGCGCCACGCCCACCGCCTGGCTGCAGGGCGTACGCGAGGGCGGCTGATCGCCCGCATCCGCGGCATGGGCGTGGATGCCGACATCGTCTGCGTCGGCAACGTCACCGGCGCCGGGTTGGAGCAGGTCCTTGAGCAGGGGGCGGGTTCCTAGTCGTGCGGCATCACTGGCAGCCGTTGTGCAGCTTCCACTTTTCCTCGTGCCCGATCTTCCTGGCGAATTCGGGGACGCGGCAGCGCTCCTCTTCGGCAGCACTTCGTGGCTGCGCCGGTGCGCCATCGGCAGCCGCAGAGGGCACCGCAGGGGTCTGCGGCATCAGGGTCGCAGCGATCGACAGGCCCACCAGGAAGACGGCCACGGCGGCGTATTGCGCGCCGGAGACCCGCTGGATCGGCTGGCGGTCCTTGACGTCACACACGCCCCCCGGACACAGCTGGGCCCGTTCCCTGTTGAAAAGGTTGTAGACCTTGCAGCCGATGCAGATGCCGAAAGCCGTTTCAAAGAAGAGCAACAACAGGCACAGGGCGCAGACCAGGATATTGATCGGCCCCCTCACGTTGTTGAACACCACCAGGTAGAGCATCAGCGTGGCCAGAGCCAGGCCGATGGCCCAGGCAAAACGCTTCTGCGGTGCGCCCACGTATTCGGGAATCTGGTTGCGCACGGCCAGACGCCCCAGCACCAGGCTGGGCGAGTAGCGCGGATGGACCAGTACGCGGATGAAGAAGTCCGCAAAGAACCCGACCACCACCAGCTGGGTGGGTGCGAAATCGCCGCTCAGCCAGGCGTTCATGAAGGCGATCAGCGCCAGGAAGAACAGGATGCCGGCCCCGGCCCGGGCTTCGCGCTCGTTGATGACGCGGACCGGGTAGTCCGGGTGGTGTTCGCCGAATTGGAAAAGGGTTGCCATGGGCAAATTATGCGGCGCCCACTTGTCCGCGAGGGTAAGGGTCGCTCAGCCCCCGCTGTACACCAGCCCCGAGGCCACGCCGCCAAACAGGTCACCCTCGACCAGCGGCACGCCGGCAAACTCCGCCTGCAGCGCGCGCTGGAACGGCCGCAGGGCCGAGGAGCCGCCGGTGAGGTAGATGGCATCCAGTGCCCCGTCGGCCACGCCGGCCTTGCGCACGCACTCGCGCGCACAGGCCACGGTGTTGGCCAGCAGGGTGTGCAGGTGCTCCTGCATGCCGGCCACCGTCATGGCTGCGGCCAGGCCGGCTTCGATATCGCTGAAGTCCATGGCCGCATCGGCGTCCGTCTGCGAGCAGCGGATCTTGGCCTGCTCCACCTCGTGGGCAATGCGGTGACCGTGGCGCGCCTGCAGCACACGCATCAGGCGCTGGTGCAGGCGGATGTCGGCGTAGTTGGTCCACAGGGCCTGCGCCTGCGCCAGCGCGCGCGGCTGGTAGAGCCAATGGATCAGATGCCAGGTGGAGAGGTCGAAGAAGATGCGGCTGGGCACCTCGCGTCCCTCGGGGCCGATGTGGCGGTAACCCAGCAGGGGCATCACCTGTTCCAGGCTGAGCTTGTGGTCGAAGTCCGTGCCGCCGATGTGCACGCCCGTGGTGGCCAGCACATCATCGGCGCGGTCGGTCTTCTTGATGCGGTCCGGCCCCAGCCGCACCACGGTGAAGTCCGAGGTGCCGCCGCCCAGGTCCACCACCAGCACCGTGCTCTCCTTGTCCAGGCGGCGCTCGTAGTCCAGCGCCGCGGCCATCGGCTCCAGCTGGAATGTCACGTCCGTGAAACCCACCGCTTGCGCGGCCTGCAGCAAAGACTGCTGGGCCAGCGCGTCGCGCTCGGCGTCGTCGTCCACGAAATGCACGGGCCGGCCCATCACCACGCGCAGGGGCGCCGCACCCAGCGCCAGGGTGGCGCGATCGCGCAGCGTGGCCAGGAAGGTGGCGATGATGTCCTGGAAGCTCACCTGCCGGTTGTTCACCACCGTGGTCTCCAGCAGCAGCGGGCTGCCCAGCAGGCTCTTGAGCGAGCGCATCAGCCGTCCCTCGGTGCCTTCCAGGTACAAACCCACCGCGTCGCGCCCGAAGTGGGTGCTCAGGTCTTCGTGGTTGTAGAACACCGCCGTGGGCATGGCCGTGGCCTGGCCTTCCAGCGGGATCAGGCGCGCCGTGCCGCCGGGCGCGGCCCAGGCCATGGCGGAGTTGGAGGTGCCGAAGTCGATGCCGAGGGTGCCGGGGAGGGGACGGATCATGTATGGGAGCAGAGAGGGACGGGCGCATGGCGCGCCAGGGACGGGGGATTTTGCCACCAAGGCGCGTGTGGCCTCAGTCCGTTGCCGCAATCACCACGCCGGATTCGTCCACCGCCGCCATGGCGGCCTGACCTGCCTTCAGGGCATGGCCGGCCTCGGCAAAGCCCACCAGCTGCAGACTGCTGGTCAGGCGCAGGCTCACCTCGCAGCCGGCAGCTGAGCGGGAGCTGCGCGTTACCGTTCCGGCCAGCACATTGCGCGTAGGGCCGGGCGCGATGCGTGCCGCCACCTGCACTGCCGTGGCCTTGCACAGGGCCAGAACAGGCAGGCCGGGCTTCAGCCCCAGCAACTGCACGCTTTCGCGCGTGATGCGGGCGTGCAGGGAGCTGCCGTCACCCAGCAGCAGCTGAACACGCACCTGGCCCTGCTGGGGCCGGATCGTGCCCACCGTACAGGGGAACTGGTTGCGCATGCTGGTGCGCAGCGCCAGCGCCGCGCGGCCCGTTGCGGCCTTGGCGTCGCCTCGCGCCAGGCCGGACAGCACCTGCTGCCGTGCGCGTGCCAGCGCTTCGGCGGCCTGCAGCACCCGCGCCCCCGCCGCCGTGAGCGCCGCGCCACCGCCACCGCTGCCGCCCACGGCCTTGTCCACCAGTGGGGTGCCGGCCAGATTGCCCAGCGTCTCCAGCGCCTGCCAGGCGGCCTTGTAGCTCACGCCCGCGCCGCGTGCGGCTTCCGAGATGGAGCCGGCCTGCCCGATGCGGCGCAGGATGTCGATGCGCTTGTCGCTGGCCCCGGAGCCCAGCACCGCGGCCAGGGGCAGTGTTTTCTTGCTCATGGGCGCATGGTAGCAGCAGCTTATGCATCGTTATTCATAAAAATAATAGCGAGAGCTTGGGCGTGTTAAAGTTTCGCTATTCAAAGTTTGAATAGCGAGATTCTGCATGCAACGCCCCCTGATCTTCCTGGCCCTGCTGGCCTGCGCGCTCGGCGCGCGCGCCGAGGAGGTGTTTGTTGCCGTGGCGGCCAACTTCATCCAGCCGATGGAGAAGATCGCCGCCGCCTTCGAGCACGCCAGCGGCCACAAGACCAAGCTGGCCTTCGGCTCCACCGGTTCCTTTTATGCCCAGATTCGCAGCGGCGCGCCCTACCAGGTGCTGCTGGCCGCGGACGACAAGACCCCGCAGCGGCTGGAGCAGGAAGGGCAGGGTGTGGCCGGCACCCGTTACACCTATGCCGTCGGCCGGCTCGTGCTCTGGAGCCGGCAGCCCGGCCTGGTGGACGCGCAGGGCCAGGTGCTGGCGGGCGGCCGCTTCGACAAGCTGGCCCTGGCCCACCCGGAGCTGGCCCCCTATGGCGCCGCGGCCGTGCAGACGCTGGGCCAGCTCGGGCTGCTGGAGCAGCTGCGCCCGCGTTTCGTGCGCGGCGAAAGCATCGGCCAGGCCTACCAGTTCGTCGCCACCGGCAATGCCGCGCTGGGTTTCGTGGCGATGTCGCAGGTCTATGCGGACGGCAGGCTGCGGGAAGGTTCGGCTTGGGTGGTACCGGAAAACATGCACACACCCCTGCGGCAGGACGCCATCCTGCTCAAGCGCGGCGAAGACAGCCCGGCGGCCGCTGCACTGCTGCAGTACCTGCGAGGCGCCAAGGCCCGCGCCATCATCCAGTCGTACGGCTACAGCTTCTAGCTTCTAGCTGCCCGGGCCGCTTTCCTGCGGCCCCAGGAAAAACGCCATGGCCCGCTCCACCACCCAGGGCACGATGACGTGGTCGCCATCGAAGGGCAGCAGGGTCAGGTCGGTGCCGTCGGCCAGCAGGCGCTGCGCATGGGGCAGCGCGCTGGTCTCGAAGGGCAGCTGCGTGTCGGCGCGTCCATGCGCCAGGAACACCCGCGGCGTGCCGTGGCGGGTGAAGGTGTTCATGAACCCCGCCGAGAGCGCGATCACGTGGCTCACCGCATCACCGTTGGTCAGCCCCACCGACAACGCATAACTGCCGCCGTCTGAAAACCCCGCGAAAGCCAGGTGCCCCGTATCGATGGGAAAGTGCGCCGCCACCTGCTGCAGGGCGGTCTGCAGGCGCTCCAGGTCCGGCCCGTGGCCGCCGATCACGATGTCCCAGGTGGGGAACATCGACTGCGGCACCAGCAGCAGGAAGCGCCGGGCCCGCGCATGGCGCACCAGGTGGGGCAGCACCCGGTTGGCCTCGCCGCCCGCGCCGTGGAACATCACCAGCAGGGGCACGGGCTGCCCGGCCTCCAATCCTTCGGGCACGACCAGCACCGCCTCGCGGCCTTCGGGGAAGGTCAGGGCATGGCGGCCCGGGGGCAGGGGCGCTTCGCTGGGGGCCGCGTCGAGCCGCAGTGTCATGCGCCCGGCCAGGGCCCCGCTCATCAGGCTGGGGTCGATCATGGGAACATTCTAGGAGTGCCGTCCGTGGGTGCCGCCGTGCACCGGGTGGGCCTCCCCAAACCCATGCGCTTTCGTGCGATACCCCACCGCTGCTACCATCGCCACCTTGAACCACACCTCCGTCTTCACCGTGCCTGCCACCTTCACTTCCCAATACACGAGCGCCCTCAGCCGCCCGTTCGGGGAGCGGTGCGCCGCCCTGTGCCGGACCTGGCCCCGCAAGCCGGTCGCACATTCCCCCGCCCGGCGATAACCCTTCTTTCCTTTTCTGCGCAAACCATCCATCGCCGGGCCCCCGCCCCGCGCGATCGCGGCCGCCTGCAAGAACTGCGGGCCGGTCGCAACTGATGGAGATGTTTCATGTATTCCAATCCCGGCCTTGAGCGCCAGCTGACCGAACTCGACTTCGCCCGCCTGTCCAGGCTCTACGGCCGACCCCTGCCCGTAGCGCTGGGCGCGGCCCACCTGGTGCCCTCGCGCGAGGTCGCGCCCGACGTCGTCACCATGTATTCCCAGGTGGTCCTGGCCTTCAGCGACTCCGGCCAGCGCCAAACGCTGACGCTTTGTTACCCCCGGGACGTGGAGCCCGCGCTGGGCCTGGTCTCGGTGCTCTCGCCCATAGGCGCGGCCCTGCTGGGCCTGCGCGTGGGCGACATGGCCCACTGGCGTTTGCCGCATGGGGTAGAGCGCTGCGCCGAAGTGGCGGCCATCCTCTTCCAGCCCGAGGCCTCGGGCGACTACACCACCTGAGCCGGGACGGCTCAGCGGCGGATGCTGCGCAGCAAGACCACCACGGCCGCGATCACCAGCAGCAGGTGGACGAAGCCGCCCCTGGTGTTCCTCGGGGGGGCTGTCGAGGGGGCCGAACTCAAACCTCGGGCGCGGGCGTGGCGTCCAGCGAGTCCAGTTCCTAAGTGCAGACCCTGTTGTCTCCTATGAATGTGTAGGTTCCAGGGCAGCAAATAATCCTCCCGGTGCCCCATTCGCGGCCTGTCGGTTGCCCATCCGGACAACGCGATATGCGGACTTTCCCGTCCGACGTATGGCCGTTGCAGAACCAGCCGTCAGGGGCGCAAAAGTTGTCACACAAGGCGGAATTGGGTGGGCAGCTGCATTGATTGTTTTTGCAGCCTGAGGCAACCGTGGTGATCACTGCGCCAGTGCCGATGCTTACCCAGGTCGTTGCCGGTTGGCAGACATCTCCACAGGTTCTGCAGTTGTCGTTCGTGCCAAGCCGCGTGCAAACGCCGTTGCAGCATGCTTCGCCGCTCGCGCACCGCTTGCCGCAGCTCCCGCAGTTCTGGATGGTGTTGAGCGAAATACAAGTCGTGCCGTTGCAGCAGCTCGATACATGACTGGTGCAACACACTCCCTTGCAGCATTCTCCAGAAGGGCAAACCTTTCCACATTCGCCGCAATCCAGGACATAGTTCAAGTCCGAGCAATACGCACGAGGATGCAAAGGCACGCCGTCGACATCTGTGAGATCCCGGGGGCAGCATGTCTGTCCTATGGCGGAGCAATTGTTGAAGCATCGCCCGCAATTTGGGTCTTCATTGGTGGACACGCACTGCCCAAGGCAGCATTCCTCCTGGGGCCCGCACTCGATTCCGCAGGCCCCGCAATGCTTCCGATCGACCTGGAAGTTGACGCACTCATCACCGCAGAGATCCAGGCCGTCAATGCAGGTGCATTTGCAGGTTCTCGTGTCTTGCAAGCGGAATCCGGGCTTGCATTCAGGGCACTTGCACAGGCAGTCTTTGCCTTGAACCATGGGCGGTCTGCAGCTGCGTGCGCAGTCGCATTGGCATGTGCTGCGGTTCCTGATTTGCGCCAGCGACAGGCAGGGGTCCACACAGCCGCCGTTGCAGGGCACCTTGCCGGTGGGGCAGCAATATTCAATCTGCGGCCTGGCCTCGTCCTGGGTGCAGCTGTAACCGTTGATGCAGCCATAGGTTCTCTGGCAGGCGAGGCCGGCTTCCTGCAGGGTGTACCGGCAGTCCGGCCATTGCCTGCGGCAGGCACTGCAGACCGCTGTGCGTGGGGCATCGGGATATTGCTCCCCCGGGCCGCAAGACGCGTTGCACATCGCCGCGCAACGGGCGTACTCGGCCTGGGCGGTGGTTAGGCAGTCTGCCAACAGGGCTGAGCTGCAGGTCTTGCCCACCGGCTCGAAAGGAAGCGGGCCACGAATGGGGCCCGGCGCCAAGGGCCTGGGAGGGCCCAGCGGCTGGCGCGGGTCGAAGGTTGCAGGGGGCAGGCCCGGGTTGAGGGGCTGCGGCGGAAGGCCCCTGGGCGACCGCGGCACAGTACCTGCGGGATCCTGGGCAAGGGCCTGCCTGCCCACCAGCGATCCGAGCGCGACACCCAGCAGCCCGTTACCGAGCACGCGCAGCGCTTCACGACGGGACTGGGCCTGTCCGATCTGCCGCGTCAGCTGGTCAAATGCTTCGCTCATGATCGGGCGCAGACCTCAGCGAATGCGTTGCGGCTCACGCCGCTTCCAGATAGCGCTGACCCGCGTGGGCCAGGGCAAAAACGGCGCTGGCGCCAACGGCGATGTGCGACGCGATCTTTCCATGCTCGTCCACCAGGATGGCCGAAGGCGTGCCGCTTGCGCCGTACAACGGCCCCACGCTGAAACCGGGGTCCAGCAGGATGTCCGAGCGCAGCCCCAGGTCGCGATTGGCCTGCACGGCGCCCGTGGAAATCAGCACCAGCTCCGGGGACAGCTCGTCACGGCTGCCTTCCCACCGCTGCAGACGATCCAGCATCTGCGCACAGTAGCCGCAGCCCGGGTTCCAGAAGAGCAGCAGTACTCTGCGGCCTATCTTCTCGCGCAGCTGTACCGCTTGGCCGGAGATGCCTTGCAACGTGAAATCCGGTGCCGGGTCGCCCACCTCTACCGGGTGGGGCCTTTCCGCCGGGGTAGGGGCCAGCGCAACGAGTTCCGTCAGCGGGGTGTCCCCGCTGGCCTTCCTGAAGAGGCGCTCCATCGGTTCCGCGCCAGACGCGGCGGGAAACTGGATCAGGCCATCGGCACCGATGAACACGGCGCTGGGCGTTCCATAGACCTCAAACCGGTCGGCCACCTCGTCCTTGGCCTGGAGCAGCACGTTTTTCAGGCCCAGCGCTTTGGCCTTTTCTTCATTCGCCGTGCGATCACCGCGGTTGACGAATGCGACCGTGACCTTGTGCGCCAACTCCTTTTGCCAACCGGCGATCGCGGGCATGAGCTGGTTGCAGGGGCCGCATTGCGGATCGGAGAACACCAGCATGACAGGCCGGCCCAGGCCCAGGAGCTCACCCAGGGACAGGGTGCCTTCTCCCAGCAGCCGGGGCAGCTCGAAGCCGGGTGCCTTGCTGCCCACCGGCAGGCCGGCGGGCGCCGCCGGTGGTGGGGGCGCCTGATGGCGCTCGGCATTGCCCGTGGCAAGCTGGTGTTCAAGCATCTCCAGCCGCAGCAGGAGCCTGCCTTGCTGCTGCATCAGGTTGAGGGCCAGCCAGCCACCCGCCACCAGGCCGGCCAGCAACGCCAGCCCCAGGGCGGCCGTGGTGGCTTGCAGAAACTCCACACGCGTGGTCGCATCGGTTATGTCGGCCATCGGGGCATCGGTGGTCAGCAGCAAGGCGGCCACTGCGGCCAGCACACCATTGCGCACCAGCGTGGACCGGCCCACAGGCTTCGCGCCCACCTGGCCGAAGCACCGGCAGGCTGGCTTCCTGCCCTGCAGCAGGTTCCAGCCGATGGCGCTCATGAAGAGCAGCAACAGCGCCAGCGCGGCAGCTGCGCCCCACGTCGCGGTAGAGGCCGGCCAAAGCGCCAGGGCTACCGTGATTTCTGCGAGCGGCAAGGCCAGTGCGCCCGGGCGCGAGAGCCATGCGGGAACCCCGAACTCCAGCAGGTTTCTGGCGGTGTCTTCGCGGTTGAATAGCTTCAGCACACCCGCCATCAGAAACACAGCCGACAGAACCAGCGTACCCAATAGATGTAAGAACACGATGCCCCCTTCTTCCTTGTTTTGATTCATTGTGTGACTGCCGGGTGCGCATGCCTATCCCTTGTTTATGGGAGGCCTGTTTGCGCTTGGCCCCGGCGTGAAGGGGCCCACCCAGACCCGTGCGTGACGCCAGGCTGCCGCCCGCGGCCCGGCCATGCTTTACAGTGCTGGCGACGCACGTGATCCCAAGAATTTCCCCATGACTTCCCACAACAAAGAACAAGCCCCCGTCCTCATCGCTGGCGGCGGCATCGGCGGCCTGACGCTGGCCCTCACCCTGCACCAGATCGGCGTGCCCTGCCAGGTCTTCGAGGCCGTGCCCGAACTCTTGCCCCTGGGCGTGGGCATCAATCTGCAACCCAATGCCGTGCGCGAGTTGTATGAGCTGGGCATAGGCGCGCAGCAGCTGGACACCATCGGCATCCAGGCGCGCGAATGGGCGCTGGTGGGCCGCAACGGCAACGACGTGTACGCCGAGCCGCGTGGCCTGCTGGCGGGCTACAAGTGGCCGCAGTATTCCGTGCACCGCGGCCAGCTGCAGATGCTCTTGCTCAAGGAAGTGCAGCGCCGCCTGGGGCCGGGCGCCGTGCAGCTGGGCTGCCGCGTCGCTGCTTATCGCAACGATCAGCAGGGCGTCACCGCCACCATCGAAACCCGCAGCGGCGAACGCCGCGAGGTGCCAGGCAGCCTGCTCATCGCCGCCGACGGCCTGCACTCTGCCGTGCGCGCGCAGATGCACCTCACGCAGCCACCCATCCAGTGGGGTGGTGCCATCATGTGGCGCGGTGTCACGCCGGGCGTGGCGCATCGCACGGGGGCGTCCTTCGTGGGCGTGGGCTCGCTCAGGCACCGCGTGGTGGTCTACCCCATCTCGCCGCCGGACCCGGCCACGGGCCTGTCCACCATCAACTGGATCGCCGAGATCACCGTGGACAACCAGGGCGGCTGGACCCAGGGCGACTGGAACCGTCGCGTGCAACTGGAGGAGTTCATCCACCACTTCGAGGGCTGGAACTACGACTGGCTCGATGTGCCCGCCATGCTGCGCGGCGCCAAGGAAGTGTTCGAGTACCCCATGATCGACCGCGACCCCGTGCCCACCTGGGTGGACGGCCGCGTGGCCCTGCTGGGCGACGCGGCCCACGTGATGTACCCCGTGGGCTCGGCCGGCGCCAGCCAGGCCATCGTGGACACCCGCGTGCTGGGTGCGGCCATGCTGCAGCACGGCGTGACACCGCAAGCCCTGCAGGCTTACGACCAGAAGCTGTGCAAGGACATCTCGGCCCTGGTGCTGCGCAACCGCGGCTCCGGCCCCTTTGCCATCCTGGGTGTGGTGGAAGAACGCTGCGGCGGTGTCTTCGACAACATCGACGACGTGATCCCCAAGGCCGAACGCGACGAGTTCATGGCCCGCTACAAGCAGGCGGCGGGCTTCGCCATCGAAGCCTTGAACGCGGCGCCGCCCATCATCACGCCGGGCGCGCGCGTCGCCTAGCTCTGGAAATTCACCATGGGCTCGGCGATCACCGACAGGCTGATCGCCGTGTAGAACACCATCAGCAGCGTCAGCGGCAGCGTCGCCACCACGGCCTGCCGCTGGGTCGCATAGTCGCGCAGCGCGATGCGGTGCGCCAGCCCCACCGACAGCACATGGCCGGCGACGATGGCACCAATCGCTACGTACCAGGTGGTGCGCGCATCGATCAGCCCGATGTTGGCGTAATGCCCGGCCGTGCCGAACAGGTTCCATTGCCGGCCCAGCGGGTCGGACAGCATGGCGATCACGTTCTGCCCCTGGATCAGCAGGCTGGAAAAATTGTGGGCCAGGACGTAGGCCGCCGCGATTGGCACCAGCGTCAGCGCAAAACGCACGGCGGTGCGGCTCATGCTGTCCTGGCGCGTGAGCCGCGCGGTGATGAAACAGCTGGCCCCATAGGCCAGCAGGAAGAACAGCCACACGCCGACCAGCCCCGTCGTGCCGGGCACATAGCCGTTGACATCCATCCAGCGGGGGAAGTGGCGGTGCAAGAGGCTGTCCAGGAAAAACCAGGCATTGCCCCCGTGCATGCCGTCGAACAGGACGGTGGACAACATGGCCATGACAAAGCCCACGGTGCCGATCTGCTCGCGCTGGGACAGGCCGGGCCCTTCCAGCACACCGGCGCCGGGCCAGCGCAGCCGCAGGGCCTGTGCCTGCGCATCCCAGACCAGGGGCGCCAGGCGGCCGAGCGTGGCGTAGACCACCGAGAACAGATCGGCGTGGCGCTGCCAGACCTCGCGGCCAAAACACGCCATGCCCGCGAGGTTGATGGCCGTCCAGATGCACAGCAGGCTGCCCAGCCGCGAGGGCACGGTGGCAATCGGGTACACCATCTCGAACCAGCCCCAGAGCAGCAGCAGAAGCACGGCGGGCCAGCGGCCCAGCCGCCCGGGCCAGCGCCAACCGAGGTTCAGGCCCCGCGCCACGCCCAGCCGGCGCGCCAGTGCGTCCAGCGCCTCGTACAGCGTGCGCCACGGGTCCAGCAATGGCCAGATGTCGACGACAAACGCCGCCACCAGGGCCAAACCCAGCCAGGCCACGATCCACACCAGCGTGGGTGCCAGGTTCACCAGCGGGTCGCCCGTGCCGTACAGGGCCGAGATCACGGCCAGCACAAAGAGCGCCAGCGCCAGCAGCCGCAGGCCCAGACCGAGCGCCCGGGCCGGCGCCCCGAGAGGCAGGCGCCAGCGGCCCGCTGCGGGCGGGGCCACCCCGGCCCGCGGGCGGGTGCGTGCAAACAGCGCGATCACCACGAAGGACAAGCCCACCGTAGCGCAGGCTCCCCCCACAAAATAGCCCAGCGGTGCCGGCAGGTCGTAGCGTTCGTCAAAACCGTGCGCGGCAGCCCATGCAGGCCAGAGCAACGCGGCTGCGGCAGGCCAGGCGCGTGGTTTCATCGCGGCATCACGTCCAGCGTGGCCAGTGGCTCGGCGTGGTGCCCCGCCGCCTTGCCGGCGGGTTGGGCCGCAGGCGTGGCCGGGTGCCACTGCAGGCGGAAGCGCCCGGTGGCATGGGCCTCGAAACTCACCACGCTCGCTTGGTTCGCTGTGAGCGTGGCGTCCACATGGTAGGCATGCAGGTGCAGTTGCCCGGCCTCATCGCTGCTGACGCGCAGCGTGACCTTGTCGCCCTTGCTCACGCGCAGCTTGCGCTGAGGCTCGGCTACCTTGCCGGCGATGAGCTGCAGTTCAAACGTGCGGTCGGCCGCCGCAACGGAAACTGCCCCGGCTTGCAGGGCCAGGGCAGTCAGGGCGCCGAGAGCCAGTCTCTGGTAGCGCATGGTCGGGCCAGGCTTTTATTTGAGGGCCGCCTGCATGTCCGCCACCTTCGCGGCCGAGCCCGTCAGCTTCAGGATGTGCATGCCGCTGTTGGCGCGGTCCACGATGTAGATGTAGCCGCGGTCATCCACGTCCACATTGTTGGTCTGGATGGCGCGTTTGGTCGCGGCCTCGGTGTAGGGCAGCTTGGTCGCCTGGTTGGCCGGGGTCTCCAGCACCACGGTGTTCTTGTTCATGCCGGGGATGAAATAGGCGATCTCTTTCGGGCTGAAGGGGTTGCGCACGTCCAGCGCGCGCACACCGGCGTTGAAGAAGGAGAAGAACATCACCTTCTTGTCGAACACCGGGGACACATGCTCGTTGGACGAGTGGGCGCCGAAGCGGCCGCCGCGTTTGCAGAAGTTGCCGCTCTTCTCGGGCACGGTCCAGCTGGCCACGCCCATGGGCTTGGACTCGGTGGTCACGTCCACGAACCAGACCATCTGGCGGCCTTCCAGGCATTCCTTCTGGATCGCCTCGTCGGTGATCACGATGAAGTCGCGCGTATGGCCCAGCAGGTTCTTCTCGAACTCGGGGATCTTCATGCCGAACAGCGGGAAGGCCGTGTGCGCGCCGTGCATGGGCGGCAGGTCCATACGGGCCACCTGCGGGGCCAGCAGGTTTTCGGGGGTGGGTTCCTTGGGGCCGTTGAGCAGCTTGTCGCGGTCCACGATCTGCAGCACGCCTTCGGTGTTGGTGCCGTAGCCGAAGTACACGCGATTGCCCTTGGGGCCGCCGGAGATGGGGCCGTGCACGGCGATCGGCACATTGCCGCTGGCGCCCGGCTGCTGGCCCACCAGGCCGAAGTCACGAATGAACACGGGCTTGACCGGGTCCGACAGGTCGTACACCTGGGTCATGCGGTTGGTGCGCCACTGCGGGTGGCCCGAGACCAGGTAGGCAATGCCGGTGTCGCACTCCCAGAAGTTCTTGTGCGTGCCCTTGAGGCCCTTGACGATGGTGGTCAGCAGCGAGGGGTTGGCCGGGTCGGTCACGTCCCAGATCTCATGGGCCTGGTTGCCGAACACCCGCAGCATGTAGTACTTGCTCTTGTCGCCCTTGGGCAGGTCGGCGCCGGCGCAGATGCGCACCATCTGCGCGCCGCCCTGTTCGGCCTTGCCTTCTTCGCCGGGGATGTGCTTGAGGTATTTCGGCTTGCTCGGGTCGGTCACGTCGATGATGGACGTGCCGTTGTGCTCCTGCACACCCGTCAGCGGGTTGAGCTTGTAGTCGCCGTGGTGGCCGACATAGGCGATCCAGCGCTCGCCCTGCTTCTGGATCGTGGGCTGGTAGGCCGTGCGGGCCTGCAGGTCGCTGTAGCCCACCAGCTTCATGTTGTGGGCTTCGTCCTTGGTGGTCGTCTGTGCCAACACCAGGGACGAGGCCAGCAGGCCGGTCACCAGCATCGACCACTTCGTCGCGTTCAAGCGGTTCATCGCTGTCTCCAGTTGGGGTTGAAATTCAGCTCGCGAGGCGGGGCAGCAGGCGCAGCGCGTTGCCGCGGCCGATGGCCTGCAGATCGGCTGCGGAGAAGCCGTAGTCGATCAGGCCCTTCACGTTGTCTTCGCCGGTGCGGTAGGGGTAGTCGGAGCCCAGCAGGATCTGGCTCACATCCACCAGCCGCGTGAGCGAAGCCAGCGCCATCGGGTGCGCCGACCAGGCGGTGTCGTAATAGAAGCGCCGCAGCTCGTGCAGCACGCCCTTGGGCACACGCGGCTGCAGCTTCGGGTCCAGCACCGGCATCTTGAGCAGGCGCTCGGTCAGGAAGGGCAGGGTGCCGCCGGCGTGCGAGAAGATGAAGCGCAGATCCGGGCAGCGCGCGGCCGTGCCGGAGAAGACGATGTCGGTGATGGTGCGCGTGGTGTCGGTGCCGAACTCGATCACCGTGGGCGGCACCTCGGGTGTCAAGATGTTGCGGCAGCAGTTGGCGGCCGTCGGGTGTGTGTAGAGGATGGCCTTGCGGCGGTTGAGCTCGTCCATCAGCGGCGCAAACGAGGCGTGGCCCAGCCACTTGTCGCCATAACTCGTGAGCAGGCCGATGCCGTCGGCCTTGAGCGTGTCCAGTGCGTATTCCATCTCACGCAGCGCGCTGTCCATGTCGTGCATGGGCAGCATGGCAAAACTGCCGAAGCGCTCCGGGTGCTCCTGGCCCAGGCGGGCCGCCCACTCATTGCTCTCGCGGGCGATGCGCCGGGCGTTCTCGCCATCGGTGAAACCGACCTGCGGTGTAGTGACCGACAGGATGGCCGTGGCCACGCCGGCCTTGTTCATGTCGTCCAGCGTCCTGGCCAGCGACCAGTTGCGCACGATGGGCGGCGCCTGGTTGGCCTTGGCCAGCTCGGCCACATAGGCCGGCGAGAACAGGTGGTGGTGGATGTCGATGCGGTTCCGCATCGCCTGGGCCGCGGCGTCGCTGGAGACGGCGCAACCGGGCAGCACGGCGCCGGCACCCATGGCCAGCAAACCGCTCAGAAAACCCCGACGCTCGGGCAGGCAGGCGCAGGCGGGCGCCATGCGCAGGACGGGCTCAGTCATGACAGTCTCCTCTTGGTTTTAGATGTTGTCCGTAGAGAGGCTGGGGGAATTCTGCAATAGATGATGTGTGTGCGTATGGCCGCAAAACTGTTTTGCCGTACGGGTTTCCCCTCTAACGGAGGGTGGCAACCCCAGCAGGCCGCGGGAGGTGAATTCATGCTGCAGCGCAGCGCGACCGTGCCATGCCCGCCGCCCTTGCGGGGTGATGGGCCGGCGCCCGAGGCGCGCTTTACACAGTCACGCTAGACTGGGCGCCACCAGGGCAAGCGCATCGAAAGGTGCGTACGCAAAGCCACCGGTCTAAGGTGTGCGCCAAGGCGCCAGCTACGACAGCGGGGTTGCACGGAACAAGAGTTCGTATAGGTAGGCCCTCGTCCAGCCGTGCTGGGAGAGGGCATTTTTCTTGGGGCGAGGCATCTGCTGCCCCGCGGCGTTCGGTGACAGACGGAAGAACAAGAAGTGAAAGACCACGAGAAGGTTCTCGACATCTGCAGGCGCATCGAGCGCGTGCTCCAGCGCGACTGGGGCGGTACCGGCGCGGGGCTGCGCAACAAGCTCAGCACGGCCCAGTACGTCGTGCCGGCGGACTTGCGCAAGCGCATCCGTTACCTCCATGGCTTGCAGAAAAAGGCCTATGGCAATCGGCACTTCAAGCTCACGTCCTCCGAAGACTTCCAGGCCAAGGGCGAGCAGGTCATCAAGGAGCTTGCCCTCGCGCGCAACACGGCCAGGCGCCGCCTGCTGCCCTGGCTGCGCGAGCTGCTGCTCCAGCATCGCGTCATCGTGGGCACGGCGGTCGTCGCGCTTGTCGCTGTGCTGGCCTTGCTGTTCTTCCTCTACCAGCCCGAGCCCGCCCCCGTGCCGGTGGCCGCGCCCAGGCCCGTGCCCAAACCGGCCCCCAAGCCTGTGCCCCGGCCCAAGCCCGCGCCGGCACCCGCAACGGCTGCGTCAGCGCCGGCCCCGGCGACCGTGGCCTCGGCCCGCTTGCCTGCAGCCTCTGCGCCAGCCGCCCCGGCGTCTGCCGCTGTGGCAGAGCCCGCACCCGGCCCGGCCGGCGTCAAGGTCCACATCGAAACACCGCCCGAAGTGATCGTGACACTCAAGCGCGCCGAAGTCGTGCAGGGCGCCTCGGGCCGCGACGAGATCGCCGTCATCGTCGACGTGCAGAACATGGGCTACCCCAGCCTCAAGCGCATCACCTTCGACGCCTGGCTCTTCGACACCACAGGCAGCAAGCCGCTGCCCGTCATCCTGGCATCGTCCAGCGACGCCACGCCCTGGCACGCCTTCCTGCGCCAGGACATCAAGCGCGGCCAGAACGCCGAGGTGCGCCTCAACTTCAGCGCCACCTCCAAGTGGTCTTCAGACCAGGCCCTCGCGCTGGTGAACTCGGGGCGGTATCAGATCCGGCTCAAGGCAGTGTCGCTGACGGACGACGCAAACAAGGCCCTGCCCCTGTAGACCGCGGGTGATGTGCCAGGAGCGAGCGACGCCGCGGGCTTGTGCCAAACTGGCGCCATGACACTGGAAGAACTGGGCCTGGACAGCGGGTGGGCGGCGCAGGCCGCCGAACTCTGTGCGCCAGACCTGGCCCTGGCCCGTGTCACCGCCGTGGACCGCAAGCGCTACCTGGTGCGCGGCGTAGGCGGAGAAATCCCCGCCGAGCTGACCGGCAAGTTCCTGCACCTCGCCGAAACCTCCGCCGAGCTGCCCTGCGTGGGCGACTGGGTCTGTGTGCGTTATCGCGACGGCGGCACGCAGGCCAGCATCCACCACGTGCTGCCGCGCCGCACCTTCCTGCGCCGCAAGGCCGCGGGCCGCGACGTGGAGTTCCAGATGATCGCGGCCAACATCGACGTCGCCTTCATCGTGCAGTCCTGCCACTTCGACTTCAACCTGCCGCGGCTGGAGCGTTACCTGGTGATGGTGCGCGACGGCGGCATCGCCCCCGTGGTGCTGCTCACCAAGACCGATCTCGTCAGCGCGGAGGAACTGCAGGCCCTGATCGAGCGCATCCAGGGCATCGGCGTGCAGGCGCCCATCGTCGGCCTCAGCAACGTCACCGGGGCCGGCGTGGACGAAGTGCGCCAGCACCTGGCCCCCGGCCAGACCTGTTGCCTGCTCGGCTCCTCCGGCGTGGGCAAGACCACGCTCATCAACCGCCTGCTCGGTGGCGACGCCTTGGCCACGGGGGAGGTCAGCCACACGGGCGAGGGCCGCCACACCACCACCCGCCGCCAGCTCATCGTGCTGCCGCAAGGTGGCATGCTCATCGACATGCCGGGCATGCGCGAGCTGGGCCTGCTGGGTGCCGGCGAAGGGATCACCGACACCTTTGCCGACATCCACGCCCTGGCCGCCCAGTGCCGCTACCCGGACTGCACCCATGGCGGCGAGCCGGGTTGCGCGGTGGGTGCCGCTGTCGAACGGGGCGAACTCAGCGAGGCGCACCTGCGCAGCTACCTGAAGCTGCGCAAGGAATCCGAGTTTCACGACTCGTCGCTGCAGGAGCGGCGCAAGAAGGACCGGGCGTTTGGACGGTTTGTGCACGCCTACAAGAAGCAGAGGGACTGAGCCTCAGCTATCCCGGGCCCATCGCCTCGGCCGTTCCACGGGCGTGTACTGACAGGAGGACGAGGGCGCTTGAGCGTCGCAAGATCTGATTCGTTGACGTTTGTACGTCTTAGGTCGAATGTCCGATGGCCGGTCCAGGCTGGAGGCGGACGTTCGAGTCTCATCTACCCAACGACAGTTGGATCGGTAACCGGTCACTGAGCCTAACGCAGTACTATGTCAATATGCAGCCACTCATCTGCCGATGCACGCCCGACTGCACACGATGTCAGCACTGTCACCCGCAATAAAGCGAACCGCCATCCCGCTTAGCGGGTACGTGTACCAGAACCTCGTCGGTCTCGGTCTTCTCTGCGACTGGCTTGACGATCCGGGACTCTACGACTGGGTCCAGTTCGAGGCCGATCACGACGAGATTCCTCAGGGCCTCGACGATATCGTCGCGCAACGACGGGATGGCATGCTCGTCCTGCTGCAGGTCAAGTTCACTGTCAACGCGCAGGACGCCGGGAATGCGTTGACTTGGGATTGGCTGCTAACCCGCAGGCCAAGGGGCCGGTCGTTGCTACAGAAGTGGTGCGACGGCTTGTTCGAGATCGCGGCAGAACGCGTCCACACAGCCGCGTTAATCACGAACCGAGTCCCGAGCCGCGAGTTCGAGGCCACCATCGACGCGCCCTCCCTCAGGGTGACGCTGGATCGTGTCGACGCGGCTGTACGCACCGAAGTCCTTGAGCAACTTGGGGGTGAAGGTAGGACTAGGGCCTTTTTCGACCGCTTCGAGTTCCGGCACAGCTACCAAGGCGCGGAAGCGCTCGAAAGAAAAGTTGTTGATCGCTTCATCCCGCGACACGGTGATCGCTCCGGGTGGCTAGCCTTGTTCCGAGAGGCGATCGATTGGGCCGTACATACGAATTCACCGCCCCCGCATGGGAGGGTCACCCTAGATTTCCTGCGCGGAACCGTCGACGTCCGCCGTCCGAGACCCCTTGAGCAGGCGTTTCGTGTGCCGGATGGTTACCAGCCGCCCGATGCGGAGTTCGCCGCCCGGTTCCTTCTCGACCTTGAGAGAGACGCGGCAGTGGTCCTCTGGGGTTCCCCTGGTCAGGGCAAGAGCACGTTTCTGAGCTACGTCTGCAGTGAACTGGATCAACGCGACCTGCCGTACATCCGCCACCACTACTTCCTCGACCTGGGCGACCGCTCCGACCGATTCACGCTGGGGAGCGTGGCCAACTCGCTCATCGCGCAGATGGAGGTGCGGCACTTCAGCCATGTGCAGGGGCTGCACCTCGGCCCGGAGCACTTGCGCGGCTGGATCGAGGCTTGCGCGAACGGGTACGCCAGCGAGGGCAAGCGGTTCATCGTGGTCATCGACGGCCTCGACCATGTCTGGCGGGAGAACGACCGCGACCGACAACCGCTGGACAGCCTGTTCAAGGCGTTGTTGCCAGTGCCCGCCAACGTCACCCTGGTTATCGGCACCCAGAAGGTGTCTGACGAGCAACTGCCTTCCCAGTTCAGCCGCTTCGTCGACGCCGACGCTTGGCGGGAACTTCCGCGCATGTCACTCGTGTCTATCGAGAACTGGCTCCGAGCTCAGCTCGACGCCGGGCGCTTCGAGTTGGAGAGTGCGAGGCATCCGGCTACAGACGGCCTGGTGGGGCTCGCCCGTGCCTTCCAGGACGTCACTGGCAGCCATCCGCTGGTGCTGACCTACTCCTTCGAGGCACTGCTTCGGCAGCACCGGGTCCTGGAGCCTTCGACGGTCCGCTCGAACGTGCTGGCGCCGGACGGAGACATCCGGAAGTATTACGGCATGCTCTGGCAGCAACTTCCGAATCACGCGAAGGACGCCCTGCACCTGCTGGCGGACACCGGCTTCATCTGGCCCCCGCTGGGCCTGGAGACCTGCCTGGGCACCGAGCCGGGCGACATGAGCCCCGCGATCGGGCACCTGCTCCACAACTCGGAAGCCGGGCAGGTGGCCTTCCATGGAAGCTTGTACGCATTCGTCCGCGAGATCACCGAGCATGTCGGGCGGGTGCAAGTCCTTTTGCCCAAGGTGGTCGAGTGGCTGCAGAATGAGGCTCCTAGGTTCCACCGCTGGGGCTGGCAGTGGTTGTACGAAGCGCGGGCCGGTGATCCGCGCAACCTGCTGGCTCGCCCTGACAGGAACTGGGTGATCGAAAGCCTCGCTACCGCGTATCCCCGGGGTCAGGTCGAGGCTATCCTCGGGCGTGCCGAGGAAATTGCGTTCAGCAACGGCGACTTCGCGGATGCGATCCGCATCCGGTGGCTCAAAACGCGCGTCTACAACGGACCGCAGTTCCAGGTCGACGACTACGAGCGGCTCCACGCATGCGCCTTGCAGCTCACCGACGATGAGTACCCGCTGAAGATGCTGGCTTCCAGCCTGCAGACCGCGAGTATCGACCGCCTCCACCTGCTGGGCGGCCAGTATCTGCTGGCGGGGCGAAGCGCCGAGGCCACCGAGTGTCTCGAGCAGATGCGTCGACGTATCAACGACCGCGTGAACGTGGGGGCATACGCCGGCAATGAGTACAAGGTCGCCATCGAGGGCTGGCTGCAACTTGCCGCGGGTACCGGCAGGTTTGAACCAGAGCGGATCCTTTCCATCACCGGTGGCGCCAGCACGAAAGATGACGCCGCGCAACTGCTCGACCTGTTTCTTCGGGAACTCACCAAGAAGGCAGAGCTCGCGCCGCTCATGGCGTTCGTGTGCCTACGGATGGCGCTTGTCCAGCGGGTCGAACTCGAGCTGGCATGCCTGCGTCTCGCCGGCGCACTGCGCGCGAAGGTCCACGAGTGGCCGGCCTTCGCCAGGTTCTCTAAGCATCCCTTGTCCTCGTGCTGGCGACTGCTCTACCAGAAGGAAACCTACAGGCATCGCCACTTCAACGAGTACGAGCCAATGCTCGATGTAGCTCAGCACAGCGCGCCGTCGCGCCAGGTCACGCAGCGCTTTCTGCATCGATTCTTCTTCGCGAGGGTGGCGCGATGCCTATCGCAGCGCGGTGCTGCCGTCGTCGAGCCGGCACCTGTCTATGGCAAGCGAGCCTGGCTGACAGAAGCCTGCAAGCACATGGCGATGCTGGCAGATACTGTTGGGGCACTCCTGGCCCGTCGCGAGGACCCGGCGTTCGCATTGCCGTTCCGGCTCCTGGACGCAGTCAAGCGGCCCGAGGGCTACGAGGCCGTGACCGACCACATATCGTTCCGTGATGCACTCACCGAGGTGTCCGGCGATCTGTTCCTGCTGACCGCGCTTCGCTCGGGTCGGGTAAAGGTCCCGTCAACTGAGTGGGCCCACGCCAGGAAGTCGCAGCACTTCGCGTCATCAAGCTGGTGCGATCAGTTCGCCGGTCCTGGCCTAGACCTGCTGGATCGCGAGCTCGTTGGTGACGAGATCGATGGCCGGGCGCGCGACATCACGGCGGTCGTGACCCCCTTCAACGAAAGAGCGGCCAACTATGTCGAGCTTTGCCAGCTCGCGACCACTTTCGGACTCAGGGAGCGCGCCGACGCCCTGTTGCGCAGGTCGCTGGCCTGCGTGATCGGTTACGGCTGGCGCAAGGATCCCACCATTGCTTTCTCCCTTGATGCAGTGAAGGCGATCGCGCCGAAGGATCGTGCGTTCGCGACGGAGATGCTGCGCCGGCTTATCCCGGTCGTCCTGCCCTTGGGGGACATGACCGAGGACTCCGGCACGCGCCCTTCGGACCTTGCGGCCCTGATAATCGATCTCATGCCGGAGGTCTTTTCCGCCTTCTACAACCACTGCCTCATGTCCTCCGAGTGGTACACGGCGACGAACGTCTTCGCGGAAATGCTGGCGAGCCAGCCGCTCGATGACCCGGCCATGCCTGTCGTCGCCGCGGCGCTGTGGGACAGCGCTGCCGTGGGCGCGCTGCGCGGTCGTGTAGCAGCAGGTGATCCCCGCGCACAGGTTTTGATCACCGCCAACGCGGAACGCTTCGGCTTGTCGGTCGAAGAGTTTGGCAGCGAGCGGGAGCGCCACAACTCGCCCGAGCCGGAGGAGCCAGACATCAACGTGGCCACGTATTCGGCTTCTAGCGTCCAAGAACTGCAGGCGGAGCTCCGCTCGCGCAACGCCTACGTTGCAGAGGGCAGGATCGTCCGCAGGTGGTTTGAGCATTGGCTGGCAATGGGCCGGGGCATTGAACTGCTGCGCAGCCTCGAGCCGCTGCGCGACCGGCGCGACGGCGGGATCGCCGATATCCTGGATCAGGCCTTCCAGACGAGCCTGAGCCTGGAGGGCAGGGAGACGGCATACCGATGGCTGGTCGCCGCGCAATTGCAATGTCACGGCTGGGACGAGTACTACGGCCTGCAGCAGGCGCTCCAGCGGTACGCGACGTTCGCGGCCCACTACAAGGATAGGTGGAGGCAGTTCATCGTCGATACGACCCGGACGGACGGGCCCGGTGGCTCGCTGTCCATCCCGCACCATCGCCTAGTTCACTTCCTCATCGCGGTGGACGAGGTTGCAGCGGCCAGAAGCATAGTCGAGGCTATGGTGGACACGACCGTCGAGGACTTCTCCGATCAGCCGCTGACGACTCCGGCCTGGCTGGGACAGGCAAAGACATGACGGGCGCAGAACTGCTTGATGTTGCGATGTGCAGGCTCCGCCTGCCTGTTCCCATGGCCAAGCTACATGTAATCCATCAGGTCGCCGGAGCACTCAAGGACGAGAGGACGGGCGCGGCGACGTGGCAGGCGCTGCTGCGATGGCTGCGAGCGCTCACGCTAGAGTCGGAAGTACTCGAGACGCTCGCCATCGTGGTCGCCGCGCGGGGGGCACACGTTCTCTCGTCGGTGGATCTGCGGGCCGCGATCAACGCGCCCTCCGCGCTGTCTGATGCCTTCATCGGGCGCGCCTTCGGCACGCCCGTGCTCGTGCACTCGTGGCTGAAGGGTCACTCGGGCGAGGTGCCGCGCTTCTTCCAGCGGCCAGGGCTGAGAGAGGAACTCGCACGCGGCCAGATCGTCCCGAGGGCCCTGGTGCACTGCTTGCAGGACCTGCAGCAGGAGTCACGCAGGCCCTTCATCGCGCAGTGGGTCTTCGAGTTCGAGCGGCTGATCGAGCGTACCGACAGCAGCAAGGACGGTCACTTCAGCTTCTTCCTTCCCGAGAGTGACCGGGGCGAGGTGGGCCAGTTCGTCGCGCGGCGTGGGCAGCTCGCGAGGTCTGCCTTCCTCAGGACACTTGCCTTAGCTGCTGACATGTGGGACATGCCCATTGCGGAGGCCCAAGCCGCGGCTTTGGTCGCGACGCCGGTTGACCTCAGTCTGCTGCCGATGTTGCCAGGTGGGGTACCCGGATGGGTGGTGCCCCTCCACGGTGCCCGTCCCGGAACGGAGGGCGAGGCTGCCGGCCTTGCAACCTCGGTCTTGAGGGACGTGCACGAAGCCGAGGGTAAGTCGCTTCTGCATCTCAACTTGCCACTACACGGAGACGCACGGTACAACGGCGAACTGGAGATTGTTTCCATCCTTGCTTCCGGCGAAGCTATCAATGCGCAAGAAGTCTTCGGTGTCCACGACTTCCTCCCTGGCAGGATGCAATTGCCGAGGGCCGAGGATCAGACGCTGCGGATCGATGCGCTGGACAGAAGGGCGACCTTTCCGGCTAAAGAGGGAGGTCACCTCCGGCCCGTTCTCTTGCCGCTGGTTGATAACAGCGTGGGATATCTGCAGTCCGATCTTGTGAGGCGCATGCCTCGCCTCCCGGCGCACAACTCCCCAACCCCCCTGATTGCGACTCCCAGAAGAGGTGGCGCGGATGTCCTTCTTTCTGGGACCAAAGTGGGCGAGCTAATGCATTGGAATTGGAAGTGGAGGCCAACCCATCCAAAGGACATGGGCGGCCAAACTGGTGTGGCACTTGTCCTTGACCACGACGTGACCAAGCGACTATTGGACATCGACAGCATGCGCCTCTGCCATGTGTGGAGGGCAAGAGTACTGACGCGCGAAACCGACTACGGGCACTGGCGTGAGGAGGTCTGGCAAGGATCTGTGCTCTGGCATGAGCCGGGCAGCGCAACGATGCCTATCAGCATTTGAACAGGCCAGATCTGCCCTAATCCGTCCAAGATTATGCGTAGGCAATCTTGGTGGACATAGACGCACCGATTGCACCTTGCGCTGGCGGCTGGCAGCTATGCGCGAGCAAGCTGACTTGGGAGGCACACACGCGAAGGACCGCAACCGCTGCGAAGCAGTCGAGCGACGGGGCAAAGCGGAGGAGCGTGGCGCGGCTAGAGCGGTAACTCCATCCAGCGACGCGCCGCTGACGGATTTTTCTATGCATGCGCATTCATACATCAGTAAACTAAATCGCTGCATGTCCCGAAAAAATTTGCCCCTGACCTGATCTAGGCAGACACTCCGCCTCGCATTGACGCTCCGCACCGGGCGCGTCGCCAGACCAAGCGAGGCCACCATGACCACAACCCCCAGCTGCGCCCAGACCGCCATTCGCCGGGTGCTGGACGGCAAGCGCGATATGCAGTGGACGCTTCGCCCCATCTTCCATGACCTGCAGGACGCGCTGGGCCGCGCGCCGCCCCGAACCCGCCTGCAGTAGGATGGCCCGGCTGGGGCGCGGGCGCGCCCCGTTCCAGGAGCAAGCCGGTGCGTGGTCTTCCAGGGTGGTTTCGTAACCAGCGGCATGCCGGGCCGGATGCGCCGGCCGTGGCCGAGGGCTACTGGAGCCTGCCGACTGAAACCCTCCTGACCCACCTGGGCAGCGGCGCCGGCGGGTTGAGCCGGCGTGAAGCGGCGGCGCGCCACAAGCGCTATGGCGCCAGCGCCCTGAAGGCCACCCGGCAGGCCACGGCGCTGACGCTCTTCGCCAATCAGTTCAAGAACCCGCTGGTGCTCATCCTGATCGTGGCCTGCGTCATTTCCATGATGGTGGGCGAGTGGATCGATGCGGTGGTGGTGCTGGCCATCGTGCTGGGCAGTACCTTGCTGGGGTTTGCGCAGGAGGTCATCGCGGGCAACGCGATCGAGAAGCTGCGCTCGCGCATCACCATCCATTCGGTCGTGCTGCGCGACGGGCAGGCGCACACCCTGCCTTCGAGTCGCGTGATGCCGGGTGACGTGGTGCTGCTGTCCGCCGGCAGCCTGATCCCGGCCGATGGCGTGCTGCTGGAGGCCAAGGACCTGTTCGTGAACCAGGCGGTGTTGACGGGCGAGACCTTCCCGGTCGAGAAGAAGCCCGGGGTGGTCAGCGCGCAAGCCGGCCTGGCCGAGCGCAGCAACTGCGTGTACATGGGCACCAGCGTGAGCAGCGGCACGGCGCGGCTGCTGGTGCTGCGCACGGGCCGGGACACGGTGTTCGGGCAGATCGCCGGCAAGCTGGCGCTGCGCCCGCCCATGACGGAGTTCGAGCGCGGCATCCACCGCTTCGGTTACCTGCTCACGCGCATCATGGCGGTGATGGTGCTGGCGGTGCTGGCCATCAACATCTTCATGGCCAAGCCGCCGGTCGACTCGTTGCTGTTCGCGCTGGCGCTGGCGGTGGGGCTGACGCCCGAGCTGCTGCCGGCCATCGTGAGCATCACGCTGTCGCACGGGGCCAAGCGCATGGCCGGGCTGGGCGTGATCGTGCGGCGCCTCAACTCGATCGAGAACCTGGGCAGCATGGATGTGCTGTGTACCGACAAGACCGGCACCCTGACCCGGGGCGTGGTGGAGCTGGACGGCGCCTTCGACGTGGCGGGCCGGCCCAGCGCCGATGTCCTGCGGCTGGCCGGCATCAATGCGCGCTTCCAGTCCAGCCTGGCGAATCCGCTGGACGTGGCGGTGCTGGCCGCCGCCGACAGGGATGGCGTGGACCTGGGCGGGGTGGATCGGGTGGATGAGGTCCCCTACGACTTCGTGCGCAAGTGCCTGTCGGTGGTGGTGGCGGATGCCGCGGGCGCGCGCACGCTGATCACCAAGGGCGCGCTGGACCAGGTGCTGGGCCTGTGCAGCACGGCCGGGGCCCAGGCCGCGCCGCTGGATGCGGCATTGCGCCAGCGCATCGAGGCGCTGTTTGCTGGCTGGAGCGCGCAGGGCTACCGCGTGCTGGGGGTGGCGGCGCGCGCGGTCGATGTGCGCAGCACGCCCTATGGACGCGATGACGAGGCGGGCCTGAACTTCGCCGGTTTCCTGCTCTTCATGGACCCGCCCAAGGACGACGTGCGCCAGACCCTGGCAGACCTGGCGCAGCGCGGCGTGGCCTTGAAGATCGTCACGGGCGACAACGCCAAGGTGGCCCGCCATGTGGCCGAGACGGTGGGCCTGAGCGAGGTGACGCTCATGACGGGCCGCGAGCTCGGTGCGATGGGCGACGAGGCGCTGATGCACGCGGCGCAGCGTACGGTGGTGTTTGCCGAGGTGGACCCGAACCAGAAGGAGCGCATCATCCTGGCGCTGCAGAAGATGGGCCACGTGGTCGGCTACATGGGCGACGGCATCAACGATGCGCTGGCGCTGCACGCGGCCGACGTGGGCATCTCGGTGGACACGGCGGTGGACGTGGCCAAGGAGGCGGCGGATTTTGTGCTGCTGCGCAAGGACCTGCGCATCCTGCGCCTGGGCATCGACGAGGGGCGCAAGACCTTTGCCAACACGCTCAAGTACATCCTCACCACCATCAGCGCCAATTTCGGCAATATGTTCAGCATGGCGGTGGCCTCGGTCTTCCTGCCCTTCCTGCCGCTGCTGGCCTCGCAGATCCTGCTGAACAACTTCCTGTCCGACATCCCGGCCACGGCGATTGCCAGCGACCGCGTGGACGAGGAGTGGGTGGCCCGGCCGCACCGCTGGGACACGGTGTTCATCCGTGACTACATGGTGGTGTTCGGCCTGCTGAGCTCGGTGTTCGACCTGCTGACCTTCGCCGCGCTGCTGTGGGTCTTCCAGGCGGCGCCGGCGGAGTTCCGCACCGGCTGGTTCGTCGAATCGCTGCTGACCGAGCTGGTGATTGCACTGGTGGTGCGCACCCGCGGCCCTTGTTACCGCAGCCGGCCTGGCACCCTGCTGCTGTTGACGACGCTGGGGGTGGTGACGCTGGCGCTGCTGCTGCCCTACCTGCCCTACGCCTCGATCTTCGGCTTCGTGCCGCTGCCCGCGCCGCTGTTGCTGGGCGTGATCGGGCTGACGCTGGCCTATGTGCTGGCGGTGGAGCTGGCCAAGCGCCTGTTCTATGCGCGGGCGGCCGATGCCGGCCGTTGAGCCGGCCGCCCATGCCCCTGCTTGCACGCGCCCGGCCCGGATTGCCTAAACTGTCGGCCGGATTCCCCCTTCTTCACCACGAGATCACACCATGAAACTGTTCATCAAACCCGGCGCCTGTTCCCTCTCCCCCCACATCGTGCTCGAAGAGCTGGGCCTGAAGTACGACACCGAGGTGGTGGACCTCAAGGACAAGAAGACGGCCTCGGGCGGTGACTACCTGGCCATCAACCCCAAGGGTTATGTGCCGGCGCTGCAGCTGGACGACGGCAGCGTGCTGACCGAAGGCCCGGCCATCGTGCAGTACCTGGCCGACAGCCAGCCCGCCAGGAAGCTGGCCCCGGCCAACGGCACGGTGGAGCGCTACCGCCTGCAGGGCTGGCTGACCTTCATCGGCACCGAGCTGCACAAGACGTTCAGCCCGCTGTTCAACCCGTCCGCGCCGCAGGAGTGGAAGGACGTTTGCCGCGCCAACATCGAGCGCCGCCTGAAATACGTGAACGAGCAGCTGGCCGGCAAGGACTACCTGATGGGCGCGGACTTCAGCGTGGCCGACGCCTACCTGTTCACGGTGACGGGCTGGACGCGCGTGGTGAAGATCGACATCAGCGGCCTGCCCCACCTCGCGGCCTACATGGCCCGCGTGGCCGCCCGCCCGGGTGTGCAGGCGGCGATGAAGGCTGAAGGGCTGATCTGAGCGCTGCCGCACGCGGTACAGAACACACGGGAGGCCGGTGGCCTCCCTTTTTTCATGAGGTCGCGTTGCGCGCGCTCAGCCGCGCCGCCTGCCGGGCAGCATGGCCGTGAGCGCGCCGTCCCCGAGCACGAACTGGTGGTACAGCGCGGCGGCCGCATGCGCGCCGGCGACGAGCAGCAGGGTGTTGCCCAGGACCTCGTGCACGTCGCCCCAGTCGAGCAGGCGCGAGAGGGCGGAGTGGGCGATCCAGGGCAGCTCCTGCAGCCGCAGGCCGCCGAGCAGGGTGAGCGGGGCGTCCTTGCCGGCCAGCGTGAGCAGGGCTGCCAGGGGCGTGAGCAGCACCAGCAGCCACAGCGCGCCATGTGTCAGGCGCGCGACGCGCTGCATCCAGCCCGCCATCTCCAACTGTGGCGGGGCCGGCCGCGCGGCCAGCCAGAGCAGGCGCAGCAATGTGAGCCCCAGCACGAGGATGCCGAGCGATTCGTGCCAGAGCACGCTGCTGCTGGCGGCCGGGTCCAGGCCCTGGCGCAGCAGGCGCTTGAAGCCGTGGGGTTCGATGACGTAAGCCGCGGCCACGGCCAGGGCCGTGGCCCAATGGAAGAACTGGCTCAGCCAGTCGTAGCGCCGGGGTGTCGATGAGTTCATGGGGCAGTCCGCCTGTGCATGCCGGATTGTGGGCCAGCAGCCTGCGGCTGGCCATGATCCTGGACAAGGTTCGGTTGCGGGGCGCCAAGCTGCGCACGGCGCGCGTTATGCAGGGAGTCTCTAGCTGATAGTGCACGCTTGCCGGGTGCGGGGGCCCGAGCGTGGCTACACTGCTTCGGTGCCAGAGCGGCTACCGTGTCCCATCCCCTCCCGCAGAAAAACATGACCTCCCACACCCGCGAACCTGCCGTCGCCGTCCCGGCGCATCCCGGTGGCTGGCTGATGGCCACGCTGCTGCTGCAGATCACCTTCGGTGTCGTGGCCATGACCCTCTGCCTGCCGTCGATGCCGACCTGGGCCACGGAATTCGGTGCCAGCCAGGCCGGCGTGCAGCTGACCTTCAGTGCCTATGTGGCGGCCTTCGGCGGCCTGCAGCTGGTCTACGGCCCCTGGTCGGACCGCATCGGGCGCAAGCCGCTGCTGCTGGGTGGCATGGCGCTGGTCCTGCTGGGCTCGGTGATCGCGGCGCTGGCCCCCAACCTGGTCGTGCTGGTACTGGGGCGTGTGCTGCAGGGCGCGGGCGGCGCGGCGGGCATGTCCGTGGGGCGGGCCATGGTGCAGGATTTTTTCAGCGGCCGTGAGCGCACGCGCATGATGGCCTATGTGGGCATGGCCATGGGCACCTGCCCGCCGCTGGCCACGCTGCTGGGCGGCCAAGTGCACGTGGCCCTGGGCTGGCAGGCCAATTTCTGGATCACCGCGGCGCTGGCAGCGCTGGCCCTGCTGGCGGCCTGGCGGGGCCTGCCGGCGCGCAAGCCGGTCCATGCGAGCGCCACGCACTGGCTGACCGCGCTGTTCAGTGCCTACGCGCGGCTGCTGCGCGAGCCGACCTTCCTGTGCTACGTGCTCATCATGGCGATGCTCACCTCGGCCTTCTACTGCTTCCTCTCGGGCGCGCCCATCGTGCTCACGCACTACGGCGTGACGCCGGACCGCATGGGCTGGTACATCATGGCGGTGCCCATCCCCTACATCCTGGGCAACATGCTGACCAGCCGCCTGGTGCACCGCATGGGCGACCGCCGCCTCATGGGGCTGGGCTTCTTCGCGGTGCAGGCCGGGCTGGGGCTCATGCTGCTGCTGGCCTGGGGAGGCTTGCACACCCCCTGGGCCTTTGCGCTGCCGCTGACGCTGCTGGGCCTGGGCCACGGTTTGATTGCCCCGCCCGCCATCTCGGGTTCGGTGGGCCTGATTCCGGCGCTGGCCGGCGCCGCTGCGGCCGTGGCCGGCGCCTCGCAGCAGGTGATGGGGGCCTTCGGCAGTTATGTGGTGGGCCTGCTCGAACACGAGGGCCCGGTGAACCTGGGCCTGCTGATGATGGGTTTTTCGCTGATGGGCGGTGTGGCCCAGCTGCTGCTGAGCTACGCGGTGAAGCGCAAGCCGGTGGTGGTCTGAGGGAGCGCCGGGCTCAGGCCGGCCTGGGCCGCAGCATCCACTCGGCCACCAGCAGGTTGGGCACCCAGCACAGCCAGGCAATGACCGGGTAGGCGAGCTCGAAGGGCAGGCCGGCCAGCATGGACGCCGGCAGCCACAGGCGCAGCGTCACCGCAGCAAAGGTCAGCGCGAAGTTGCGCACCATCCAGCGGCGGTGTTCCGTCACCTGGAGCGCACGGATGGCCCGGTAGGCGCGCAGGCCGGTGTACAGCCAGGCCAGCGCGAGCAGGCCGAAGCCCAGGCTGGATACCCAGCCGCCAAAGGCGAAGTACGCCATGTACAGGCCCGCTGTTCCGCCGACCAGCACCCCCACGCCGAGATAGAGCCGGCCCATCCAGCGGTGCAGGGCCGGGCGGGCCGCGCGCAGGCGTGCGGAGAACTGGAAAGGGCCGAGCGCGAGCGCGAACACCGCGCCGAACACGTGTGCATAGATTCCGAGACGCTGGCCCTCGAAATTGGCGCGCATGTCCGGGTGCACGGTGACGCCCGGAGGCAGGAAGCCGTACACGACCAGTGCGTAGCCGGCCACGCCGAGCGAGAGCAGGGTGAGTGCGAAGGAGCTGGTCAGTCGCATGCCGGCGCGGGTGCGAGGATTAGGGTTCAGTCGCGCTTGCCGGTGCCAAGCTTGCGGTAGACCGTGGCGCGGCTGATGCCCAGGTTGCGCGCGGCCTGGGCCACGTTGCCGCGGGCTTCTTGCACGGCCTTGCGGATCAGGCTGGTTTCCACGTCGCGCAGGGGCAGGGTGGTGGCTGGCGTGCTGGTCGTGCGCGGCGCCATGGCGGGGCCGGCAGCGCGGCCCACCAGTTCGGCGCGCGCCTGCAGGCGCAGGCCGGACCACAGCGGCACTTCCACCGGCTGGCCCTGGCGGGCGGCGTCGAACAGCATCTCCCAGGGCAGGGCGAAGAGGTCGCGGCTGTGCAGCTCGTTGTGCTGGTTGCCGGCCAGCATGGGCAGCAGCTGGCGCGCTGCGCGGTTGCTGGCGCACACCAGGCCATCGGTGTCCAGGGCCAGCAGGCCGTCGGCGTCGTCGCCCAGCGGCATGCCGGGCCAGTTCATGCGCAGCAGCAGGCGGTGGGGGCGCTGCAGCAGCAGCGCGTTCTCGATGCGGCGCGCAGCGTGGGTGGCGAGGTGCCGCAGCTCGGGGCGTTCGGCCGCTTCGATGCCGGTGAGGTCGAGCATGCCGACGCAGCGGCCGTCGGGGCCGAACAGGGGCGAGCCGGCGCAGCTGTAGACCGAGGTGTCCTGGAAGAAGTGTTCCCCGCGGTGCAGCCAGACCGGCTGCAATTCGCGCAGCGCCGCGCCGATGGCTGTGGTGCCCACGCTGTTTTCCGAGAGGCTGACGCCGACGCGGGTGATGAGGGCGGCGCGGCGGTCGCTGCGGTCGATGGGGCCGTCGGTGTCGATCACCACACCGTCATGGTTGGTGAGGATGGCGAAGTAGCGCGTTTCGGCCAGGGCGCCGCCGAGCTGCTTGAGGATGGGGCGCGCGGCCTGCATGAGCGTGTGGTTGGCCTCCGAGGCCTGGCGCATGACGGTGGCCGAGACAGCCTCGAAGTTCACGCGCTCCTGCGGGCGCAGGCCGCGGGCCAGGCAGCGCTGCCAGCTCTGCGCGATCCACGGTTCGACCAGGCCGCCGGCCAGCGGCGCCGCTTCCTGCAGGGCGAGCTGGCGCGCCTGCGCGATGCGCGCGAGGCGGGAAATGGGCTGGGCAGCGGGGGTGGCATGCATGGCGGTAGGCGGTGGCGGTTCGTGCCTGAGGCGCATCATGCCAGCGTTTGGCATTCTTGGCGCGGTGTTGCATTTTGAGAATAAAGCGCGCCGGTGCCATAGCCGACTAGGGTTCTCCCTAGTCCCTCCTGGAGACCGCAATTCAAGAATGCCTATGCACAACGATTCATAGGCAAAGTGCCGCGGCACGAACCCCAGGAGACCTCCATGCAAAAGGTGTTGCACATCAACGCAGACAAGTGCACCGGCTGTCTGCAGTGCGAAATGGCCTGTTCCTTCGAGAACTACGGCACCTTCGCCACCGCCAAGTCGCGTATCAAGGTATTCGACTTCCACCACACCGGCAAGAAAGTGCCCTACACCTGCACCCAGTGCGACGAGGCCTGGTGCCTGCACGCCTGCCCGGTGGAGGCGATCACCGTCAACAAGGAGACCGGCGCCAAGGTGGTGAACGACGCCACCTGCGTGGGCTGCAAGGTCTGCACCATTGCCTGCCCCTTCGGCACCATCAACTACGTGCAGGAAACCGGCAAGGTGCAGAAATGCGACCTGTGCGGCGGCGAGCCGGCCTGTGCCGACGCCTGCCCGACCGGAGCCATCACCTTCATCGACGCCAACTGGACGGGCCTGGGCAAGATGGAACAGTGGGCCAACAAGCTCGGCAACCAACCCTCTGCGACTTAAGGAGAAACATCATGTCTTGGGCAGGAAAAATTCTCCGCGTCGACCTGACGAAGGGCACCGTGACATCGGAGCCGCTGAACATGGACTGGGCGCACGCCTACCTGGGCTCGCGCGGCCTGGGCTCCAAATACCTGGTGGAAGAGGTGGACGCCAAGGTCGACCCGCTCTCGCCGGCGAACAAGATCATCTGGGCCACCGGCCCGCTGACCGGCACCATGGCCTCCACGGGCGGGCGCTACACCGTCATCACCAAGAGCCCGCTGACGGGCGCCATCGCCTGCTCCAATTCGGGCGGTTACTGGGGCGCCGAGTTCAAGATGGCCGGCTGGGACATGGTGATCTTCGAAGGCAGGTCGCCTAAGCCGGTCTATCTTTACGTGAACGACGATGTGGCCGAGCTGCGTGACGCCGGCCACCTCTGGGGCCAGAGCGTCTGGAAGACCGAAGAGGCGCTGAAGAAGAGCCTGCAGGACCCGCTGCTGCGCGTCTCCAGCATCGGCAAGGCCGGTGAAAACGGCGTGCTGTTCGCCGCCGTGGTCAACGACCTGCACCGCGCGGCCGGCCGCTCGGGGGTGGGCACGGTGATGGGCAGCAAGAACCTGAAGGCGATTGCCGTGCGCGGCACCAAGGGCGTGGGCAATATCCGCGACCCGCAGGCTTTCATGAAAGCCGTGAAGGAGAAGAAGCAGATCCTCAAGGACAACGCGGTCACCGGCCAGGGCCTGCCGGCCTACGGCACCCAGGTGCTGATGAACGTGATCAACGAGGTGGGCGCGCTGCCCACGCGCAACCACCAGGACGTGCAGTTCGAAGGCGCCAAGGACATCTCGGCGGAAGCCATGGCCACGCCGCGCAAGACCGACGGCAAGAAGCAGCTGGTGACCAACCAGGCCTGCTTCGGCTGCACCATCGCCTGCGGGCGCATCAGCAAGATGGACGAAGGCCACTTCACGGTGGCCAACAAGCCGCAGTACTGGGGTGCCTCCGGCGGCCTGGAGTACGAGGCGGCCTGGGCGCTGGGTGCGGCCAATGGCGTGAACGACCTCGAGTGCCTGCAGTACGCCACCATGATCTGCAACGAGGAAGGCATCGACCCCATCAGCTTCGGCGCCACCGTGGGCGCGGTGATGGAGCTGTATGAAAAGGGCGTGCTCACCAAGGAGCAGATCGGCATCGAGGCTCCCTTCGGTTCCGCCAAGGCGCTGGCCTTCCTGGTGGACGAGACGGTGCACGGCCGCGGCTTCGGCAAGGAGATCGGCCAGGGCAGCAAGCGCCTGACCGCCAAGTACGGCCACCCCGAGCTGTCCATGACCTCCAAGGGCCAGGAATTCCCGGCCTACGACGGGCGCGGCATCCAGGGCATCGGCCTGGCCTATGCCACCAGCAACCGCGGCGGCTGCCACCTGCGCGGCTACACCATCGCATCGGAAGTGCTGGGCATTCCGGTCAAGACCGATCCGCTGCAGAGCGAGGGCAAGCCCGAGCTGGTGAAGGCCTTCCAGGACGCGACCGCGGCTTTCGATTCGTCGGGCCTGTGCGTGTTCACCACCTTTGCCTGGGGCCTGGCCGACCTGGCGCCGCAATTGCAGGGCGCGATCGGCGAGCAGTACACCACCGAGGAGCTGGAGAAGATCGGCGAGCGCATCTGGAACATGGAGCGCGAGTTCAACAACCGCGCCGGCCTGACCAAGGCGGACGACTCGCTGCCTAAGCGCCTGCTGACCGAGCCGGCCAAGACCGGCCCGGCCAAAGGCAAGGTCAACGAGCTGGCCAAGATGCTGCCCAGGTACTACGAGGTGCGGGGCTGGGACACCGAAGGCCGGCCCACGCCCGCCACCAAGAAGCGCCTGGGGCTGTAATGAAAAACCACCCTCGCCCCTTTGGGGAGAGGGTAGGGTGAGGGGCAGATCCTCTGGAGAACCATATGCACCATGTGATCCTGGGCGCCGGCCCGGCCGGCGTGATCGCGGCCGAGACCTTGCGCCGGCAGGCGCCGGATGACCGCATCACCCTGGTGGGGGAGGAGCGCGAGGCGCCGTATTCGCGCATGGCCATCCCCTACCTGCTGATGGGCCACATCGGCGAAGAGGGCACCCTGCTGCGCAAGGGCGCGCGCCACTACAGTGACCTGCGCATCGAGGCCGTGCAGGCCAAGGCCATCCAGCTGGAGGCGAAGGCGAAGCGGGTCACGCTGGACAAGGGGCAGTCCCTGGCCTTCGACACACTGCTGGTCGCCACCGGCTCCAACCCGGTGAGCGCGCCCATTCCCGGCATCGACCTGCCCGGCGTGGAGAGTTGCTGGACGCTGGCCGATGCACGCGCCATCCAGGCGCGTGCGGCGCAGGGCGCGCGCGTGCTGCAGATGGGCGCTGGTTTCATCGGCTGCATCATCCTGGAAGCGCTGGCCGCACGCGGTGTGGCGCTGACCGTGGTGGAGATGGGCGACCGCATGGTGCCGCGCATGATGGGCCCGGCCGCGGGCGGCATGATCAAGCAGTGGGTGGAGTCCAAGGGCGTGACGGTGTTTACCGGCACCAAGGTCGAGTCCATCGCACAGGGCAAGGACCAGACGCTGGACGTGAAACTGTCCAATGGCAAGACGCTCAATGTGGACTTGGTCATCAGCGCCACCGGTGTGAAACCCGCCATCGGCTTCCTGGAGAAATCAGGCCTGAAGTGCCTGCAGGGCGTGCTGACCGACGAACACATGCAGAGCAATGTGCCGGGCATCTACGCCGCGGGCGACTGCGCCGAGGCCTTTGACAAGGTCAGCGGCAAGCCCATCGTCAGTGCCATCCAGCCCAACGCGGCCGAGCAGGCGCGGGTGGCAGCGCTGAACATGGCGCTGCAGAACAGGCCGGGCAAGCGTGCCGTGCTGCGTGGCGTGACGCAGATCAACGTGCTCGATACCCTGGGCCTGATCTCCACGAGCTTCGGCAACTGGCAGGGCGCACCCGGCGGCCAGCACGCCGAGCTGACCGATGCGCTGGCCTGGCGCCACCTGAGCCTGCAGTTCCAGGGCGACGTGCTGGTGGGTTGCAACAGCGTGGGCTGGACCGAGCACGTGGGGGTGATGCGCGGCCTGGTCGAAGGCCAGGTGAAACTCGGCGGCTGGAAGGACACGCTGCTCAAGGACCCCACCCAGCTGGTGCCGGCCTACCTCGCCTGTGCGCAGGCGCAGGGCCACTGGAGCGGTGCGGACGATGCGCGTCGGCGTGCATGACACCCTATCATCCCCGGTGATGAAGATCACCTTCAAGCTCTTCGCCTCGCTGACCGACTACCTGCCGCCGCAGGCGCGCGGCGACAACCAGATCGCCGTGGACGTGGCGCCCGGCGCCACCATCACGCAGCTGATCGAGCCCTATGGCCTGCCGCCCAGGCTGGTGCACCTGGTGCTGGTCAACGGCGTCTACATTCCGCCGGAGCAGCGGGCCACGCGGGCGCTGGTCGAGGGCGACGTGCTGGCCATCTGGCCGCCGATTGCCGGCGGCTGAGCAGCGCGAGCCGGCGCCGTGCAATCCTTCTACCCCGAGCGTTTCGAGCGCGACATGGCCTGTACCGAGGCCGAGTGGCTGTCATGGCTGCCGCGTGCCGTGGGCGAGCATGCCCATGAGGTGGGTGCCTCCTCGGCCCGCGTCACCCTTGGCGCAGGGTTACTGCGGCTGGACTGGCGGGTGGAGTCGCCGCGTGTCATCGCCTTGATGCGCCTGCCGCGCCTGGCCGTGCGTTTTGCCTTCAGCGGCGTGCCTGACACCGAGCGCTACGCTTTCATGAAGCGTTTTGATCTGTACACGCAGCGCGGGGGCGGGTAAATGTTTCTTGCATAGCAACCGCGCTATGCGCGGCACCTCTCCGAAGCGGGTCTATCCGCTTCGGAGAGGTGTTCCGGTCAGAGTTCATATCCCAATCGACTAGACTGGCAAGACCGCAGCAGTCACGCTCACCCGCGTTCCGGTCAGAGTTCATATCCCAATCGACTAGACTCCGGCATGGACCCGGAGGGCAAGGCCACGCGTTCCGGTCAGAGTTCATATCCCAATCGACTAGACTTGCGGCCTCGCTGGTGCTGACAGAGGTGGAGTTCCGGTCAGAGTTCATATCCCAATCGACTAGACTGCGCAGCAGCTGGTCGCTGCGGTCAGAGCGGTTCCGGTCAGAGTTCATATCCCAATCGACTAGACTAAGAGCCCCAACGTAGAGCGCGCGGCGCGGGTTCCGGTCAGAGTTCATATCCCAATCGACTAGACTGCCACGGATCCGCTGGCGCGCCTGGCGTGGGTTCCGGTCAGAGTTCATATCCCAATCGACTAGACTGCGTAGCTGCTCCCATAGGCTGCGTTGACAGTTCCGGTCAGAGTTCATATCCCAATCGACTAGACTTTGCTGAGATCGGAAGACCGCAACGGTCAAGTTCCGGTCAGAGTTCATATCCCAATCGACTAGACTAGGCTGGGCGCTGGTGATCGAGTGGCTACAGTTCCGGTCAGAGTTCATATCCCAATCGACTAGACTTCTTCCCAGCGCCAGCGGCCAGTGGGTCATGTTCCGGTCAGAGTTCATATCCCAATCGACTAGACTGGACGCGAAATACACGAAGGAAATGCAAGAGTTCCGGTCAGAGTTCATATCCCAATCGACTAGACTATCAGCCAGCCGCCGATGTACGAAATGATGGTTCCGGTCAGAGTTCATATCCCAATCGACTAGACTCTGGACAGGCTTAACAATCTCAGGCTTAGAGTTCCGGTCAGAGTTCATATCCCAATCGACTAGACTAGGTCGGCGATAACCCCTTGATTCGTCAAGGGGTTTTTCGTTTTCGAGGCTCCAGAAATCATGGCGAAACCTAGAACAGATCAAATTGATCGGGTGTTTTATTTGGGGGCTGCTTGGCCTTGCCGTGGAAAGAAATGATGCGTTCGTACTGTTTGTCGGTGAACTGAAGGATATTCACCTTGCCGCCCTCAGGCAAGGCGGTTTCGACGTATTTGCCATAGGTGTCGATCTGGGCCTGACTGGTGCAAAAGCGCATGTAGACCGAGAACTGTGCCATTTCAAAACCCATGTCCAGCAGGGCATTGCGAAAGTCGGTCGCGGCCTTGCGTTCGGCCTTTTCAACGACGGGAAGATCAAACATCACGACTACCCACATGAGCCGGTATCCCGAGAGCATGGCTATTCGTCATTGAGCGCTGCGGCCAGTGCCAGTGGCAGTCCGGGCAGGGGCAGGTCCAGCTTGTCACGCTCACCCAGATAGACCTGCGCCAGCGATGTGGCCAGCTTCTGCGCGCAGACCAGCACCGGTGTTGCGCCGGCATCGGTCTGCATGTCGTCATACAGGGTGCGTACCAGCGCGCGCTTGGTGTCCGGGGCGAGGTCTCTTTCTCCGTTCCGATGCAGTTGCCAGACTTTGAGGTCGATGACGGGGCGGAAGGGCTCCATCAGATCATCGACCAGCCGCATGGCATTGCCTTCATTGCTGTGATGCAGGCCCAGTGTCGGGTGTAAGCCGGCGCCGACGACGGCGCGTGCTGTCGCGGCGCGTAGCACTGTGTAGCCATAGTTCAGCATGGCGTTGAGTCCGCCCGCGTTCTGATCGCGTCGAAAGCTGTCGCCAAACAAGAGCCCCCAGTAGCGGCGTGCGCCCTGGGCTTCCAGATTGTCCGGGTCGCCGGAGCGGACCTTGCTGACCAGCGCATTAAGGGGCGCGGTTGGACTGCCCGCTGCCTCCAGTGCGGCGGCTTGCTGCGTCAGTTTGGCGCGCACGATCTCTGCCCACAGGCGTTTCATCAGGGGTTTGCCGGCTTCGATCTGAGCGTCAAAGCGCTTGGCCTGGTGGTAATTTCCGTCCACCGGCAGCAGCATGCCCACGGCATTGTGATTGGCCGAACACAGCACGAAGGGTGCGCCGCGTTCGGCCAGCGCGACCAGCAGGTTGTTGGTGTAGCTCAGGCCATGGGCATTAGCGATCACGGCGGCTATATCGTCCAGCGGCACCTGCCCCAACTCCTTGCGCTCGCCCTCGGTGTCCTGCACCACCATGAAGCCACGCGACATGAATAGATGCCGCCGGTCATCGGCCACTTCGACGATGCGGCCAATCATGATGAGCTACCCTTTGAACCCAGGATCGCGTAGATCGCCGATCTCAGTGATGGTTACTCGGCGACCTTGAGATTTTTGAAGCGAACTGGCAGTTTTAAAGAGGTAGCTAATTTCTTTGCTTCGCGTACGTGAATCTACGTTTGCTTCAGCAAGGTCGATGAAGGCCAATGTTCCTTGTGCATTGGTGTAAACGAGTCGAACTGTCCGTTGGTTCCCGTCGACGACAAGGCGAACTGCGTCGCCAATCATCAAGCGCATCACTAGCGGTTTGCTATCTAGAGAAAACTTCGTGTTTCGCAGTTCTATCCATCCATTTTTTTCACCAAGTTGCTTAATGACTTGATATGCGTCGAAAGTGCTCACAGTGTTGCTGGACCACTTCCCCTTATCGTCGCGCCAGATCTCGATGCAGTAATTGCTGCCGCCGACGTAACCCTTGTAAGCCTTGGGAGCGCCATGTTGATCAAGTCCATGGCGGGTAGGATTGCTGGTGCTATTGATTTCGACTAGGTTCTTGTTCTTGATTTCCCGCTGACGCGGACCGCCATCCTCTGGGCGCAGGCGCCGAGTGGCCTGTCCATCACCCAAGAGGCCCCAGGCGGTTTCCTCGTGCATGGCACCTTGGTAGCCGTGATCCGGCTTGTGGCTCACGACGATGTGCTCCAAGCCGCGCGCTACATGGTCGCGGTAAGTGGGCCAAGGCAGGGGCATTTCTTCCACCAGCCGGTCGAGCTGCATTTCGCAGGCATTTGCGCTGGCCTTGGCAAAACGTTGCAGCAGCCCCTGGTCGGTGATGCCAATCACAGCCGAGTCGAGCGCATGGTGACGGTGATCGTTCCGGTTTTTCAGTGTGGTGCCCGAAAGCAGTTGATTCAAGCCGTACTTTCCGCGCAGCAGTGCCGTCATACGGCCGGGAATGGCTCGCACCTTGTTCGACGGGCAGATCAGGCTCAGGTATTCCTTTGCGATGCGCGACAAATAGGCCGTGTCGTTGAGGGCGCGCGCTAGGAAATCCTTGTCTTCCTTGAGCCAGCGCTGGTAGCCGTCGGGTGCGAAGCGCTTGGCTTTTTCTTTGGGCATCAGCACTGCGCGCTGCAGCATGGCCTGGTAGTCATAGCCAGGCACGGAGGTCTTGCCGAAAGCGTCGTAGGGCGAGCGGTTGCCCTTGTCGCGGTTGGCGCGGCGCATGGCCACGGTTTTGTTGTTCAGGCTGTCGTCCAGCGTCATCGAGTAGGGCAGGATGTGCTCGATCTCCACCTCGTTGGACAGCAGCCGGTCGATGCTGATCTGTTCGCCGGTGTATGGACATTGGCGGTCGGCCACGTTTTTCGCGTTGAGCTCCACCCAGAGCTGCATCTTTTGGGAGAGCTCGCGACGCTTTGCGCGGTCCAGGTTGGCTGGCGCCAGCCCAAGGACGGAGCAAGCTTCCGCTACCTGCTGGTCATTGAGGTCTTGCCTGACTTTCTGATCGCGCTGGATGTCGAGTTTTCGCTCCCTGCTCAGCTTCAGGTCACGAGCGACTTCCACCACGACCTCGCTCGGATGACCGTAGCGCCGGATCAGCGCATTGACCACCTTGCGCAATTCGTTCAGGCCAATGTGAACGGTCGGGTTGGCGATTTTACCGAAGCGCTCCTCATCATTGCGCGGGTTGTCCTTGGCGAAGGCGACATGACGGCGCAGTGGGTCTCCGTAGTAGGGAAGCTGGTCCATGATCTCGCCGGTCGTTTCCGCGTGCGACAAGACGCTATGGCTGTCGAAGCCCGCTCGTTTGACCGCTACGGAATAGACGACGACGTCCTTGATGAGCTGTGGTACCACAGCGGCTAATGCCTCGCGGCTCAGGCTGCCATAGCCTTCGGGCAGGCCGGTGTTGGCAATGCGTTCGGCGGTGGCTTCGTCAACGCCGGTGTGGTTATGAAGCCATCGAATCAGAGCGGCTTCACTGGCCTCGTTGAGCAGCCTATCCACGATGGTGTCTTGCAGGGTATGGTCGAATCCGAACCACGCATCACCAAAGGTCGAGTCCTTGGACAGGATGGCGGTGGTTGTATTTCCTTTGAGCCGGTCGCGCTTGATGTCTTCCAGATTGAACTTGGTCGTGCCGGGCAGTTTGAGCGTCTTGAGCATGGCGGTAAAGCGCACTTCACCTTGCCGTTCAAGCAGGGTGGCGATCTTGTCGCGCTGCTCCAGCGTCAACGGGGTTTCGCGCAAATCCGGCGTCAGTAAGCGCAGGTTGTTGACCTCCTGGTAGATGCGGAAGCGCTGCGTGCTGGGCAGGGCCAGTGGCGCGCGTTCTTCATCGGGGATCAGGGTGCAGCGGCCGGGGCGTACCGGTTTGAGCGGTCGCTGATGCAGCAGCACGTCCTTCAGTTCTGCTCGGGACGCTTCGCTGAACAGGGGCGGATTCAATGCGCTTTGCTTGGCCCACAGTGTATCGAACTCGTGCTCGATCATGGCGCGGTCGGCGTAAAAATCGTAGGCCTTGTCCTTCTGCGTCTTGCCGCGCAGGCGGGCACGTACGCTCAGCCGTTCTTGATGTCTCTTGGCCAGCCATTCACCCAGGGTCTGGCAGTTTTCCTGCGTCAGCTTTTCGCGCAAGTCCTTGATGGCCTTTTTGAGCGCGCCGCTTTCGCTGTCTTTCTTGTCGGTCTTGCGGTTGCTCAGAAATCCGCGCCGTTGGTTGAGGTGGAACAGGGCGCGGGCGAATTCCGGGCCAGTCAAGGGCTCGTATAGTCCCCTTCTTCGCAGTTCATAAGGGTCAAGTTGGACCAGCGCGCGCCGCGCCGCCTCGGCTTGCGGGAAAAAACGGAGCCGGCAGAGGGCATTGCTCAGCCGTTCCTTGCGCTTCAGAAGCCGGTCGCGGCGTCTGCGCATCGCCCGCGCGTTGCGGCGGGTGACGGCCAGTGAGCTGCCATCTTTCGGATTGCGACCATCCGGGAAGATGCGCACCCCCATGCGAATGATGGCCGTGGGTTGAGATGGTGATCCTCCATCTAAGCGTAGCAGGCACCAACCAATGGATGTGGAGCCAATGTCCAGCGCGAGTCGGTACAGCGATTTCGGTAGCATGCGGCATCCTCCCTGAATGCAAGTTTTTCGGAAGTATTGCGCTTTCCATAATCAACGGTTACAGTGCAATTACCTAGCGATTGGGATATGAGCTCTGTCCGCTAACAAGCTGAAAGATGCACCAAATGGAAGGCCGCGCATGCGCGGCCTTCGTCTTTTTTGAGTAACGACGAATTGCAGTCCTTTCATTCAACCTTAACCGCCTAGCGCCAATGCTCAGGGCCAGCCTGCAGCTGGCCTGGAGCGCGCAGCCCCCGCGTGTGATCGCCCTCATGCGCCTGCCGCGCCTGGCCGTGCGTTTTGCCTTCAGCGGCGTGCCTGACACCGAGCGCTACGCTTTCATGAAGCGTTTTGATCTGTACACGCAGCGCGGGGGCGGGTAAACCCGTGGTTCCAGGCGTCCACCCTGTTTTTTCTTGCGGTACAGTGAAACTTTCTTATATGCTCACGAACTTAACTATGTGAGCGCGGTGGCCATGCAGGCCCCGAGCGGGTGTGCCTTGCGCCCGGGCTCACGTTCATCTGCCCAGAGGTCATCCATGCCACTGCAACAAGCCCACGGACCGTTTTCCTCCACCTTGCGCAAGCTGTGGTTCCAGGACCCGGCCGCCGACACCCTGTTCATCAACGACATTGCGGTGCGCATCCGCGCCGGCCTGATGCTGGCCATTCCCCTGTTCATGGCCTTCACGCTGTACGACGCCGTGTTCGGATCGCACTGGCTCGTCACCGGCAATTCCATCAAGGACACCTTCGACACCGACTTCGACGGCCACATCCTCTACAGCGTGGAGGCCATCCGCCGCACCTACGACTACACGCTGCAGACCTGGGTGCTGCTCTACGCCTTGTTCGAGATGCTGGCCGGCATGTTTGCCTTCACCGCGCGTTTCTCTCCCACCATCCTGATCGCCAGCCTGCTGGCACGCGGCCATGCCCCGGTGTGGAAGCCGCTGACGCCCAAGCGCTTTGCCTGGTCCATCGGCGCGAGTTTCATTGCAGTCTGCCTGGTCTTCTTCAACCCCGACACCTTTGCCGGCTGGGTCAATGCGCTGACCCTGCACGCGCTGCTGCCCACCACGACGAACTACCTGCCCAAGTGGATTCCGCTGGTGCTGGTCTGGGTCTGCCTGGGGTTCATGTGGATGGAGACCGTGCTGGGTTTTTGCGTGGGCTGCAAGGTCCATTCCCTGCTGGTGAAGCTGGGCCTGATGAAGGACGAGTGCGAGGCCTGCAACAACCTGAGCTGGAACGCCTGAGGCCGGCTGCTCACCAGCGCGCCATCAGCCGGCCCTGGTCCACTTTCGATTCGATGGGCGTCAGCGGGGTCTTGCCGTTCTTGATGCAGGCCCCGCTTTTCACGTCGAAGGCCCATTCGTGCTTGGGGCAGGTGAGGGTGAGGCCCTGCAGCGCGAGCTGCGGAATGTCGGTGCCCTGGTGCGGGCAGCTGCTGTCGTAGACCTTGTAGCTTGTGCCTTCGCGGTAGACGAAGACGCCGCGGCCTTCGCAGTCCATGCGCCGGATCTCGCCGTCGTCGAGCTCGCTGGCGGCCATGATGTCGCGCCACTGCGGCGCTGCACCGCGCAGCGCCTCGGGCGCGAAGCCCGGCAGTTGCATGGCGAGGATGATGTCGGTGGCCCAGACGATCTTGCTCAGGCCCAGGGTGGGGAAGGCCATGAGCAGCGCGTCGATGACCTCCATGGGCGTGCAGCCTTCCTTCAGCGCGCGCTTGAGGTACTGGCGAAAACCGCGTTCGGTCTGCGCGTCCACCTTGGTGATGACGGAGATGAGGTTGCGGGTCTTCGGGTCCAGGTGCTTGCCGGCGTCCTTGAGGAAGCTGAAGTAGTGGCCCATGGCCTCGGGGCGGGCCTGGACGAGGTAGTCGAGCGCGTCGCTCATGAGGGTCTCCTGGAAACGGTGGGCGGCAGGGGCGGCAGCTGCGCGGCCTCGTCGTGGGTCAGGCGCGTCTGCGCGCCGCTGCGGGGTTCGAACCAGTCCAGCGTGCCGTGCAGCTGCACCACGTCGCCGACGATGAGCAGGCTGGGCGAAGAAAAGCCGCTGGGGGCGACCTTGGCGGGCAGATCCGACAGGGTGCCGGTGAGCACCCGCTGTGTGGCCAGGGTGCCGTGCTGCACGATGGCGATGGGGCGCGTGGCCGGCGCGCCGTGCGCGATCAGCCGCTGGCAGATTTCGGGCAGGGCGCTCAGGCCCATGTAGATCACCACGGTCTGCTGCGGCCGCACCAGCGCGGCCCAGTCCAGCTCGGGGTTGCCGTCCCTGAGGTGCCCGGTGACGAAGAGGCAGCTCTGCGCGTGGTCGCGGTGGGTGAGCGGGATGCCGGCGTAGCAGGCCACGCCGCTGGCGGCCGTGATGCCGGGCACCACCTCGAAGGGCACGCCGTGCTCGACCAGCTTCTGCATCTCCTCGCCGCCGCGGCCGAAGATGAAGGGGTCGCCGCCCTTGAGGCGTACCACCTGCTGGCCTTCCTGCGCCAGCTGCACCAGCAGGGCATTGATCTGCTCCTGGCGCAGGGTGTGTTCATTGCGGCGCTTGCCGGCGTAGATGCGCTGTGCGCCCGGGTTGGCCAGGGCCAGCACGCCGTCGGAGACGAGGTTGTCGTAGACCAGCACGTCGGCGCTGGCCAGCAGGCGCGCGGCGCGCAGGGTCAGCAGCTCGGGGTCGCCGGGGCCGGCGCCCACGAGGTAGACGCGGCCGGTCGGAGAGGCGGATGCGGGTTTCATCGTGCAGTTCACGCCGCTTTCAGCGCGCGAGGATGAGTTCAACGCTCTTGATGCCGGCCATGGTGAGGACCAGCGAGCCCAACAGGTGCAGCCCGGCAGTGCCCAGGGCCAGCGCATAACGCGCTTGCTGCAGCATGGTCACCACCTCGGCCGAGAAGCTGGAGAAGGTGGTGAGCGCGCCCAGGAAGCCGGTGACGAGCATGAGCCGCCAGGTCGGGTCCAGCTGGGGCAGGGCCTGGAACACCGCCACACACACGCCGATGAGGTAAGCACCGACGAGGTTGGCGGTCAGCGTGCCCCAGGGCAGCAGGGCGCCGGGGGTGCTGAGCCACAGGCCGAGCCGCCAGCGCAGCAGGGCACCGGCGCAGGCACCGAGACAGATGGCAAGGACGGGCAGCATGGGCAGAGTTTATCGCCCCCGGTTCACGGGGTAGCGCTGTCGGCACCCCCGGCGTATCATCGTTCGCATGGCCCTCCCGCACGCCACTGCCGGTCAGATCATCGACGTCCAGCCGCTGGGTGCGCGCCTGGCGCATGAAAAGACCGTGGCGCTGTTCAAGGCGCAGGACCTGGAGGTGATGCGGCTCGTGCTGCCGGCCGGCAAGTCACTGCCGCCGCACCAGGTGGCGGGCGAGATCACCATCCAGTGCATCGAAGGCACGCTCGAGGTCAGCGTCGACGGCCGCAGCCATGTGTTGCACGCCGATCAACTGCTGTTCCTGGCCGGTGGTGCCCAACACGGCGTGACGGCCTTGGCTGACGCGTCGGCCCTGGTGACGATAGCTTTGCACCAACCGCGGGCGGGCAGCGCCGGGCGCTGAAGCTTCGCCCTGCGGCCAGGCCGTGCAGGGCCAGCCTATCCCCCTGCAATCAGCGCGGCTATTGGGACGGGCTCTGTGATCTGGTGTACCTTGAGCAAAACAAGGCTGCTCAACCGGTGGCCGCCAAACTCAGGGGGGAACGTGAACTCGGCCAACGCCATCGACGCATATTGTTCAGGTGTCATCGACACGCTGTTTGCCAGCGACCTTGATGTAGGTCTGGCCGTCCTGGATTGCGACCTGCGCTACTGCCGCATGAACCAGGCGCTGGCGGCCTTCAACGGCGTGTCGGTCGAAGCGGCGCTGGGCCGCACTGTGGCCGATGTCCTGCCGGCGGCATTCCCCGAGGTGGCACGCCTGTTCCAGCGTGTGCTGGGCGGCGAGAGCCTGGAAAAAATCAAGGTGATGGCCGAGGTGCCGAGCATGCCCGGGCATCCCTCGGAATGGGAGGCCAGCTACCTCCCCATACGCGCACCGGGCGGACAGGTGGTCGGCATCCTGGTCAAGGCCGTCAACGTCTCGCTGCAGCAGGCGGCCGTGCGTGCCCTGCAGGAGAGCGAGAGCCGTGTGCGCCATGTGCTCGACAGTCTGTTTGCCTTTGTCGGGGTGATGACCACGGACGGTGTCCTGCTCGAAGCGAACCGCGCGCCGCTGGAGGCGGCCGGGATTTCTCTGGCAGACGTGAAGGGCCGCCATTTCTGGGACACCTACTGGTGGAGCCATGACGCCGAACTGCAGCAGTGGGTGCGCAATGCGGTGGCGTCCGCGAATCGCGGCGATGTGGTGCGACGCGATGTGGTGGTGCGCATGGCCGGCGACTCGCGCATGACCATCGATTTCATGCTGGCGCCCATGCGCAATGATGAAGGCAGCATCACCCACCTGATTCCCTCGGGCATCGACGTTTCTTCCCGCATGGCCAGCGAGGCGCGCTTTCGCAGCCTGTTCGATCAGGCCCCCGAGGGCATGACGCTGGTGGACGCCAGTGGCCACATGCTGTTCGCCAACCGCAGCATGGGTGAGCTGTTTGCCTGCAGTCCGGAGCAACTGGTGGGGCGTCATGTGAACATGCTGTTGCCCGAGGCCCGGCGCTCCACGCACAAGGCGGACATGGGGAACTACCTGCACGCCCCGACCAAGCGCGTGATGGCGGCCCGGCGCCAGCTTTCGGCCCGGCGGCTCGATGGCAGCGAGTTTCCGGTGGAGGTGGCCCTCAATCCCATCCCCGGCCGGGCGTCGCCCGAGATCCTGGCCACGGTGGTCGACATCACGGATCGCTTGGCCGCGCAGGCTGCGATGGAGGCGTCCCTGAAGGAAAAGACGCTGCTGCTCAACGAGGTACACCACCGCGTCAAGAACAACCTGCAGATCGTGGCCAGCCTGCTCGAGATCCAGTCACGCAATGTCGGGGAGGCCGCCCGCGAGGTCCTGCGTGACAGCAAGAGCCGGGTGCGCGTGATCGCGCTGACGCACCAGTTGCTCTACGAGGGTGTCAATTTTGCAGAGCTCGAACTCGGGCCCTATCTGCGCAACCTGGCGCAACTGCTCAAGCAGACCTACCTCGGGGAGGCGAGCACCATCGACGTGCGGGTCAGTGTCCCGGAGCAGGGCATGAAGATCGATATCCAGAGGGCCATCCCCTGCGGTCTGATCGTCAATGAATTGGTCACCAATGCCTTCAAGCACGCCTTTGCCGGTCGCGCGCGCGGATCGATACAGATCGTGGCCGGACAGCGGGATGACGCCCACGGTTTCCTCCAGGTGGCCGATGACGGCGTGGGCCTGCCTGCCGGCTTCGATCTCGCGTCCACCAACACCCTGGGCTTCCAGCTGATCCACATGCTGTCCCAGCAGATCGAGGGGCAATACGAGCTGACCGCCGGGTCGGGGACCTCCTTGCGCCTCACATTCCCCTTCTGAAAGTGAACCATGATCCAGACCTCCATCGGCTCGCCCATCCGTGTACAGATCGTGGAGGACGAGTTCATTGTTGCGCACGATCTGAAGCAGAACCTGGAGTCCATGGGCTATGCGGTGACGGGCATTGCCTCGGGTGAGCAACAGGCGGTCGATCTGGCCGAAAGGGAACGGCCCGATCTGGTGCTGATGGACATCAACCTGGGGCGAGGCGGCGATGGCACCCGGGCCGCCGGCATCATCTCGCAGCGCCTGAACCTGCCGGTGATCTACCTGACGGCCTATGCGGGTGAGGACATCCTGAAAAAAGCCATCCAGGCGGCGCCCTATGGTTATGTGCTCAAGCCCTTCGAGCCGCGCGAGTTGAATGCGACGATCCGGGCAGCCCTGTCGCGGGTCGAGGAGGAAAAGAAGACCCGCAAAGCCGAGAAACGATTCCGCCTCGCGCTGGACGCCGCCAAGCTGGGGGTGCTGGAAATCGGGCGTGGCCACGAACAGATTGCGCTGGACGGGTTCCTCCACACGATCCTGCTGGCGCCGACCCAGAGCTTCTCCGTTGAGCGGTCGGACTTCCTGGCGCACCTGGAGGATCCGGAGATCCAGGAGCGGCTGCAAGGCATGCTGGCGTCGGGCGACATGGTCCAGATCTGCGCGGCCTGGCGCGGGGAGGACCAGCAGCGTATCTGGCTGGAGATCCACGCCAGCTATTTTCCTGACGAAGACAAGGTCATCGGCATCCTGCGCGATGTCACGGAAAAGGTCCAGTCCGAGGAGCATCTGCGCCAGGCTTCGGTGGTGTTTGAATCGGCCGGTGACGGCATCCTGATCCTGGATCAGGACCAGCGGGTCTGCATGGCCAACAAGGCCTTCTCGAAGTTGACCGGCTGGGAGCCGCACGAGGTGATCGGCAAATGCCCCGACGAGTTTCTGCATACGGCCCGCGAAGGCGACCGCAAGGCGGCGGACGAAGGCGAACGCATGGAGGCACCGCATGTCGAGGTGACCTGCCGACGCCAGGATGGTTCCCTGTTCCCCGCCTGGGAAAACATCGCGCCGGTGATGAGCTCGGCCGGGCACATCACGCACTACGTCCTGACCTTTTGCGACATCACGGCCTTGCGCAGCGCCGAGAGCAGGCTGTCCCATATCGCACTGCATGACGCGCTGACGGGCCTGGGCAACCGCCACCAGCTGGACATCTGCCTGCGCCACAACATCAGCCAGGCGAGCGCCCGGGGCGACAACGACCATTTCGCATTGCTCTTCATCGACCTGGACGGCTTCAAGACCATCAACGATACGCTCGGGCACACCATCGGCGACGAGCTCCTGATCGAGGTCACGCGCCGCCTGAAGGCCTCGCTGCGCCAGAACGATATTGCGATCCGCATGGGGGGCGATGAGTTCCTGGTGATCGCAGACGGCCTGCGTACCGCCGAGGCCGCGGCCCCGCTGTGCCGCAAGCTGTTGTCGGCGGTCGCTGAGCCGATTGCGACCAGCATCGGGCAGACGGTGCGCATAACCGCCAGCATCGGCATCGCCCTGTTCCCGGCGCATGCGGACAGCGCCGATGAACTGATCCGCGCGGCCGATACCGCCATGTACGAGGCCAAGGAGAATGGACGCAACGGCCACGCCATCTTCTCCAGGAACCTGGCCAACCGGGCGCTGGAGCGCATGCAGCTGGAGCAGGGCTTGCGCAATGCGATTGGGAACCATGAGCTGGAGCTGCAATGGCAACCGGTGGTGGATATGCAGGACGGCCGGATCATTGGCGCCGAGGCGCTGCTGCGCTGGAACCATCCGGTCTCGGGCCGGGTCAGTCCCGAGCGTTTCATTCCCGTGGCGGAAGAGACGGGCATGATCCTCGACATCGGCGACTGGGTGCTGGCGCAGGCCTGCCGGCACGCGACCGCCTGGGTAGCGGAGGGGCTGGATTTCCAGCGCCTGGCGATCAACGTCTCGGCCAAGCAGCTGCAACAGGAGGGATTTGCCGAACGCGTGCTGCGCTCCCTGCTCCAACACAAGCTCTCACCCGCCATGCTGGAGATCGAACTCACGGAGTCCTCCCTGCAGCGCGGTGAGCTCGTCCAGCAGTCCCTGCACCGGCTCAGGGCCATGGGCATCCAGCTGGCGCTGGACGATTTCGGCACCGGCTTCTCGTCCCTGTCCATGCTGAAGTATCTGCCCCTGGACCGGCTCAAGATCGATCGCAGTTTCATCCGCGACATTTCCAGTGATCCCAATGACATGGCCATTGCCCGCACGATCGCCGCCATGGCCAGCACCTTGGGGCTGGCGGTGACGGCCGAGGGTGTGGAAACGGAGATCCAGCGCAGCATCCTGCTGGGGCTGAGCGTGCGGGAGGCCCAGGGCTGGCTGTACCACCCCGCCATGCCCGCAGACAAATTTGCCGAGCTTCTGCGTGGGCAGAAGGCCGCCTGAACGGGCTGTCTTCCCGGGCTGCTGGAGGGCTCAGCGCTCCACGCCCATCAGCCAGTTGGGCACGCTGGTGACGATGGAGGGGAAGACCGTGATCAGCACGATGGCCAGGACCATGCAGGCGAAGAAGGGCAGGGTGACGCGCGCGATGCGGTTGCTGTCCACGCCGGTCATGTTCTGGAGCACGAAGAGGTTGAAGCCCACGGGTGGCGTGATCTCGGCGATCTCGATCAGCAGGATGATGAAGATGCCGAACCACACCAGGTCGAAGCCGGCTTTCTGCACCATGGGCAGCACCACGGCGCTGGTGAGCACGATCATGGAGATGCCGTCCAGCGCGGTGCCCAGCACCAGGTAGACGACCACCAGCACCGCAATCAGGCCGTAGGCCGAGAGGTTCATGCTGTGCACGAACTCGGCCAGCTCGCGCGGGATGCCGGTGAAGGCCATGGTCTTGGTGAGGAAGGCGGCGCCAGCCAGGATGAACATGATCATGCAGCTCACGCGCGTGGCGCCGGCCAGGCCGTCCCAGAAGTTGCGCAGCGTCAGCGTGCGGCTGGCCGCAGCGATGGCGAGGGAACCCACCACGCCCCAGGCCGCGCATTCGGTGGCGGTGGCGATGCCGGCCACCAGCACCCAGACGATGAAGACGATGAGCAGGCCGCAGGGGATGAGGCTGCCCGAGCGACGCAGCTTGTCCATGAAGCTGGTCGGCGCTTCGGCCGGCGGCACCTTGGCAGGATTGCGCAAGCTCCACCAGGCGATGTAGCCCGAGAACAGGCCCATGAGCAGGAAACCCGGCAGGAAACCGGCCAGGAAGAGGCGGATCACGCTGGCGTCGGCGGCCACGGCGTAGACCACCATGGTGATGGAGGGCGGAATCAAGATACCCAGGCCGCCGGCTGCAGCCAGCGAGCCCAGGGCGATGTTGCGGTCGTAGCCGCGGCGCTCGAGTTCGGGCAGGGCCACCTTGGCGATGGTGGCGCAGGTGGCGGCGGACGAACCCGAGACCGAGCCGAAGATGCCGCAGCCCAGCACCGTGGTGTGCATCAGGCGGCCAGGCACGCGCGAGAGCCAGGGCGAGAGGCCGTCGAACATCTGCTCCGAGAGTTTGGTGCGGTAGAGGATCTCGCCCATCCAGATGAACAGCGGCAGGGCGGCCAGCTCCCAGCTGGCGGCCGTTTCCCAGAACGAGGAAAACAGGTTCATCCCTGGCTGCGTGCTGGTGAAAAAGGCCTGACCGACCCAGCCCACGATGGCCAGCGTCATGGCGATCCAGACGCCGCCGGCCAGCATCAGCAGCATGAGGAAGAGCAGCAGGGCCCCGATTTCAAGCAGACCCATCAGCGTTCCTTAAAGTTCTTCGGAAAAGTCGCCGCGGGCGTGGCGCTCTTCCACGCGTGCCACGTAGCTGGGCTTGGCGCCGCGCAGCACCGTGACGCATTCATCGACCACGGCGATGACCAGGACGGCGGAGCCGATGACAAAGCTCATCTGCGGGATCCAGATCGGGATGGCCACCATATTGCCGGCGATGTCGTTGAAGCGCCAGCTGTCGTAGGTGAAGCGCGCCGCCCACCAGCCCAGGTAGGCAATGGCCACGGAGGCGATGGCCAGCGAGGCGATCTCCAGCCAGCGCCGCGCGGCGGGGCGGACCGATTCGAGCAGCAGCGTGACGCGCACGAAGTCGCCGTTGCGAAAGCTGTAGGCCATGCCCAGGAAGGCGGCCGCAGCGCACAACCAGGCCACCACGTCGTTGATCCAGGACACGCGCCAGTTCGCCACGCGCCCCACCGAGGCGCCGATCATCAGCACCAGGATGGCCAGCACGCACAGCGCGGCCAGGACACCGCCAAGGGCGTAGAGGCCGTCGAGCAAGCGGCGCATGGCGCCCGGTTGGGTCTCAGGCATGACGGGGGATCAGCGCTGGTAGGCGTCGACCAGGGCCTTGCCTTCGGGGCCGGCTTTTTCCAGCCATTCCTTGAGCATGACGTCGCCCACCTTCTTCAGGTCGGCCTTGAGTTGCGCCGAGGGGGCCAGTACCTGCATGCCGTTGGCCTTGAGCTTGGCCAGGGTTTCGGTGTTGACGCGCTGGCTGGCGGCCAGGCCGCGGGCTTCAGCCATGGCGGCGGCCTTGAGCACGGCGTCCTGGCTGGGCTTGTCCAGTGCATCAAACGCCTTCTTGTTCACGATCACCATGTTCTTGGGCAGCCAGGCCTGGGTGTCGTAGTAGTACTTGAGGTTTTCGTAGAGCTTGCTGTCCACGCCGGTGGCGCCCGAGGTCATGGTGGACTCCACCACGCCGGTGGCCAGGGCCTGCTGCAGTTCGGCGGCCTGCACGGTGACGGGCTGGGCGCCCACCAGGTCGGCGATGCGCGCGGTGGCCGGGCTGTAGGCGCGCCACTTCACGCCCTTGAGGTCGGCCGCGCTGTTGATGGGTTTCTTGGTGTAGATGCCCTGCGGCGGCCACGCCACCGAGTACAGCAGCACCAGGCCTTGCTCGGCCAGCTTCTTCTCGATCATCGGCTTCTGGGCCCTGTAGAGCTTCATGGCGGCGTCGTAGCTGTCGGCCAGGAAGGGCAGGCCGTCGGCACCGTAGATCTGCCACTCGTTCTGGAAGTTGGCCAGCAGCACCTCGCCGGCCTGGGCCTGGCCGCCCTGCACGGCGCGCTTGATTTCGGGGGCCTTGAACAGGGAGGCGCCCGCATGCAGCGTGATCCTGAGCTTGCCACCGGTGGCCTGGTCCACGTCGGTGGCGAACTGCGCCATGTTTTCACTGTGGAAGTTGCTGGCCGGGTAGGCGGCGGCCAGGTCCCATTTGGTCTGGGCCAGGGCGCTGCCGCCGGCCAGGGACAGGGCCAGCGTCACGCTGGCGAGAGAGAAATGACGACGCTGCATGGGGCACTCCACGGTGGTTGATGAAGGGGTCCGGGAACTGTACGGCGGCCGGGCCGGTGTGGCATAGGGATATTCCCTAAATGCCGACAAATTGTCAACAAATTGTTTTCATGATTTCTATAATCCGGCACAGAACATGGGGCGTCGCCGCCCCAAAAAGGAGCGTTGTCCATGGCCAAGAAGTCCACCGCGTCCGGGGCCGATCCGGGCAAGGCGCCCATCGTGTCGTCGGCGCACCTGGTCTCGCCGCGCAGCGCCGAGATGAGCGAGTTCGAGTTCGGCCTGATCGTGTCGGGCAATGCCTTCCACCGCTGGATCGTGCATTGCATGTCGGCCGCCGGCCTCAAGGACCTGACCCCACTGGACGTGCTGGTGCTGCACCACGTGACTCATCGCGCGCGTGACAAGCGCCTGGCCGACATCAGCTTCATCATGAACGTGGAAGACACGCACCTGATCAACTACGCGCTCAAGAAGCTGCAGGGGCTGGGCGTGGTGGCCTCGCGCAAGAACGGCAAGGAGGTGACTTATGCCGCCACCGAGGAGGGGCGTCGTTACGTGCAGCGCTACCGCGAGATCCGCGAGAGCTGCCTGATCAACGCGCTCAAGGCCGACGAGGGGTTGAACCGCGACATCGGTGAACTGGCGCGTTTGCTGCGTGTCTTGTCCGGTGTCTATGACCAGGCGGCGCGTTCCGCTGCGTCACTGTGATGGAGGCTGGGATGGCAAAGGCAGGCGCAAACCGCTGGCAGTTCTGGATCGACCGAGGCGGTACCTTCACCGACATTGTGGGCCGCCGACCCGATGGCAGCCTGGTCACGCACAAGCTGTTGTCCGAGAACCCCGATCAATACCGCGACGCGGCGGTGGCTGGCATCCGGCATCTGCTGGGGCTCAGGGCGACCGAGCCCATCACACCGCAGCAGGTGGACTGCGTGAAGATGGGCACCACGGTGGCCACCAACGCCTTGCTGGAACGCAAGGGCGAACCCACGCTGCTGGTCACCACCCGCGGTTTCCGCGACGCGCTGCGCATCGCCTACCAGAACCGACCGCGCCTGTTCGACCGCCACATCGTGCTGCCCGAGCTGCTGTACAGCGCCGTGCTGGAAGCCGAGGAACGCATGGGCGCACGCGGCGAACGCGTGACACCGCTGGACGAAGCGGCCTTGCGACGCGATCTGCAGGCGCAGTTCGATGCCGGTCTGCGCAGTGTGGCCATCGTTTTCCTGCATGGCTACCGCTACACGGCGCATGAAGAAGCGGTGGCACGCATGGCGCACGAAATCGGGTTCACGCAAGTGAGCACCTCGCACGGCACCAGCCCGATGATGAAGTTCGTGAGCCGCGGCGACACCACGGTGGTGGACGCCTACCTCTCGCCCATCCTGCGCCGCTATGTGGACCAGGTGGCGGCCGAGATGCCTGGTGTGCGACTCTTCTTCATGCAATCGTCCGGCGGGCTGACCGATGCCCATGCCTTCCAGGGCAAGGATGCCATCCTCAGCGGCCCGGCCGGCGGCATCGTGGGCATGGCCCGCACGGCCGAACTGGCCGGCATGGACCGGGTGATCGGTTTCGACATGGGTGGCACCTCGACCGATGTCTCGCACTACGCCGGCGAGTTCGAACGCGAGTTCGAGACCCAGGTGGCCGGGGTGCGCATGCGCGCACCCATGATGAGCATCCACACGGTGGCCGCCGGTGGCGGTTCCATCCTGCAGTACGACGGGGCGCGCTTCCGCGTGGGGCCGCAGAGCGCCGGCGCCAACCCGGGCCCGGCCAGTTACCGGCGCGGCGGCCCGCTGGCCGTGACCGATGCCAATGTGATGCTGGGCAAGATCCAGGCGGCGCATTTTCCCCATGTGTTCGGCCCGGCGGCCAACGAGGCGCTGGACGACGACGTGGTGCGCGAGCGTTTCGCCGCGCTGGCCGTGCAGACCGGGCGCAGCGCCGAGGACGTGGCCGAAGGTTTCGTCAGCATCGCGGTGCAGCAGATGGCCAATGCCATCAAGAAGATCTCGGTGGCGCGGGGTTACGACGTGACGCGCTACACCCTGCAGTGTTTCGGTGGTGCCGGTGGCCAGCACGCCTGCCTGGTGGCCGACGCGCTGGGCATGACCCGGGTGCTGGTGCACCCGCTGGCCGGTGTGCTCTCGGCCTACGGCATGGGCCTGGCCGACCAGAACGTGATCCGCGAGCAGGCGGTGGAGCTGCCGCTGGAGGTGGGTGCCCTGGCGACCATCACCGACAGGCTCGATGTGCTGGCCCACGCCGCGCGCAGCGAACTGGAGCGCCAGCAACTCAGCGCCGCCGCGGTGCGCGTGCAGCGGCGTGTGCACGTGCGCTACGAGGGCAGCGACTCGGCGTTGATCGTGGCTTACGGCTCGGTGCCGGAGATCACGGCTGCCTTCGAGGCCGCCTATCGCCAGCGTTTCGCTTTCCTGATGCTGGGCAAGCGCCTGATCGTCGAGGCGGTGTCGGTCGAGGCCGTGGTGGCGGGCGACGCGCCGGCCGAGCCGCGCCATGCCCTGCACCCGGCGCGCGCCCTGCCTGGCCGCGAACAGGTGCGCCTGTATTCCGGCGGCCAGTGGCACGAGGCGGCCCTGGTGGTGCGCGAGGATCTGCGCGCAGGTGACCGTATCCCCGGCCCGGCCATCATCGCCGAGAAGAACGCCACCACGGTGGTGGAGCCCGGCTGGGAGGCCGAACTCACCACCCTGGACCACATCGTCCTGCACAGGCGTGTGCCTCGCGAGCAGCGGTATGCCGCCGGCACCACGGCCGACCCGGTGCTGCTGGAGGTCTTCAACAACCTCTTCATGAACATCGCCGAGCAGATGGGCCTGCAGCTGCAGAACACGGCCTATTCGGTGAACATCAAGGAACGGCTCGATTTCTCCTGCGCGCTGTTCGACACGCAGGGCAACCTGATCGCCAACGCCCCGCACATGCCCGTGCACCTGGGCTCCATGGGGGAGAGCATCAAGACCGTGATCCGCGAGAACGCCGGGAAGATGCAGCCGGGCGACGTCTACGTGCTCAACGACCCTTACCACGGCGGCACGCACCTGCCCGACGTGACGGTGATCACACCGGTCTACCTGGAGGGCAGGACGGAACCCACGTTCTACGTCGGCTCCAGAGGACACCACGCAGATATTGGTGGCACGACACCGGGCTCCATGCCGCCTTTCTCCACGCGCATCGAGGAGGAGGGTGTGCAGATCCAGAACTTCAAGCTGGTGGACCGCGGCGTGCTGCGCGAGGCCGAGATCCTGGCCTTGCTGGCCAGTGGCGAATATCCCTCCCGCAACCCGCAGCAGAACCTGGCCGACCTCAAGGCCCAGATTGCCGCCAACGAAAAGGGCGTGCAGGAGCTGCGCAAGATGGTGGGGCAGTTCGGGCTGGACGTGGTGCAGGCCTATATGCGCCACGTGCAGGACAACGCGGAGGAATCGGTGCGCCGGGTGATCACGCGCCTGAAGGATGGCCGGTTCACCCTGCCCCTGGACAATGGCGCGCAGATCAGTGTGGCCATCCGCGTGGACGCGAAGGCCCGCAGTGCCGAGATCGACTTCACGGGGACCAGTGCGCAGCAGAGCAACAACTTCAACGCACCCACGGCGGTCTGCATGGCGGCGGTGCTTTATGTCTTCCGTACCCTGGTGGACGACGACATCCCGCTCAACGCGGGCTGCCTCAAACCGCTCAAGGTCATCATCCCGTCGGGCTCCATGCTCAATCCCAACCCGCCGGCCTCGGTGGTGGCGGGCAATGTGGAGACCTCAAGCTGCATCACGAATGCGCTGTACGGCGCCCTGGGCGTGATGGCCGCCAGCCAGTGCACCATGAACAACTTCACCTTCGGCAACGCGACCTACCAGTACTACGAAACCATCTCGGGTGGCAGTGGTGCCGGTGAGGGCTTCGACGGAACCCCGGTCGTGCAGACGCACATGACCAATTCGCGCCTGACCGACCCCGAGGTGCTGGAGTTCCGCTTCCCCGTGCGCCTGCTGGGCTACGAGATCCGCCAGGGCTCGGGCGGTGTCGGCCGCTGGCGTGGCGGCGATGGCGGTGTTCGCCGTGTCCAGTTCCTGGAGGCCATGACGGCCAGCATCCTCTCCAACGGCCGCAAGAGCGGGGCCTTTGGCATGGCCGGCGGCGCAAGTGGGCAGATGGGACTCAACCGCGTGCTGCGTGCCGATGGTCGCAGCGAAGTGCTGGGCCACATAGGCCAGACCGATATGCAGCCGGGCGACGTGTTCGAGATCCATACCCCGGGGGGCGGAGGCTACGGACCGCCGGCCTGAGCCCCTGTCATGACCGGTTAGCATGCGGCTGTCATCACGAAGCGGGGGGAACCATGGCTGATGTCGAAGAGCAGTTGCGTGCGCTGAACCTGCGCCTGGCCCGGCTGGAAGAGGCGGTGTTGAAGCTGTCGCCGCGAGCGCCGGCCGCTGCGACGGTGCGGGACGAGGACGACCCGCATTTCCGCAACACCGAGCCCCAGCCCTACGCTGCCGCGACGGCGCAGCCACGGGCCAAACCTGCGCCGGCCTCACCCTTTTTCGAGAAATCCACGGACGACAGCGAACTCACGGTCACGCAGGTCATGGGCTGGACCGGTGCGACGCTGCTGGTGCTGGCCGCGGCCTACCTGATCCGCCTGGTCTACGACGCGGGCTGGCTCACGCCGCCGCGCCAGCTCGGGCTGGCCGTGCTGGGCGGTGTCGGCCTCATCGTGGCGGGCCTCCGCTTGCGTCGCGTGGACAGCAACTACGCCAGCCTGCTGCCGGCCGGCGGCCTGGTGGTGTTTTTCCTGGCCATCTATGGCGCCCATCTGTATTACCACCTGATCGGCGCCGGCGTGGCCACCACGGCCGTGATCTGCAACTGCCTGCTCGCGCTCTGGCTGGGGCGTACCTTCGGCAGCGAGATCTACGGCCTGTTCGCTGTGGTGGGTTCCTACTCCGCGCCGCTGTTGCTGCGGGCCATGAGCGGTTCGGTGGTGGACCTGGCGATCTACTTCACCGCCTGGAGCGTGGTGTTCTGCCTGTATGCGCTGGCCATCGGCAATCGCCGGCCCTATCTGCTGGCCGGCTATATGGCCCTGGTCGCCTTCCAGGTGCTCTGGGAGCAGCTGGCACGCAGCCAGTGGGGGGTGGCCCTGGTGTTCCAGACCCTGCAGTTTGCGGTCTTCCTGAGTGCGGCCATCGCCTTCTCGGTACGCCACGATCGGCCCATGACGCAGGCCGAGGGTGTGGCACACCTGCCCCTGCTGCTGTTGTTCTACGCCCTGCAGTACGCCATCCTGAGCCGGCACCTGCCCGCGCTGGCGCCCTGGGTGGCGCTGGGCAGCGCGGCCGTGCTGCTGTTGGCCTACGCCGTGGCGCGGCGGGCGCTGGGGGTGTCGCTGGCGGCCGGTGGCTTCATCGTCGGCGCCTACGGCGCGCTGGTGCTGTTCCATGCAGTCTATCTGGAACTGTTGCCCGACCGCTGGGCCCCCTGGGCCGTGCTGCTGGTGCTGCCGCCGGCGGCGCTCTTCGTCACGCGGCCGACAGCCGACGCACAGCTCATGCTGCCTTTCAAGCTGTTGCTGGGCGCGCTGCTGGCCCTGAACTACGTGCGCGTGGTGCTGCTGGACGATACGGGCGGCGCCGGCCACGGTACCCTGCTGTCGCTGCTCTACACGGCCGAGCTTTACGCGGCCTGGTTCCTCGGGCGCAATCATGTCGCCCTGCGGCCCTGGCTGGCCTTTGCCCTGTATGCCGCGCACATCGGCCTGATGGGCGTGGTGCTGCGCAGTTTCGACAACGAACTGCTGGTCTCGCTGGCCTGGGGCGCACTGGCCCTGGCTTCCTTGCTGCTGGCCTTCCGCAGCAGCGATCAGGACCTGGGCAAGTCCTCGCTCTTCATCTTCGCGGCCTCGCTGGTCAAGGTCATCCTCTACGACCTGGCGGGCGCCGCACCGCTGCTGCGCATCGGCAGCCTGGTGGTGGTGGGGCTCTCGCTCTATGCGGGTGGGTTGCTCTACAAGCGGGTGGTGGCGCTGGAGCGCTGAACGCTCCACTACACTGCTCTCTTTCAGTTATCCGAGTCGTTCATGGAGTTTCTGTTTCTGATGCTGGCGCCCATCGCGGGCTACCAGTTCCTCAAGGCGCGTGAGCAGCGCCGCCGCATCTACTTGCTGGGAGGCTACCTGAGCCAGTACCAGATCGAGAAGCTCATGGAGAACGTCACAGAGGGCTATCTGCGCGCGCTCGGGGAGGACAATGAAGAGCGTCGCGCGCAGATCTGGAGCATGCTCGGCACGGCCGAGGCCGAGCTCAACAGCCAGTTCCAGCGTTTCGCCACCGATTTCTCCAAGGTCTGGAACGGGCAGACCCAGGTCAGCACCCTGGGTTTTGCCTTCCCCTACGCTGACAAGCTCCTTCCGCGCCAGTCCTTCGACATGCGCCACCTGCTGGCCATCCATGCCGAGGGCATCGCGGCAGCCGCCGAGAACCGCGGACAGCTCGCTCTGCGCGACAAGGCGTTCACGATGTCGGCCGAGCTGTTTCTGATGCAGCACAGCTGCCACTGGTTCTGCCGCTCCAGGGCCATCGCCTCCGCGCGCCTGCAGGCCCGCCACCAGACCAGTCACGCGCAGGTGCTTGCCGCCGTGTCGCCCGCAACGCGCGAGGCCTACGGCAGGCTCACGGGGCTTTGATCCCGTTTTTTGCATTTGGATACACGCAGAGCCGCTAGACTCTGGACATTGTTTTTCTGTTGTCGAAGGAGAGACCATGCAATTTTCGAAGCACCTGATCAGCCTCGCGGCCCTCGGCCTGCTGGCCGCCAGCCTGTCGGGCTGCGCCAGCAAGCTGATCGGCGAGCGCATCGGCGCGGAACAGGTCGTGCTGGCCAAGGATACGGAGGTGGGCCAGTGCAAGTCGCTGGGGCGTTCCACGCTCAGCGTGCTGTCGTCCCTGGGCCCCATCACGCGCAGCGCCGAGGCGGTGGAGGAGAACCTGCTGCAGATGGCGCGCAACGAGGCCATCGACAAGGGCGGCGATACCGTGGTCAAGGGCAACTCCCTCGAATACGGCAAGCGTTCCTACGAGGTCTTCAAGTGCAAGTGAGGCGCTGAGCGTCCAAAGAAAAAGCCGGCGGAATCCGCCGGCTTTTCTCATGGGCGAAGGTGATCAGGCCTGGCTGGCCAGCCACTTCACGTACTGGGCCACGCCGGTCTGCACGTCGGAGAACTGGTGATCGCAGCCGGCAGCGCGCAGCTTGCTCAGATCCGCCTGCGTGAAGCTCTGGTACTTGCCGCGCAGCGCGTCGGGGAAGGGGATGTATTCGATCAGGCCCCGGGCCGCCATCTCGGCCAGCGACAGGGCGGCTTCGCCCTTGAGCCCGCGCAGGGTGTTGACCACGCCCACGGCCACGTCATTGAAGGGCTGGGCCCGGCCGGAGCCGAGATTGAACACGCCGCTCTTGCCCGGGTGGTCAAAAAACCAGAGGTTGACGGCCACCACGTCGTCGACGAAGACGAAGTCGCGTTTCTGCTCACCCTGGGCGTAGCCGCCGTACTCACCGAAGAGCTTGACCTTGCCCTCGCTACGGAACTGGTTGAACTGGTGGAAGGCAACGCTGGCCATGCGGCCCTTGTGCTGCTCGCGCGGGCCGTAGACGTTGAAGTAACGGAAACCCGCGACCTGGATCTTTGCCTTCTCGAAGTTCGTGCCCAGTTCACGGCGCATGCGCTGGTCGAACAGCAGCTTGGAGTAGCCGTAGACGTTGAGCGGGGCCTCGAACTCGGGCACCTCGCGGAAGGTCTCGGAGTTACCGTAGGTGGCGGCGGAGGACGCGTAGAGCAGGCGGGTGCCGTCGCGCTGGCAGGCCTGGAACAACTCGCACGAGAGCGTGTAGTTGTTGTCCATCATGTACTTGCCGTCCTGCTCCATGGTGTCGCTGCAGGCGCCTTCGTGGAAGACGGCCTCGATCTTGCCGTAGTGGCCTTCCTCGAAGTTGGGATAGAAGTCGTCCAGGTCCACGTAGTCGGCGATCTTGAGGTCGGCGAAGTTGCGGAACTTGTCACCCTGGCTCAGGTCGTCGACAACGATGATGTCGTCGATGCCGCGCTCGTTCAGGCCCTTGACGATGTTGGCGCCGATAAACCCCGCCGCCCCGGTAACCACTACGCGTGTCATGTTTCAGTCCTCAGAATTTCATTGTGCGCCGAACAGCTCGGCGTAGCTGACGGTGGCCGTGCCGAACTTGCCCACGACGATGCCGCCGGCCTTGTTGGCCAGGGGCATGGCCTCGCGCAGCGGCAGGCCGGCGCCCACCAGGGCGGCCAGCGTGGCGATCACGGTGTCACCGGCGCCCGTGACGTCGAACACCTCGCGCGCCTGGGCGGCCACGCTGATCTCGCCCGCCGCGTCGTACAGCGTCATGCCTTCTTCGCTGCGCGTGAGCAGCAGGGCTGTGAGGCCCAGCGCCTCGCGCAGCTTGCGCGACTTGGCGCGCAGATCCTCTTCACTGCTCCATGGGCCCACCACCTGCTGCAGCTCGGCGCGGTTGGGGGTGATCACGGTGGCGCCGCTGTAGCGCGAGTAGTCCGAGCCCTTGGGGTCGATCAGCACCGGTTTGCCGGCGGCCTGTGCGTGCTCGATCATGTGGTGCACGTGGTCCAGGCCGCCCTTGCCGTAGTCGGAGAAGAGCACGGCGTCGTGCTGCGGCAGCAGCCTGATGAAGTCGGCCGTCTGCGAGGCCAGCACTTCGCCCTTGGGGCTGTTCTCGAAATCGAGGCGGATGAGCTGCTGCTGGCGGCCGATCACGCGCAGCTTGACGGTGGTCTGCAGGTCGGCGTCGCGGCCGAAGTGCGGGGTGATGCCGGTCTGGGCCACCAGCTTTTCCAGCGTGTGGCTGGCGTCGTCGTCGCCGACGACGGTGAGCAGCGTGGCCTGGGCGCCGAGCGAGACGACGTTGCTGGCCACGTTGGCCGCGCCGCCGATGCGCACTTCCTCGCGCGTGACGCGCACCACGGGCACCGGGGCCTCGGGGCTGATGCGATCGACCGCGCCGTACCAGTAGCGGTCGATCATGGCGTCGCCGACGACGAGGACGCGGGACTTGGCGAGTTGTTGTTGTGTGATCTTCATGTTGGTTCGAAGAAAAGCTTGTCGACGCATTACACCGCAGGCGTGAAGAAGCCCAACCAAGGGACGCCGCAGAACCGGCTGGGCCGGGCTGCTGGCGTCGCCCCCTGCAAGGGGGGTGGCGAAGCGACACGAAGTGCGCGTAGCCTGGGGGTGTTCATAGTTCTTCGACGCGGCGCGCGGGATAGCTGTCCCAGGTCTGGCAGCCTGGGCATTGCCAGAAATGCTGCTTGGCCTCGAAGCCGCAGGCGGCGCAGCGGTAGCGTGTGAGCGGCTTGACGGCATGGTCCAGCGCGCGCTGGACCTGGGGGTGGAACTGTTCGTGCTCCAGCTTTTCGCCGGCGATCCACTTGGCGGCGGCGACCAGCGAGGGCTCGCGCTCGAGGTGGTGCACGTACCAGTCGCGTGTGCTGGTGTTGCTGCTGCCGGCGGCGGCCTGCAGCGTCACCAGCGCCTCCAGCACGTCCAGCGAAGGCGTCTGTTCGTAGTTCTCCTGCAGCTTGGCCAGCACGGTCACGGTGCGGCCGCTGGCCACGGCGGCCTGCGCCAGCGGGGCGGCGATCAGCGGTGTGGCAGGCGGGCAGGCGGAGAGGGCTGCTTCCAGCGTGACGCAGGCCTGGGCGGCCTGGCCCTGCGCCATCTGCAGACGGGCCAGCTCGATGCGCGCGCGCGGGGCGCTGGGGGCGGTGTCAATGGCCTGCTGTAGCACCTCCTGCGCGGCGGCGACTTCACCGCGCGCCAGGTGGGCGGCAGCCTGCTCGCACAGGTAGTGGGCCAGGCGGCTGCTGAAGCTGCCGTGCTCGGCGTCGTCCAGCCGACGCGCAATTTCGGCGGCCAAGGACCAGTCGCGCGAGCGTTCGTAGTTGGCCAGGCGCGCGAGCCGGGCCTGGGCCTGGAAGGGGGTGCCTTCGAGCTTGATGAGGGCGTCTTCGGCGCGGTCCAGCAGGCCGGCCTTGAGGTAGTCCAGCGCCAGGGCGTGCTGGGCGCGCTGGCGATCGGCTTCGGACAGGTCACCGCGCGAGAGCAGGTGTTCGTGCACACGCACGGCGCGCTCGTATTCGCCGCGGCGGCGGAACAGGTTGCCCAGGGCGAAGTGCAGCTCCGAGGTGTCGGGGTCCTGCTGCACGGCTTCGATGAAGGCGTCGATGGCCTGGTCCTGCTGCTCGTTGAGCAGGAAGTTCAGGCCGCGGAAATAGGCCTTGGGGTTGCGCCGGTTCTCGATGCGCAGCTGGCGCAGGTCCAGGCGCGAGGCCAGCCAGCCCAGGATGAAGGCGGCGGGCAGGCCGAGCAGGATCCAGCTCAGATCAAGATTCATGGGGCGGTTGGATGGTGGTGAGGGCGAGTTCGCTGTCGGCAACGACCCGGCGGCGCAACTGCCGCGCGGCGCGGCGCTGCTTGAGCCAGCGCGGCAGCATGGCCAGCACGCCGGCAGCCAGGCCCAGGGCGAAGGCGGCCAGCACGACGAGCACCATCGGTGCGGTCCAGTCGTGGCCGAAGAAAAGGTGCACGCTGACGTCCTGCTGGTTGTTCAGGGCGAAGGCGAGCAGGGCAAAAAAAATGGCTGCCCGCAGTATCCACTTCAGCAGCCATGTCAGTTGTTTCATCAATGTCCCCCGGGTGAGGGCATTCTAGCGAGTAGCGCAGTCAACTTTTCGGGTCGTTCGCCTGCATTTCGCTGGTGCGCTGGTCCACCGCTTCGCGCAGGGCCTTGCCCGGCTTGAAGTGGGGGACGCGCTTTTCGGGAATGGCCACGCTTTCACCGCTACGGGGGTTGCGCCCCATGCGCGGCGGCCGGCGGTTGATGGAGAAGCTGCCGAAGCCGCGGATCTCGATGCGGTGCCCGCGCACCAGCGCATCGTTCATCGCGTCCAGGATGGCCTTGACCGCGAACTCGGCGTCGCGGTGGGTCAGCTGCCCGAAACGGGCGGCCAGTTCTTCAACCAGGTCGGAGCGGGTCATGTCAGGGTGACGTTCGCGTGTTTGGCAGGGGCACGCCGCCGCTCAGCAGCGGCGTGCCCCATGCACATCACTTCTCGGACGTGTCCAGCTTGGCGCGCAGCAGGGCGCCCAGGCTGGTGGTGCCGGCGCTTTCGCGAGCCGACTGCTGGTTCAGGTTGGCCATGGCACCCTGCTCGTCGGCCAGGTCCTTGGCCTTGATCGACAGCTGGATGTTGCGGGTCTTGCGATCCACGTTGACCACCACGGCGGTGACTTCGTCGCCTTCCTTCAGGACGTTGCGAGCGTCTTCCACGCGGTCACGCGAGATTTCGCTGGCGCGCAGGTAGCCCAGGATGTCCTGGCCCAGATCGATCTCGGCGCCACGGGCGTCGACGGTCTTGACCTTGCCGGTCACCGAGGAGCCCTTGTCGTTCACCGACACGAAGGTGGTGAAGGGGTCCTGGTCCAGCTGCTTGATGCCAAGGGAGATGCGCTCGCGGTCCACGTCCACGGCCAGCACGAGTGCTTCCACTTCCTGGCCCTTCTTGTAGTTGCGCACGGCGGCTTCGCCCGGCTCGTTCCAGGACAGGTCGGACAGGTGCACCAGGCCGTCGATGCCGGCAGCCAGGCCCACGAACACGCCGAAGTCGGTGATCGACTTGATCGGGCCCTTGACGCGGTCGCCGCGCTTGGTGTTCTGCGCGAACTCTTGCCACGGGTTGGCCTTGCACTGCTTCATGCCCAGGCTGATGCGGCGCTTGTCTTCGTCGATCTCGAGGACCATGACTTCGACTTCGTCACCCAGCGACACGATCTTGGACGGGGCCACGTTCTTGTTGGTCCAGTCCATTTCGGAGACGTGCACCAGACCTTCGATGCCCGGCTCGAGTTCCACGAACGCGCCGTAGTCGGCGATGTTGGTGATCTTGCCGAACAGGCGGGTGGCGGTGGGGTAGCGGCGCGAAACGCCCATCCACGGGTCGTCGCCCATCTGCTTCAGACCCAGGGAAACACGGTTCTTCTCGGTGTCGAACTTCAGGATCTTGGCGGTGATTTCCTGGCCAGCGGTCACCACTTCGGAGGGGTGACGCACACGGCGCCAGGCCATGTCGGTGATGTGCAGCAGGCCGTCGATGCCGCCCAGGTCCACGAAGGCACCGTATTCGGTGATGTTCTTGACCACGCCTTGAACGACAGAACCTTCCTTCAGGTTCTGCATCAGCTTGGCGCGCTCTTCGCCCATGGAGGCTTCCACCACGGCGCGGCGGCTCAGCACCACGTTGTTGCGCTTGCGGTCGAGCTTGATGACCTTGAATTCCAGGGTCTTGTTCTCGTAGGGGGTCAGGTCCTTGGTCGGACGGGTATCGACCAGCGAACCCGGCAGGAAGGCGCGGATGCCGTTGACCAGAACGGTCAGGCCGCCCTTGACCTTGCCACTGGTGGTGCCGGTGACGAATTCGCCGGTTTCCAGGGCCTTTTCCAGGCTCATCCAGGAAGCCAGACGCTTGGCGGTGTCGCGCGACAGGATGGTGTCGCCGTAGCCGTTTTCGATGGAGCCGATGGCCACCGACACGAAGTCGCCCACTTGGACTTCGAGCACGCCCTGGTCGTTCTTGAATTCCTCGATCGGCACGTAGGCTTCGGACTTGAGGCCGGCATTCACGACGACGAAGCCGTGTTCGAGACGAACGACTTCAGCGGTGATCACTTCGCCCGGACGCATTTCGGTGCGTGTCAGGGATTCTTCAAACAGGGCGGCAAAAGATTCAGACATGTAAGTTCCTAGACCATCTGGGCGTCCATGGCTTGAAGGCCATGGCGTGACAGCCGCACCATTGCGACTGGGGGGTAGCTTTCGACGGCGATTTTTGCGGATGATCCGCGGGGTTGCGTTGTTGAACCACTCGGCCGAAGCGCTTGCTGCGCGAGGGGAGCCGGGCGGGCCTCTGGGCCGATCAGACGGGTCCGAACGGCTGTTTGCCCTGCCACCAGTCCAGCACCAGATCCACCGACTCTTCAATCGACAGATCCGAGTTGTCCAGCAACCGGGCGTCCTGTGCCGGTTCGAGAGGTGCGACGCTGCGGGACATGTCCCGGGCATCACGCGCTTCCAGATCGGCACGAAGGGTTTCGATTGTAGTCGAAATTCCCTTTGAAATCAACTGCTTATGACGCCGTTCGGCGCGTTTGGCGGCGTTGGCGGTCAAAAACACCTTCAGGGGGGCGTCGGGGAAGATGACCGTGCCCATGTCGCGGCCGTCGGCCACCAGGCCGGGCAGGCGGGCAAAGCTGTGCTGCAGGGCCACCAGGGCGGTGCGCACGGCCGGCAGGGCCGAAACCCTGGAGGCGTTCATGCCGCCCTGCTCGCTGCGGATGATCTGGCTGACGTCTTCGCCGTCCAGGAGCACGTGCTCACCTTCGAAGCGCACCGGCAGGCGCCGGGCCAGGGCGGCGATGGCCACTTCGTTCTGCGGCTCCAGGGCCAGCCCGGCGCGCAGGGCGGCCTGTGCGGTCACGCGGTAGAGGGCGCCGGAATCCAGCAGGTGGTAGCCCAGGCGCGCGGCCAGACGCGCGGCCAGCGTGCCCTTGCCCGAAGCCGTGGGGCCGTCCACGCAGAGCACCGGCACGGCGCCGGTGGCCGGGGTGGTGACCGAGAACAGGGCTTCGAAGTAGTCGGGGAAGGTCTTGGCCACGCACTTGGGGTCCAGGATGCGCACCGGGATGCCGGCCGGGTTGAAGGCGGCTAGCGAGAAGCACATGGCGACGCGGTGGTCGTCGTAGGTATGGATGGCGGCCGCCTTCCAGCCCGAACGCACGAGCGGCGTGACGCGGATGTAGTCCGCACCCTCATCCACGGTGGCGCCTAGCTTGCGCAGCTCGGTGGCCATGGCGGCGATGCGGTCGGTCTCCTTGACGCGCCAGCTGGCGATATTGCGCAGGGTGCTGGGGCCGTCGGCGTAGAGTGCCATCACGGCCAGGGTCATGGCGGCGTCGGGGATGTGGTTGCAGTCCAGGTCGATGGCCTTCAGGGGCCAGCTGCCCCGGGAGATTTCGAGCCAGTTGGGGCCGCCCTTCACATGGGCGCCCATCTGGCGGGCGGCGTCGACGAATTTGATGTCGCCCTGGATCGAGCGCTCGCCCACGCCCTCGATGCGCACCGGCGTGGCCGCCTCGGCGGCGATGGCGCCCAGGGCGATGAAATAGCTGGCCGAGGAGGCGTCGGCTTCCACATGCAGGGTGCCCGGCGACTGGTAGCGGCTGCCGGCGGGGATCGTGAAGCGTTGCCAGCCCTCGCGGCGCACCTGGATGCCGTAACGCGCCAGCAGCTTGAGCGTGATCTCGATATAGGGTTTGGAGATCAACTCGCCGACGACCTCGATGACGATGTCGCGCCCAGTCGCCGGGCCGTCCCAAGACTGGGCAGCCCCCTCGGGGGGCAGCGAGGACACGTCCGTGCCGAGCGTGGGGGCCCGATTCATGGCGACCAGCGGCAGGGCCATCAGCAGGGCGGTCAGGAACTGGCTGGAAACGTCGCCGCGCACCTTGATCGGGGCGTCGAGCTTAAGGTTCGAGCGGCCGATGCGCAGCGGCGGGTAGCCGTTGTTGCCCAGGTAATCGATGGCGCAGCCCAGCGGGCGCAGCGCATCGACCAGGTCGCCTATGGGACGCTCGTGCATGCGCGGCACGCCCGAGAGTTCGAAGTCGCCACCCAGCACGGCCAGTGCTGCGGTCAGCGGGCGCATGGCGGTGCCGGCATTGCCCATGAAGAACTTCAGCGCAGTGGCGGGCAACTGGCCGTCCAGGCCGTCGATGACGACGGTGCTGCCGTCCTGCAACACGCCGCAACCCAGCTGGCGCAGGGCGGCCAGCATGACGCGGGTGTCGTCGGAATCGAGCAGGTCGTGCAGGGTGGTGCGGCCGCGGCACAGGGCCGAGAGCAGCAGCACGCGGTTGGAAATGCTCTTGGAGCCGGGCAACAGCACCCGGCCGTGCGCGCCGGTCAGCGGCGGCAGGTCGAGAAAGGCGGTGGAATACATCGGCGCGGAGGAGGACGTCTCAGCGGCGGTTCTTGTTCATGCTCCAGTTGGCGCGTGCCTGGCTGGCCTGGCTGATCAGCTCTTCGAGCGCGTCGGCGTTGCCATTGGAGATCATGAGTTCGAGCGCCTGCAGATTGCGCTGGAAGAGCTTGGACTGGGTCAGCAATTCTTCGCGGTTGGAGATCATGATGTCGCGCCACATGTGCGGGTCGCTGGCAGCGATGCGCGTGAAGTCGCGAAAACCCGGGCCGGCCAGGGACAGGAAGTCCTTGCCCTGGTTCTGGCCGGTGATGGAGTTCATCAGCGCGAAGGCGATCAGGTGGGGCAGGTGGCTCACCGAGGCAAAGGCCGCATCGTGCGACTCGGGCGTCATCTTGAGCACATTGCAGCCCAGGGCGGACCAGATGTCGATGGCCTGCTGCACCTGGGGGGCGTGGGTGCGCTCGATCGGGGTCAGGATGATCTGCTTGCCGGAGTACAGGTCGGGGTCGGCATGCTCGACGCCCGAGACTTCCTTGCCGGCGATGGGATGGGCCGGTACGAAAGAGCCGATCTGCTCACGCAGCGCGCGGCGTGCGGCATCGACCACGTCGCGTTTCGTCGAGCCGACGTCCATGATGAGCATCTGCGGCGTGACCAGGTGCTTGATGGCCTTGAAGGTGGCCTCGGTGGCCGAGACCGGCACGGCGATCAGCACGATGTCGGCGCCCGAGACGGCCAGCAGGGCCGAAGGGGCCTCGACGTCGATCACGCCCATGGCACGGGCGCGCTCGGTGGTGGAAGGCGACTTGCTGTAGCCGACCACGCGCTTGACCAGACCGGCGCGTTTGAGCGCCAGGGCAAAAGAACCGCCCATGAGGCCGCAACCGATCAGACCCAACTGTTCAAACATAAGACTCTCGCAGGGCCGTCTCTAGGGCTTGGCCTTGCAGGCCGCGCGGCTGCAGGACGCAGCCGCTCTTCGGCCCGTCCACGCCTGCGCAGGCAGGCGTGGAGCCGCGGGCTTCAGCCCCCTCGGGGGGCAGTGAATACACGTAGTGATGAACGTGGGGGTTCATTATTCAGATACCGGGTAGGTGCCAAGGACTTTGTAGAAGGCGCAGAGGGCCTGCAACTCCTGCAAAGCGGCGACGACATGGGGCTGCGAGGTATGGCCTTGAATGTCGATGTAGAAATAGTATTCCCATTGGCCGGAGCGCGCCGGACGCGACTCGAAGCGCGTCATGGACACGCCGTGCTTCTTCAGGGGCACCAGCAGGTCGTGCACCGCACCCGGGCGGTTGGGGACCGAGACGATGAGGCTCACGCAGTCCTTGCCCGAGGCTTCCGGCGTGGGCAGGGTCTGCGGCAGGCAGACCACGGCAAAACGGGTGCGGTTGTAGGCGTCGTCCTGAATGGCATGGGCCACCACGTGCAGGCCGAACTCGCTGCCTGCGCGCTCGCTGGCGATACCGGCCCAGGCCGGGTTGGTGGAGGCCAGGCGTGCGCCTTCCGCATTGCTGGCCGCGGCGTGGCGCTCGGCGTGCGGCAGGTGGGCGTTGAGCCAGTGCTGGCACTGGGCCAGGGCCTGCGGATGGGCGTAGACGGCGGTGATGCCTTCGAGGGAGTCGGACAGGCGCAGCAGGTTGTGGCGCACCAGCAGGCTGGTCTCGCCGATCACGTGCAGGGGCGAGGCGAGGAAGAGGTCGAGCGAACGCGAGACCATGCCCTCGGTGGAGTTCTCCATGGGGACCACGCCGAACTGTGCGGCACCCGCGGCGGTGGCGCGGAAGACTTCGTCGATGCTGCCGCAGGGCATGCGTTCGATGCTGGAGCCGAAGAACTGCTCGGCGGCCTGTTCGCTGAAGGTGCCGGCCGGGCCAAGGTAGGCCACGCGCTGCGGTGCCTCCAGGGCACGGCAGGCCGACATGATCTCGCGCCAGATGGTGGCCACGCTGTCACGTTTGAGCGGCCCGGGGTTGCCGGCCTGCAGGCCGGTGATGACCTGGGTTTCGCGTTCGGGGCGAAAGACGGGCGAGCCTTCGTCCTTCTTGATCTCGCCCACTTCATGGGCCAGGGCGGCGCGCCGGTTCAGCAGGGCGAGCAGCTCCTGGTCCAGGGTGTCGATCTGGGTGCGCAGTTCGGGCAGGGTCTTGGCCATCTTAGATTCGTTGTGCATTGCACTCGGTCGTAGCCATGCCCGGGACCCGTGCGCAGGCATCCGCGGAACCGGCTTGGCCGGGCCGCTGGGTGCGCCCCCCCGTGGGGGGGAGGCGCCGAAGGCGCTTCGGGGGGGTCATGATTTTCTTTCGAATTCTCGCATGTACTCGACCAGGGTCTGCACCCCCTCGAGCGGCATGGCGTTGTAGATGCTGGCGCGCATGCCGCCGACCGACTTGTGACCCTTGAGCTGCAGCAGGCCGGCGGCCCTGGCGCCGGCGAGGAAGGCGTCGTTGCGCGATTCGTCGCGCAGGAAGAAGGGCACGTTCATGCGGGAGCGGCAGTCTTTCGCCACCCGGTTCACGTAGAACTGCGAGCGGTCGATCGCCTCGTACAGCAGCCGGGCCTTGGCGATGTTGCGCGCCTCCATGGCCGGCACGCCACCCAGCTTTTTCAGCCACTGGAAGATCAGGCCGGCCATGTAGATGGCGTAGGTCGGCGGGGTGTTGAACATGGACTCGTTGTCGGCCACGGTCTGGTAGTCGAAGGCGCTGGGGCAGGCGGCTTGGGCGTGGCCCAGCAGGTCTTCACGCACGATGACCAGGGTCAGGCCGGCCGGGCCGATGTTTTTCTGCGCGCCGCCGAAGGCCAGGCCCACGCGCGACCAGTCCACCGGGCGCGAGGCGACCTGGGAGGAGAAGTCGATCACCAGCGGCGCTTTCGAGCCCAGCGCCTTCAGGTCGGGCAGTTCGTGGAATTCGACGCCGTGGATGGTCTCATTCGAACAGATGTGCACGTAGCTGGCGCCCGGACTCAACTGCCAGCTGGACGGGGCGGGCAGCCGGGTGTAGCTGTTGGCCTCGTCGGTGGCCGCCACGTTCACCTTGCAGTATTTGCGCGCTTCCTTGATGGACTTCTCGCTCCAGGTGCCGGTCAGCACGAAATCGACCGTGCCGCCGCGCGAGAGGTTGAGCGGGACGATGGCGTTTTCCGCCAGGCCGCCGCCTTGCATGAAGAGGATGTGAAAATTCTTCGGCACCGCCAGCAACTCACGCAGGTCGGCCTGCGCCTGTTCGTAGATGCTGATGAATTCCTTGCCGCGGTGGCTCATCTCCATCACGCCCATGCCGCTGCCGTGCCAGTCCAGCATTTCGCTGGCGGCCTGCTGCAGCACCTCGGGCGCGATGGTGGCCGGGCCGGCCGAGAAGTTGTACGGGCGCTGCATCAGCTGGCGTCTTCTGCGTCGCCGGTCTCGCCCTCGGCACCTTCGGCGCCATTCGCGTCGTTTTCCACGATGCGCTGCAGGCCGCTGAGTTTGGCGCCTTCGTCCATGCCGATCAGGGTCACGCCCTGGGTGGCGCGGCCGAGTTCGCGGATTTCGGAAACGCGGGTGCGCACCAGCACGCCCTTGTCGGTGATCAGCATGATCTCGTCATCGGCATGCACCAGGGTGGCGGCGACGACCTTGCCGTTGCGTTCGCTCTGCTGGATGGCGATCATGCCCTTGGTGCCGCGGCCGTGGCGCGTGTACTCGGTGATGCTGGTGCGCTTGCCGTAGCCGTTCTCGGTGGCGGTCAGCACGCTTTGCTGTTCGTCCTCTGCTACCAGCATGGCGATCACGCCCTGGCCGTCGTCCAGCATCATGCCGCGCACACCGCGGGCCGCACGGCCCATGGGGCGCACGTCGTTCTCGTCAAAACGCACGGCCTTGCCGCCGTCGCTGAAGAGCATCACGTCGTGCTGTCCGTCGGTGAGCGCTGCGCCGATCAGGAAGTCGCCCGGGTCCAGGTCGACGGCGATGATGCCGGCCTTGCGCGGATTGGAGAATTCGTCCAGCGAGGTCTTCTTGACCGTGCCCATGGAGGTGGCCATGAAGACATAGTGATCAGCCGGGAAGCTGCGGTTGTCACCGGTCAGCGGCAGCACCACATTGATCTTCTCGCCCTCTTGCAGCGGGAACATGTTGACGATGGGGCGACCGCGCGAGCCGCGCGAGCCGGCGGGCACTTCCCAGACCTTGAGCCAGTACAGGCGCCCGCGGTTGGAGAAGCACAGGATGTAGTCGTGCGTGTTGGCGATGAAGAGCTGGTCGATCCAGTCGTCTTCCTTGGTGGCGGTGGCCTGCTTGCCGCGGCCACCGCGCTTCTGGGCGCGGTACTCGGACAGGGGCTGGCTCTTGATGTAGCCGGCGTGGCTGAGTGTCACCACCATGTCGGTCGGCGTGATCAGGTCTTCGGTGGCCAGGTCCTGGGCGTTGTGCTCGACCTGGCTGCGGCGTGCGCCCGCCTTGTTCTGGCCGAACTCCTGCTTGATGGCGCCCAGTTCCTCGCCGATGATGATCGCCACGCGCTCGGGCTTGGCCAGGATGTCGAGGAAGTCCTCGATCTCGGCCATGACGTCCTTGTACTCGGCCACGATCTTGTCCTGCTCCAGGCCGGTCAGGCGCTGCAGGCGCATCTGCAGGATTTCCTGCGCTTGCGTGTCGGACAGGCGGTACAGGCCATCGTTGCCCATGCCGTAGTTCTTTTCCAGGCCTTCGGGGCGGTAGTCGTCGGCATTGACCACGCCGCCGTCGGCTCGGGTGCGGGTGAGCATCTCGCGCACCAGCTTGCTGTCCCAGGGCCTGGCCATCAGCTCGGCCTTGGCCACCGGCGGGGTGGGGGCGTTGCGGATGATGGCGATGAAGTCGTCGATGTTGGCCAGCGCCACGGCCAGGCCTTCGAGCACATGGCCGCGCTCGCGCGCCTTGCGCAGGTTGAAGACCGTGCGGCGGCTCACCACTTCGCGGCGGTGGTCCAGGAAGACCTCGATCAGGTCCTTCAGGTTGCACAGCTTGGGCTGGCCGTTGATCAGGGCCACCATGTTCATGCCGAAGGTGTCCTGCAGCTGGGTCTGCTTGTACAGGTTGTTGAGCACCACCTCGGGCACTTCGCCGCGCTTGAGTTCGATCACCACACGCATGCCGGACTTGTCGGACTCGTCCTGGATGTGGCTGATGCCGTCGATCTTCTTCTCGTGCACCAGCTCGGCGATGCGCTCGAGCAGGGTCTTCTTGTTGACCTGGTAGGGCAGCTCGTCGACGATGATGGACTGGCGCTGGCCCTTGTCGATGTCCTCGAAGTGGCATCTGGCGCGCATCACCACGCGGCCGCGGCCGGTGCGGTAGCCGTCCTTGACGCCCTGCATGCCGTAGATGATGCCGGCGGTGGGGAAGTCGGGCGCCGGCACGATCTCCATCAGCTCGTCGATGGAGGCCTGCGGGTTGCGCAGCAGGTGCAGGCAGGCGTCGACCACCTCGTTGAGGTTGTGCGGCGGGATGTTGGTGGCCATGCCCACGGCAATGCCACCGGAGCCGTTGACCAGCAGATTGGGCAGCTTGCTGGGCAGGACCAACGGCTCTTTCTCGGAGCCGTCGTAGTTGGGGCCGAAGTCCACCGTCTCCTTGTCCAGGTCGGCGATCATCTCGTGGGCGATCTTGGCCAGACGGATTTCGGTGTAGCGCATGGCGGCGGCGCTGTCGCCGTCCACCGAGCCGAAGTTGCCCTGGCCGTCCACCAGCATGTGGCGCATGGAGAAGTCCTGAGCCATGCGAACGATGGTGTCGTAGACCGACTGGTCACCGTGCGGGTGGTATTTGCCGATGACGTCGCCGACGATACGCGCCGATTTCTTGTAGGCGCGGTTCCAGTCGTTGTTGAGTTCGTGCATCGCGTAGAGCACGCGCCGGTGCACCGGCTTGAGACCATCGCGGGCATCGGGCAGGGCCCGCCCGACGATCACGCTCATGGCGTAATCCAGGTAGCTGCGACGCATCTCCTCTTCGAGGCTGACGGGCAGGGTTTCCTTGGCGAATTGGGTCATGGGAGAGATGAACTCGGGCGTGGGCAATCCACGATTCTAAAGTGCCGGCCATGTGGCATGCCTGCAACAGACCGTCGGCAAGCCCAGCAGGCATGCGCCTGCGTCGCGTCGCTCCGGTTGACCACCGGGTTTGATATGGCACAATGCATCAGACCGTCGGGTGGCGCTCATAACAAGTGAATGCCTTCCATTTAACCGCCGTGCCGCTCTGGCCCCAATCCGTTAGAGGAGAACCATGAAAAAACTGAATTCCGTGGCAGCCCTGTTTGCTGCAGTCGCACTGGTGATGGCCGGTTGTGCTTCCACCCCCGAACCCGAGCCGGCACCGAAGGCTGCCCCGGCTGCTCCGGCACCCGCTCCGGCCCCTGCTCCCGCACCCGCTCCGGCAGCTGCTCCGAAGCCCGCTGCTCCGCCGCCCGCCGCTGCCGTCAAGGTGACCTATGCCGCCGACACCTTCTTCGACTTCGACAAGTCGGTGATCAAGGCTGACGCCAAGGCCAAGCTGGATGATCTGGCCGAGAAGGTCAAGGGCATCAATCTGGAAGTCATCATCGCCGTGGGTCACGCCGACTCCATCGGTACCGATGAGTACAACCAGAAGCTGTCCGTGCGTCGCGCCGAAGCCGTGAAGGCCTACCTGACCTCCAAGGGCATCGACAAGAACCGCGTGTATACCGAAGGCAAGGGCGAGAAGCAGCCCGTGGCTGACAACCGCACGACCGAAGGCCGCGCGAAGAACCGTCGCGTGGAAATCGAAGTCGTCGGCACCCGCGCCAACAAGTAATCTTCTGATCGCCTGAGACAAACCCCGCTTCGGCGGGGTTTGTCGTTTGTGTCTCCGGCCGCTGCTTCGCTGCGCGAAGTTGGCCTGCGACGCAATCCGTTGCACGGATTTTGGCGAAGGGTTTCTGAGCTGTCGGATAATCAAGGCATGACGACCACCGTGAATGCCGATCCGGCCGAATTGGCCAAGTTTTCCGAGCTGGCCCACCGCTGGTGGGACCCTGAAAGCGAATTCCGTCCCCTGCACCAGATCAATCCCCTGCGCCTGGACTGGATCAACGGCCTGGCGCCGCTGGCTGGCCGGCAAGTGCTCGATATCGGCTGTGGAGGCGGCATCCTGTCCGACTCGATGGCGCGCAAGGGCGCCCAGGTCACCGGCATAGACCTGTCGACCAAGGCGCTCAAGGTGGCCCAGCTGCATGCGCTGGAGGCCGGCACGCCCAATGTGAACTACCGCGAGATCAGTGCCGAGGCGCTGGCGAGCGAAAAGCCGGCCAGTTTCGATGTGGTGACCTGCATGGAGATGCTGGAGCATGTGCCGGACCCGGCGTCCGTGGTCCAGGCCTGCGCCACGCTGGTCAAGCCCGGTGGCTGGGTGTTCTTCTCCACCATCAACCGCAATCCCAAGTCCTTCCTGTTCGCCATCGTCGGGGCCGAGTACATCCTCAAGCTGCTGCCGCGTGGCACGCACGAGTATGCCAAGATGATCCGCCCCAGCGAACTGGCGCGTTACTGCCGCCAGGCCAGCCTGGAACTGGGGCCCACGCGCGGCATGGAATACAACCCGCTGACCCGGCGCTACTGGCTCAGTGCCGACACCAGCGTCAACTACCTGCTGGCCACGCGCAAGCCTGGACTGTGATGAGGTCTTTTGCCGGTATCGAGGCCGTCCTGTTCGACCTGGACGGTACCCTGATCGATAGCGCCCCCGACCTGGGGGCCGCTGCCGACCAGATGCGTACCACCCGCGGCCTTCCGCCCCTGCCCCTGGAGCAGTACCGACCCATGGCGGGCGCGGGCGCGCGCGGCATGATCGGCGTGGCCTTCGGCCTGACGCCGGACGCACCGGGCTACAACGAGCTGCGCGAGGAGTTCATGGCCAACTATGAGCGCTGCATGACGGTACGCACTTACGCCTTTGCTGGCGTGGCCGAGCTGATCGAGGCGCTGCTGCAAAGAGAACTGGCCTGGGGTGTGGTGACCAACAAGATCGAGCGCTTTGCCCTGCCGCTGACGGGCGCCATGCCCCTGTTTGCCAGTGCACGGGCCATCATTGGCGGTGATACCACGCCCCATCCCAAACCGCACCCGGAGCCCCTGTTCGAGGCTGCGCGCCGCCTGAACCTGGATCCGCAGCGTTGCCTCTACGTGGGCGACGATGAACGCGACATCGTGGCGGGCCTGGCGGCCGGCATGGGCACGGTGGCCGCCACCTACGGCTACCTGGGCCAGAAGTCCGACGTGGCCAGCTGGGGCGCCCACGCCTTGATTAATTCTCCGATCGAGCTCTTGCAATTGCTGGGACAGGCCTAAAATGGAGGTCTTGGGGCTGCATTGGTTTCGACGTGGGTTCGGACGCGATGTGGTGCATGTCGAGCTGAATGTGCTCGTAAAACTGATTCAAAAAACCTAACTGCAAACGACGAACGTTTCGCACTCGCTGCTTAATTGCCAGTGAGCTTTACAACAGCAGGCCGATGGGCTGGGCAAGGGGGCGCAAGCCTCCCGGCTGTAAAGATAATTTCATCGGCTGGTCCGGGGCTGGGTACCTTAGCAACGGACGAGAAAATAGGGTGCTGGCGGCTGGCATAGCGTGCGACTGCGCGATGTCAGTGGCGAGATCCAAATCAGACCGCTAAACATGTAGATCTGCTCGAACAAGGCTTGCGGACGGGGGTTCAAATCCCCCCAGCTCCACCAAACACAAAACCCCGGCCGGTAACGGTCGGGGTTTTTTCATGTCCGGCCCTGGCGGCCGGTCGCTCAACGGCCTTCGGTGAGTTCGCCAGACCGGCTGTCCAGCGGGGCGACGAAGGAGTCGTGCTTCCAGGTGGTGGAGAGTTGGCTCTCGTAGGCGTCGTGGCTATGCGGGTCGGCGGACATCAGGGCTTCCAGTCGCGCGAAGTCGCTGGCAGTCGGCTGGTTGTTGCGCTGTCGGATCAGCGCCGCCTTGAGGTTGGCGCGCGTCTGGTTGAACTCGGTCTCGGTGCGAACGCGCTCCAGTTCCTCTTTCATCACGGCCTGCTCACCGAGGAAGGCGGCGCGGATCGTGCTGACGCTGGGCAGGTGCTCGGGATCGACCACCCAGTAGCGGACGTTGCATTGGGAGAGCAGCGTGTGCTTGAGGGTCTGGTTGCTCAGCGACAGGCCTTGCGGACCCGGTACATCGACACAGCCGACCACCTGGCCATCGCTATTGCAGACGGTGAAGGTGCAATAGACGCCACCGAGGATCTGGAACCAGTGCTGGCCTTCTTCGCGGACCTGAGGCATGGTGAATCGCGTGACCGGCAGCTTGACCATGACGTGATGGTCCTGGAAGGCGCGCAGCATCCAGCGCCAGACGAGCCGTTCCCGGCTGTTCACCATGGCGCGCACGGCGAGAGGCCATTTGCGCGGGATGCGCCGTTTGGCCTGCTCCTGCTTTTTCAGGCGCGCGGCATAGGCGTACGCACCCAGTGCGCCGCTCGCAGCCATCAGTCCTGCGACTATCATCCACCCTGTGTACCCGTTCATGTGCGTAGGTATCGTTGTTTGAGAAAAGTGTAAGGTCTACGGTCGCTATCCTGAACCGGATACGCGAAGTTGGAGCAGGTTGGAGGGGCTTTGGGCTGCACTTTTGCACGGAATCCGGCCCTGATTACAGGGTCAGCATGCTGATTCGCTACAGTTTTTGTACGTCACGGCCTTGCCAGTCGTGCCCTTGAGACCTTTTCATGCAGTTGCAGGACATTCTTTACGCCCAGGGTTTTGGCACGCGCCGGGTTTGCGCCGGCCTGATCCAGCAGGGGCATGTGACCGTTGATGAGGCCGTGTGCCTCGATGCCACGGCCGAGTTCGTTGACGAAGGCCTGCGCCTGCGCGTGCAGGGGCTGGAATGGGTCTGCCACCGGCGGGCCTGCATCATGCTGAACAAGCCGGCCGGCATCGAATGCTCGCAAAAGCCTTCGGCTTGGCCCAGCGTCTACACCCTGCTGCCCGCGCCGTTGCGCCAGCGCCCCAACAAGAGCGCCGTACAGGGCGTGCAGGCCATCGGCCGCCTGGACCAAGACACCACGGGTCTGCTGCTGCTGACCGATGATGGCCAGCTCATCCACCGCCTGGCCTCGCCGCGCCATGCGGTGCCCAAGGTCTACGAGGTCACGCTCAAGCACCCGGCGGGCGAGCGTGAACTGCAGCAGTTGCTGGCTGGCGTGGTGCTGGACGACGATCCCCGGCCGGTGCGCGCAGCGGCCTGCGAACTCACGGACCCGCAGCATCTGCGGCTGACGTTGACCGGCGGCAAGTACCACCAGGTCAAGCGCATGGTGGCGGCCGTGGGCAACCGGGTCGAGGCCTTGCACCGTTCGCAGATTGGCGGCCTCACCTTGCCGGCGGATCTGGCCCCGGGCCAATGGCGCTGGCTGGAAACGGCGGATCTGGCGCTGATCCAGCCCTGAGGCGGGCCCTGCGCGGGGACTTGATGTGCCTCAAACCCTGGCCACGGGCGGGCGGATCGTGGCCGCTACACTTGCTGCTCCATAGCCGCGAGTGTTCCATGCCGAAGTTTTTCCCCCGTGTCCTCGTCCTCTGGCTGGCCCTGACGGCCGGCTGGTCCGTGGCGCAGCCGCAGTCGGCACCCATTTTTGTGCTCAATTCCAAGGACGCCGATGTCAGCGTGATCGACCCGGTGAGCTGGAAGGAGATCAAGCGCTTTGCGACCGGCAAGGAACCGCACCACCTCTATCTGACGCCTGACGAGAAGTCCCTGATCATCGCCAATGCCTTCAGTGACTCGCTGACCTTTGTCGATCCGCGGACGGCCCAGGTGCAGCGCACCGTGCGCGGCATCCTCGACCCCTACCAGTTGCGTTTCTCTCCCGACATGCAATGGTTCGTGACGGCTGCCAACCGGCTCAACCACGTCGACATCTACCGCTGGGACGGGCGCGACCTGGCGCTGGCCAAACGCATCCCCACCGGCAAGACACCCAGCCACATCTGGATCGACAGCAAGAGCACCACGGCTTACGTGACCATGCAGGACAGCGATGAGCTGGTGGCCATCGATCTGCCGCAACAGGTGCTCAAGTGGCGCATCAAGACCGGCCCCTTGCCGGCCGACGTGTTCGGTACGCCGGATGACCGCTTCCTGCTCGTCGGCCTGACGGGGGGCGAGGGCGTGGAGGTCTACGACCTGGCCATGCCGGTGCCGGCTGCCGTGCAGCTGATCCCGACCGGCAAGGGGGCGCATGCCTTTCGCGCCGTGGGCGATCGACGCCACGTGCTGGTGAGCAACCGCGTGGCCAACACCATCAGCAAGATCGACTACAAGGCCATGGCCGTGGTCGATGAGTATCCCGGCCCGAGCGGCCCCGATTGCATGGACCTGACGGCCGATGGCAAGTACATCCTCGTGGCTTCGCGCTGGGCTGGCAAGCTCAGCGTTATCGATACCGGTACGCGCCAGGTGGTGCGCCAGATCCGGGTCGGCAAATCGCCCCATGGGGTCTGGACGCTGGACCATGCGCCGCGCCAGTAGTCGCAGTGTTTTCCTTGCCCTGGCACTGCTGGCGCTGACGGCCTCGGCCCAGGGCCCGGCGACCGGCGGTTGCAGCAAGCCGGTCTACCTGACCTTCGACACCGGCCACATGGGCGTGGCCGACCAAATTGCCGCGGTCTTGCAACGCCAGCAGGTGCGTGTCACCTTTTTCGCCGCCCATGAGCGCACCCAGGTGGGCGATGGCAGTCTGGGCACGCACTGGGCGGCCTGGTGGCGCGCCCGCGCGGGCGAAGGGCATGAATTCGCGTCCCACACGCTGGACCATGTCTACTGGCGCGCCGATGTGCCCACTGCGGGGGGGGCGCCGCGCTTTCGCGTGCGGCCTTCGGCCGGGGCGCAGCAGGGGCGTGACATGGTCTGGGATGCGCCGTCCTACTGTGCGCAGCTGGACGCTGCTTCGGCCCGCCTGCAGCAGCACACGGGCCAGGCGCCGTTGCCCCTGTTCCGCGCCCCCGGCGGCAAGACCTCGCCGGCGCTGCTGGCCGCCGCACGCCAGTGCGGCTACCAGCACGTGGCTTGGGCACCCGCCGGATTCCTGGGGGATGAGCTGCCCAGCGACAAATACCCCAACGACATGTTGCTCAAGAAGGCGCTGCGCGACATCCGCACCGGCGACGTGCTGGTGGCGCACCTGGGCATCTGGTCGCGCCAGGACCCCTGGGCCCCGGCGGTGCTGGAGCCGCTGATTGCCGGGCTCAAGCAGCAGGGTTATTGCTTCCGTACCCTGCGCGAGCATCCGGACTATCGGGGCTGGATCGCACAGCGCGAAGCCCGTGGGAAGTGAGCGCGTCATGGAGCATCTGGTGAACGCCTTTGACGCCCTGCAGCAGTGGCTGTTCGAGTTGCTGGTGCAACCCGTGGTGTTTGCCATCGGCCTGGGCAACCGGCTGGAGGACGCCTACAGCGGCACGGGCTGGCTGCTCGTCGGTCTGCTGCAACTGGTGGTCATGCTGGCGGTCATGGCGCCGCTGCAGCGCTGGCGTCCGGTCGAGCCGCTGGCCGACCGGGCGGCCATCCGCACCGACGTGCTCTATACCCTGATCCATCGCCTGGGCCTGTTCCGGCTGGTGCTCTTCTTCACGCTCACGCCGTTGATGGACGACTTCTTCGGCATGCTGCGCGCGGCCGGCCTGCCGACCTTCCATCTGGATGACCTGTGGCCCGGTGTGACCGATCTGCCCGTGGTCAGCCTGCTGATCTACCTGGTCGTGATGGATTTCTTCGACTACTGGCTGCATCGCGGCCAGCACCACTTCGAATGGTGGTGGCGCCTGCATGCGCTGCACCACTCGCAGCGCCAGATGACGATGTGGAGCGACAACCGCAACCACCTGCTCGACGACCTGCTCCGCGACGTGCTGCTGGTCACGCTGGCACAGCTCATCGGCGTGGCACCGGGGCAGTTCGTGGCCATCGTCGCTTTCACCCAGCTCAGCGAAAGTTTCCAGCACGCCAACCTGCGCCTGTCCTTCGGGCGCTGGGGCGAGCGCCTGTGGATCAGCCCGCGCTTTCACCGGGTGCACCACAGCATCGGCATCGGTCACGAATCGCCCGGCAAGGTCCTCGGTGGACACAACTTCGGCGTCTTGCTGCCCTGGTGGGACATGCTGTTCGGCACAGCCAACTTCGAGCTGCGCTACGACCCGACCGGCATCCGCGACCAGGTGGAGCAGGGACGTGATTACGGGCGCGGCTTCTGGTCCCAGCAATGGCTGGGCCTCAAGCGACTGTTGGGGCGGGCCTGAAACAGGTTTGAAACATGCGCCAAGGTATGCTTGGAACATGACACTTTTCCTGGACTCCTTCTGGCGCGCGCTGGCCTATTGCCTGCAACCGCGCGTGATTGCCTTGTCCTTCCTGCCCCTGGTGCTGCTTGCAGCCTTGAGCGTGGGGCTGTTCTGGCTGTTCTGGGACCCGGCCGTGCTGGGCCTGCAGACCTGGCTGGCCGACTGGGCACTGATGGAAAGCCTGTTTCGCTGGCTCGACAGCATGGCCATGGGGCACCTGCGCATGGTGCTCCCACCCCTGCTGCTCATCTCGCTGGTCCTGCCGCTGATGATCGTGCTGTCCCTGCTGGCGGTGGCCTGGCTGGCGACGCCGGCTCTTGTCAAGCTGGTGGCCGAGCGCCGGTTCAACGCGCTGGCACAGCGGCGCGGGGGCAGCTTCGCGGGCAGCCTGCTGCAAGGTCTGGGTTCGGCGCTGCTGGCTTTGCTGGCGCTGGTCCTGACCCTGCCGCTGTGGCTGATCCCCCCCCTGGTGATCGTCGTGCCGCCCCTGATCTGGGGCTGGCTGACCTCGCGCGTGATGGTCTACGACGTGCTGGCCTTGCACGCCAGCAAGCCGGAGCGCGAAGAGTTGATGCGCCGTCACCGCTACTGGCTGCTGGCCATCGGTGTGATCAGCGGCTATATGGGCGCAGCGCCTGGCCTGATCTGGGCGGTCGGCGCCATGGCCGTCGTCCTGGCGCCGCTGCTGGTGCCCTTGGCAATCTGGATCTATACCTTCGTGTTCATCTTTGCGGCGCTCTGGTTCAGCCACTACAGCCTGGCGGCACTCGCCGCGCTGCGCGCCGCCCCTCTGCCGGACGCCGGCGCCACGGACTCTTCCCATGCCTGACACCACCGTATCCTTCGGCCTGATCATCATCGGCGATGAAATCCTGTCGGGCAAACGCGCCGACAAGCATCTGCCCAAGGTCATCGAGCTGCTGCAGGCGCGCGGCCTGCCGCTCGCGTATGCCGACTACGTGGGCGACGACCCGCAGCGCATCACGGCCACGCTGGCACGTGCCTTCGCCTCAGGCGAGGTGGTGTTTTCCTGTGGCGGTATCGGCGCCACACCGGATGACCACACGCGGCTATGTGCGGCGCGCGCCCTGGGCACGGAGCTGGCGCTGCATCCCCAGGCCGAGTTGCTGATCCGCGAGCGCATGCAGGACGTGGCGCGCGAGCAGGGCGTGCCCTATGTGCCGGACCGTCCGGACAATGTGCACCGGCTCAATATGGGGGTCTTTCCTGTCGGGTCGCAGATCATTCCCAACCCCTACAACAAGATCCCCGGGTTCAGCTGTGCGTCCCCCGGCGGCCGGGGCGCCGTGCATTTCGTGCCGGGCTTTCCCGTGATGGCCTGGCCGATGATCGAATGGGTGCTGGACACCCATTACGCGGGGCAGTTCCGCCGCGATGCCTGGTGCGAGCAGTCCGTCATCGTCTACGGTGCCATGGAGGCCACGTTGACACCGCTGATGGAGGCCATCGAGTCGCGGCACGCCAGCGTCAAGGTCTTCAGCCTGCCCAGCGTCGATCATCCGCAGCATGGCCGGCACATAGAACTGGGGGTCAAGGGCGGTCCCGATCTGATCCCGCCTGCTTATGCGGCGCTGCTCGAAGGCCTGAGCCAGCTGGGTGCCAAGCTTGGCCCTGAATTGGTGCGTAAAAATTAATTTACCAATTTGGTGCGTTTTGAATGCACCAAATTGGATCAATTTGGCAAAAAGTTTCTGCCTTGGTGTGCGTCTGATCGCGGGAAGGCACTGAAACTCAAGGCAGAATACCGACTTTGACGCAAGCCGGCGCAAGCGGGATTGGCACAGAACCTGCATTCATGTGCCTGCGTAACTTTTAACAACCCTTCCTACCAGGAGTACCAGATGGCCAAGACCGTCGCAGACGTGATGAAGATGGTGAAGGAAAACGAGGTCAAGTTCGTTGACTTCCGCTTCACCGACACCCGTGGCAAGGAACAGCACGTGACCGTGCCGGTTTCCCACTTCGATGAAGACAAGTTCAGCTCGGGCCACGCCTTCGACGGTTCGTCCATCGCCGGCTGGAAGGGCATCGAGGCTTCGGACATGCAGCTCATGCCCGACCCGAACACCGCCAACATCGACCCCTTCTTCGAAGAAACCACCCTGTTCCTGCAGTGTGACGTGGTCGAGCCCAGCGACGGCAAGTCCTATGACCGTGACCCGCGCTCCATCGCCAAGCGTGCCGAGGCCTACCTGAAGGCTTCCGGTATCGGCGACACCGCCTACTTCGGTCCCGAGCCCGAATTCTTCATCTTCGACGGCGTGCGCTGGTCCAACGAACCCGGCAACGTGATGTTCGCCATCGACGAGTACGAAGCCCCCTGGAACAGCGGCAAGCAGCTCGAAGGCGGCAACCGCGGCCACCGCCCCACCACCAAGGGCGGCTATTTCCCGGTGCCCCCGGTCGACAGCACGCAGGACATGCGCGCCGAGATGTCCCTGATCCTCGAATCCCTGGGCATCCCGGTCGAAGTGTTCCACCACGAAGTGGCCGGCGCTGGCCAGAACGAGATCGGCACCAAGTTCAGCACGCTGGTGCAGCGCGCCGACTGGACCCAGGTCCTGAAGTACGTGGTCTGGAACGTGGCCAACGCCTACGGCAAGACCGCCACCTTCATGCCCAAGCCCTACGCTGGCGACAACGGCTCCGGCATGCATGTGCACCAGTCCATCTGGAAGGACGGCAAGAACCTGTTCGCCGGTGACGGCTACGCCGGCCTGAGCGACTTTGCCCTGTACTACATCGGCGGCATCATCAAGCACGCCCGTGCGCTGAACGCCATCACCAACCCCGGTACCAACAGCTACAAGCGCCTGGTGCCCGGCTTCGAAGCCCCGGTGAAGCTGGCCTACAGCTCGCGCAACCGTTCTGCTTCCATCCGCATCCCCTTCGTGGCCAACCCCAAGGGTCGCCGCATCGAGGCGCGTTTCCCCGATCCGTCCGCCAACCCCTATCTGTGCTTCTCGGCCCTGATGATGGCCGGTCTGGACGGCGTGGAAAACAAGATCCATCCGGGCGAAGCCGCCACCAAGGACCTGTACCACCTGCCCCCGGAAGAGGACAAGCTGGTGCCGACCGTCTGCCACAGCCTGGACCAGGCCCTGGACTACCTGGACAAGGACCGCTCCTTCCTGACCAAGGGCGGCGTGTTCACCGACTCCATGCTGGATGCCTACATCGAGTTGAAGATGGGCGAAGTCACGCGCTTCCGCATGGCGCCGCACCCGGTCGAGTACGACATGTACTACTCCCTGTAAAGGGGTGCCCGCAGGCTGTGATTCGTTACAGCTTGTCGCAAAAAAAGGACGGCTTCGGCCGTCCTTTTTGTTTTCCGTGAACTTTCGGGGTTTGATTTTTGGCGTGGATAGTCGATACTCTCAGACCGCCCCTGCATTTTCGATGTGCGGAGAACCCTATGAAGAAGCCTTTACTGATGTCGTTAGCAGCTACGCTTTTCGTAGCAGGCCTGACCGTGGCCGATCTGGCCCAGGCCCAGGGCCGCATCTACCGTTGCGGCAATGAGTACACCAATACCGTGCAACCCGGCCAGAAGGGCTGCAAGCTGCTCGAGGGCGGCAACGTGACCGTGGTGCAACGCCCGCGCGCGACGGAGTCGGTCCGCCTCGCCTCGGCCAGCCAGGAAGGTAAGCGCGTTGACGGCACGCTGCAGCGCCAGCGTGATACGGATGCCCGCCAGATCCTGGAGGCCGAGCTGCGCAAGGCCGAAGCCCGGCAGTCCGAACTGCAGGCCGAATACAACAACGGCGAGCCCGAGAAGATGGGGCCCGAATTTCGCAACCACCAGAAGTACCTGGACCGCGTGAACGAACTCAAGGCCAGCATCGAACGCAATGAAAGCGACCAGGCCGGCCTGCGCCGCGAACTCGACCGCCTTCCTGAGTCAAAATAGGCGGCTTGAAACCGACCGCCATCCCCTCCGTCAGTCGCTTCCAGCCTTTTGACCTTCTGGCCACGCTCGTCGCCGTCGTGCACGGGGACGCGGCGGTGGTCTATGCCAATGCCGCCCTCGAGGACGCGCTGGGCATGTCCCGGCGCAGCATCGAAGGGTCGGATCTGGCAGAGCACTACACCGAGCCCGCGACCCTGGCGGCCGCCCTTGGCGGTTTGCGCGACAACGAATTTGCGGCCCTGCGCTACGATGCCTGGCTGAAGCGTCCCGGGCGGGACCCCCTGCCCGTGCACGTGATCCTGACCCAGACCGACCAGCCGGGAGACATCCTGATCGAGATGCTGCCGCTGGAGCAGCAGGCCCGCCAGGAACGCGAAGAGCGCCTGATTGACCAAGCCCAGGCCAACAAGGAGCTGATCCGCAACCTCGCGCACGAGATCAAGAACCCGCTGGGTGGCATCCGTGGCGCGGCCCAGTTGCTGGAGATGGAGATCGACAGCCAGCTGACCGAGTACACGCGTGTGATCATCCACGAGGCCGACCGCCTGCAGACCCTGGTGGACCGCCTGCTCGCGCCGCATCGCCGCCCGCATGTGGTGGGCGACGTCAACATGCACGAGGTCTGCGAGCGGGTGCGCTCGCTGATCCTGGCCGAATTCCCCAAGGGTTTGCGCGTGGTGCGCGATTACGACACCTCCATTCCGGAGTTTCGCGGCGACCGCGAGCAGCTGATCCAGGCCGTTCTGAATATTGCGCACAACGCCTGTCAGGCCCTCGCCGAGCGCATCGCCGCCGGTGATGGGCGCCTGACCTTCCGGACCCGGATCGCCCGCCAGATCACTTTCGGCAAACAACGCTACAAGCTGGCATTGGAATTGCATGTCATCGACAACGGGCCCGGCGTGCCGGACTCGATCAAGGACCGTATCTTTTTCCCGCTGGTGTCGGGAAGGGAGGGCGGCTCCGGCCTGGGGCTGACGTTGGCGCAAACCTTCGTGCAGCAGCACCATGGCCTGATCGAGTGCGACAGCGAGCCCGGCCGGACCGATTTCAAAATATTGATACCGCTGCCCTGAGAATGGCAGCATGACCTAAGGGTGTAGTCGCACATGAAGCCGATTTGGATCGCCGATGATGACCAGTCCATACGCTTCGTGCTGGAGAAGGCGCTGCAACGCGAGCAGATGCCCACACGCAGCTTCACCAACCCGCGCGAGGTGCTGGCTGCCCTGGACGAGGAGGGCGAGGGCCCGCAGGTGCTGGTGAGCGACATCCGCATGCCGGGCGGCTCCGGCCTGGAACTCCTGGAGAAGGTCAAGGCGCGCCACCCCGGCCTGCCGGTCATCATCATGACGGCCTTCTCCGACCTGGACAGTGCGGTCTCCGCCTTCCAGGGCGGGGCCTTCGAGTACCTGCCCAAGCCTTTCGACCTGCCCAAGGCGGTGGAGTTGATCCGCCGTGCCGTCGAGGAAAGTCAGCGCGAGGAGGTTGCGCAGGAGTCCATCGACGAAGCCCCCGAGATGCTGGGTCAGGCCCCGGCCATGCAGGACGTGTTCCGCGCCATCGGCCGGCTCTCTCAGAGCAATGTCACCGTGCTGATCACCGGTGAATCGGGTTCGGGCAAGGAGCTGGTGGCGCGTGCCCTGCACAAGCATTCACCGCGTGCCAACGGGCCTTTCGTGGCGATCAATACCGCCGCGATCCCGAAGGATCTGCTGGAGAGCGAGCTGTTCGGCCATGAGCGCGGCGCCTTCACCGGTGCCCAGACCATGCGTCGCGGCCGTTTCGAGCAGGCCGATGGCGGCACGCTCTTCCTCGACGAGATCGGCGACATGCCTTTCGACCTGCAGACACGGCTGCTGCGTGTGCTGTCGGACGGCCATTTCTACCGTGTGGGCGGGCACAGCGCCGTCAAGACCAATGTGCGCGTGATCGCCGCCACGCACCAGGACCTGGAGCAACGCGTCAAGGAAGGCGTGTTCCGCGAAGACCTGTTCCACCGCCTCAACGTCATCCGCCTGCGTCTGCCGGCCCTGCGCGAGCGGCGCGAGGACGTGCCCATGCTCACGCGCCACTTCCTGCAGCAGAGCGCACGCCAGCTTGGCGTCGAGCCCAAGCGCATCTCGGATGCGGCGCTGGAGCGACTGGGGCGCTTCGGATTTCCCGGCAATGTGCGCCAGCTGGAGAACATCTGCCACTGGCTGACCGTCATGGCACCGGCCCAGGTGATTGAAGCCAAGGACCTGCCCCCCGAGATCGGCCTGGCACCTGGTGAGGCCCTTGCTGTCGCCGCCCCATCTGCAGCAGCAGCGGGGGTGCCGGAGGCCGTGGCCCTGGCCTCGCCTGTGGCGGGCATGCCGGCGTCCTCCGTTGACTGGGAGAGCGGCCTGCAGGCCGAGGCCATGGCCCTGCTGCTCAGCGGTCGACTGGACGTCTGGGATGAACTGACGAAGCGGTTCGAGCGCAAGCTCATCCTGACGGCGCTGGACAGCACGCGTGGCCGGCGCATCGAGGCCGCCCACAAGCTGGGCATCGGCCGCAACACCATCACCCGCAAGATCCAGGAACTGGGGCTGGAGGAATAGGACGCCCCCCGGGGCGGCCTTTGGCCGCCCGGTGCCGACGTCGGAGACTCCAGCTCTTCGGGTCCGTCCAAGCCTGCGCAGGCAGGCTTGGAGCCGCGGCCCTCAGCCCCCACTGGGGGGCGGCGCCAGCGGCCGGGCGAAGCCCGTTCCACGGCGTCCTCGCATGAATACCGTGTCTGTTTGCTTTCTCTGGCTTCAGTCGAAGAGCCCGGGGCCGCCGAAGCGCGCGCCCTCGATCTCCAGCATCTTCAGCTTGGTCGACAGCCCGCCATGGGCCGAGAAACCACCGGTGCCCGTCTGGGCGCCCAGCACACGGTGGCAGGGCACCACGGGGGCAAAGGGGTTGGCCCCCAGGGCCTGGCCGACGGCGCGGGCCGCGCCCGGTTCGCCCAGGCGCTGCGCCACTTCACCATAGGTCAAGGTTTCGCCCGGCGGGATGCGTCGTGCCAGTTCGTAGACGCGCTGGTGAAAGGGCGGCACGCCGCCCATGTCCAGCGGCAGGTGCGTGAGATCACGCGGTTCGCCGGGATGGCCTTCGAGCAGGGCCGTGACGGCAGCGATGGCGTCTCGCACAAAGGGCGGAGGCTCGCTGCGCTGGCACTGCGGGTAACGCCGTGCCAGACGCCCGAGCGTGGCCGCTTCATCGGTTTCCGGCAGTTGCACGCAGGTCAGCGCCCGCTTGTTCCAGGCAATGCCGCACAAGCCCAGGGGCGTCGGAAAGAGGGTGTAGCCCAGCGTGTCCATGACCGGTGGGCCAGGGCGCTCAGAACCCTTGCAACTCCAGCACCACCGGGGCGTGGTCGCTGGGGCGTTCGTTCTTGCGCGGCGTAGGGTCCACAGCGCAGGCCGTGGCCAGGGGCTTGAGCGCATCGCTGATCAGGATGTGATCGATGCGCAGGCCCTGCTTGCGGCGGAAGGCCATGTTGCGGTAGTCCCACCACGAATAGTTCTTCTCGGGCTGCGGGAACAGGCGCACCGAATCCGTCAGGCCCAGATCGACCAGCGCGCGCAGATGCGTGCGCTCTTCCTCGGTGCAATGGATCGTGTCCTTGAGGCCCACCGGGTCCCAGACATCGGCGTCGTCGAAGGTGATGTTGTAGTCACCCATGAGCACCAGCTTCGGGTGCTGCTGCAGTTCGCCGCGCAGCCACTCGCGCAGGGCGTCGAGCCAGCGCATCTTGTAGGCGAACTTGTCCGAGCCCGGCTCCTGGCCGTTGGGGAAATAGGCGCCGATGACCCGCACGCCGTTCACCGTGGCGCTGATCACACGCGCCATCTCGTCCTCGAAACCCGGGATGTTGCGCACCACGCCTTCCAGCGGCGCGCGCGCGAGCAGGGCCACGCCGTTGTAGGTCTTCTGGCCAAAGCACGCGGCCTGGTAGCCCGCCGCCGCGAAGGCGTCGAAGGGAAACTTGTCGTCGGTGAGCTTGAGCTCCTGGAGCGCCAGCACGTCCACCGGGTTGGCCGCCAGCCAGTCCAGAACCTGCGGCAGGCGCACGTTGAGCGAGTTGATGTTCCAGGTCGCGAGCTTCATGCGCTGGGCATCAGATGTGCAGCACCGCTAGCGCGCCGACGACCACCCCGAGCGCTCCGGCCGCGAACATGGCGTATTCCAGCCACTTCTTGCGTGTCAGCAGGGCGATGGCGGCCAGCGCGATGCAGACTTGCAGCACGGTGGTGGCCTGGGCCCAGCGGTGGTGCAGGTGCATCTGCTCGTCGCTCTTCTTGTCCCAGTCGGTGGCATCGGCTTCCAGCTTCTCGGCGACCACCTTGATCTCGTTCTTTTCCTTCTCGTAGCGGTCGATCTTGGCCTGGTACTTTTCCTTCTCGGCGCCGCTGGAGGTCAGGTCGCGCGAGACCTCGGCCAGGGACTGCTTGGTGCTCTTGGACTGGAAGTAGTTCCACTGGTTGGACGCCTCGGTCTTCTTGATGGCCGCATTGTTCTTGTACAGGCCGGCATTGGCCTGGGTGGCACCGCCCATGTAGGCGAAGATGGCGCCCACTGTGGCGATGATGGCCGTGAACATGGCGATCTGGTTGGTCATGCCGCCGCCGTGGTCACCATGGCCGCCGCCCTGTTGCGCGTGTTCGAGTTCGTGGTCGTGCGGGCCGTGCACGTGAAAACCGCCTCCGGACATATCAGACTCCTTTTGTATTCGTGTAAGTGACAAAACTGAAATTCAGGCCGGTGGAGGAGCCGTGACGCTCGCGTCGCGTTTCCTTCCACTCGGGTCCGAATTGTGGCGCAAAAGCATCCCCGTCATATGACGCTTCTATTTCTGTGACCACTGCGGTACTGGCCAGTGGCAGGGCCTGTGCGTAGATGTCGGCGCCGCCGATGATCCAGGCATCGTTCACCTCGCCGCAAAGGGCCAGGGCCTCGGGCAGCGAGTGCGCTACGTGTGCGCCTTCGGCGTGCCAGCCTGGTTGGCGCGTCACCACCACATTGGTGCGGCCGGGCAGGGGGCGAAAGCGCGCCGGGATCGATTCCCAGGTCTTGCGGCCCATGATGACCGGGCAGCCCAGCGTGGTGCGCTTGAAATGGGCCAGGTCCTCGGGCAGGTGCCACGGCATCACGCCGTCCTTGCCGATGGTGCCATTGGCCGCGCGGGCGAAGATGAGGTGCAGTTTCATGCGGGTATTCTCCGGGAACGCGGCGGCAACAGCACGGCGGCAATGGCCAGCATCACGAAGACGACGGCCACGTAATCCTGCCAGTGCGGCCATTCGCCGACGATGAAGGTGGCGCTGAGCGTGCCCACCAGGGGGATGGCCATCACGCTCATGGCGCTGGTAGACGCTGGCAGGTGCCGCGCCAGGCTGGCCCACAGGGTCTGGGCAAAGCCGTAGTTGATGAAGGCACCGTAGGCCAGACTGAGCCACATGGTGCCGCTGAACTGCCAGCTGGGCCAGGGTTCGCTGGCCAGGGCGATGAGCCAGAGGCAGGCGCTGGCCAGGATCATGGTCCAGATGGTGAGGGTCTCCACCGGCAGGGTGAGGGTGGCGCGCCGCATCATCAGCGTGCCGATGGCCCAGCAGATCGCGGCAATCTCCATCCACATCACACCCAGCGGGCGGCCGCTGAGGTTGGTGAACTCGCTGGAAGTCAGCAGTGCGATGGCGATGGCCACGGCCACCGCAGCCACGCTCAACCGGCGCGTGAGCCGTTCGCCCAAGAAGAGCACGCCGATCAGCACCGTCCAGATCGGCATGGTGAAACCCAGGATGGCGGCCCGGCCCGAGGCCAGCTCCCCGACGCCGAGGATCGCGAAGGTGTGCCAGCCCAGCATATTGGGCGCGCCAATGGCCAGGACCGTACGCCATTCACGGCCCTGCGGCCACATGCGCAGGCCCTGGGCCCGGTACCAGCTGTAGAGAAACAGCGCGCCCGCCGTCATGGTCAGCGCACGGAAATACAGGGGCGAGAGCTCCCGCAGCGAGAACTTCATCATCGGCCAGTTGATGCCCCACATCAGCGTGAGGGCGATCAGGGTGATGAGCTGTTTGCGGTTAGGACCTGCGTACACTTATTTCCCCAGTGCGAATAGGGCCCCAAAGGCGCCAATCTAGGCGCGCGACGACGCCCAGGCTGGCCGCCTGGGCTAGGAGTGCAACAACGAGTGGCGCCTTTGGGGCCCTATTCCCTCCGGGTTGCGGCCAAAAAGACCATGCGGGGTGTTGCGTGATCTTGCCGGGGTTGACCCCGGCGGCGTCCACGCGCCTACCGCATGGCCTTTTTGATCCGCAACGCATCTGGGGAAATAAGTGTACGCAGGTCCTGCTCACACGGCCACCGGAGCCTTGATGGCCGGGTGGCACTGGTAGTCCAGCACCTCGAAGTCCTCGTACTGGTAATCGAAGATCGAGTCCGGCCGGCGCTTGATGTTCAGGGTGGGGTAGGGGTAGGGCGCGCGGCCCAGCTGCAGTGCCACCTGCTCGTGGTGGTTGCTGTAGATGTGGCAGTCGCCCCCGGTCCAGATGAAGTCACCCACGTCCAGGTCACACTGCTGCGCCAGCATGTGCGTGAGCAGCGCATAGCTGGCGATGTTGAAGGGCACGCCCAGGAAGATGTCAGCGCTGCGCTGGTAGAGCTGGCAGCTCAACTTGCCCTCGGCCACGTAGAACTGGAAGAAAGCGTGGCAGGGCATGAGCGCCATCTTGCTGAGTTCGGCCACGTTCCAGGCGCTCACGATGATGCGGCGCGAATCGGGGTTGCTCTTGAGCGTCTTGACGACCTCGGCGATCTGGTCGATGTGGCCGCCGTCAGGCGTCGGCCAGCTGCGCCACTGCACACCGTAGACCGGGCCCAGATCACCATCAGGCCGCGCCCATTCATCCCAGATGGAGACGCCGCGTTCCTTGAGCCAGTTGTTGTTGCTCGAGCCCGTGAGGAACCAGAGCAGCTCCTGGATGATGGAGCGCAGGTGCACCTTCTTGGTGGTGACCAGGGGGAAACCTTCCTTGAGGTCGAAGCGCATCTGGTGGCCGAACACGCTGCGCGTGCCGGTGCCGGTGCGGTCGGTCTTGGCCACGCCCGTGGTGTACACGTGGCGCATGAAGTCTTCGTACTGGGAGCGGACGGGGCGGGTGGTCATGACCACGATTTTCCTACAAGTCGGTATTCAGGCGGGGCGCACCACGGAACCGGCTCGGCCGGGCCGTTGGTGCGGTCCCCCTCCCGCCGAAGGCGAGAGAGGGGGAAGCCGCGTAGCGGCTCAGGGGGTGTTTCTTCAACTTCAGGCAGGCTGGTCCAGCCGCGCCAGCAACCGGTCGCGCCCGGAGAGCACGTGGCGCTCGGCCAGGGTGCGGGCGCGTTTGGCGTCGCCCTTGGCGATGGCCTCGAAGATGGCGCGGTGCTCGGTGTTGGAGCGGCGCATATTGCCCGGCGCATTGAAGTAGCTGCGCCGGAACAGGTGCAGCTCCTTGATGTAGTCGTCGTAGGCCTGGTGGGCGCGCTGGTTGCCACAGAGCTCCAGGATCACGGTGTGGAAACGCAGGTTGAGCTCGTAGTAGGCCGTGCCGTCGCCGGCCTCGCAGGCCGTGTCCATGCGGTCGAGCAGCTGTTCGAGTTCCTTGCGGTGGCTGTCGTCCACATGCACGCTGGCGCGCTCCGCGGCGAAGCCGAAGACCAGGGCGCGCAGCTCATAGATCTCCAGCATCTCGCGCACCGAGATCTGGCGCACGAAGACGCCGCGGTTGGGCACGGCCGTGACCAGGCCCAGGCCGGCCAGCATGCGGATGGCTTCGCGGATGGGGCCCCGGCTGGTGCCCATGCGCAGGGCGAGTGCGGCTTCGTTGAGGCGGTCGCCGGGCTGGATTTCACCGCTGTAGATGAGGCGCTTGAGTTCTTCCGCGATGGCGGGTGAGAGTCCCTGCTCGGTTTTTTCTTTGGCGGGTTCCATGGGGGAGGTGGGCGGTGGACGTCGGGGGTGGCTGGATGGTAGCACCCGCGGCCGCGGCGGGATTGGGGAAAACCATTAAAAGTGTCATCTATTCTTGTAAAAGTGTTGACACTTAAGGTCTTAAACAGGACACTGCCTCCCAGTTTGACTTGCGTAGACCTGCCCACCATGCCCCATACCCCAGCTTCCTCCGCCCTGGCGCGTTTTCGCGTGATCGACCTGACCCAGGTCCGCGCCGGCCCGACCTGCTGCCGCCAGCTTGCCGACTGGGGCGCCGACGTCATCCAGGTCCAGATGCCCGAGCACATGCGCGGTGACGACACCCTGGGGGGCCAGGATGGTTCCGATTACCAGTACACCCACCGCAACAAGCGCTCCATCACCCTGAACCTGAAAGAGGCCGAAGGCATCGCCGTGCTCAAGCGCCTGATCGCCACGGCCGACGTGGTGGTCGAGAACTTCCGCCCCGACGTGAAGTTCCGCCTGGGCATCGACTACGAGACGCTGGCGAAAGACCACCCGCGCCTGGTCTACGCCAGCATCTCGGGCTTCGGCCAGACGGGTCCCCTGGCCCAGCGCCCGGGTTTCGACCAGATCGCCCAGGGCATGAGCGGTCTGATGTCGGTCACCGGCAAGCCGGGTGACGGCCCCATGCGCGTGGGCATCCCGATTGCCGACCTCTGTGCGGGCATCTTTGCGGCCCAGGGCATCCTGGTCGCGCTGCTGGAGCGTGAGGCCTCAGGCAAAGGACAGTTCCTGCACACCTCGCTGCTGGAGTCCATGGTCTACATGATGGACTTCCAGACCTCACGCGTGCTCATCGACGGCGAAGTGCCCACGCAAGCGGGCAACTACCACCCGACCAGCATCCCCACCGGGGTCTACAAGGCGCGTGACGGCTGGATGAACATCGCCGTCTTCGGCTCCAAGATCTGGGAACGCTTCTGCGACATCCTGGGCGCACCCGAGTGGGTGACGGATGCGCGTTACCACGACAAGATGGGCCGCTCGGTCAACCGCGATTCGCTCAACGAAGAGATCAACCGCCGCCTGGCCGCGCAGGACCGCGCCTACTGGGTGCAGCGCTTCAACGAAGGCGGTGTGGCCTGCGGCCTGATCAACAATGTGCAGGAAGTGTTCGAGGAAGAACAGGTCCGGCACCTGGGCATGGTCAAGGAGGTGGTCTCGGCGCACCACGGCCCGCAGCGCCTGGTGGGCCAGCCGGTGCAGCTGGAGCGCACGCCCAGCACCATTGCCCGTGCGGCACCCAAGCGCGGCGAGCACAGCGCAGAGATCCTGCACGAACTCGGCCTGGCCGATGATGAAATGAAGCGCCTGAAGGCACAAGGAGTCTATTGAAGTGATGAAACACCCCCAGGCTACGCGCACTGCGTGTCGCTGCGCCACCCCCCTCAAGGGGGCAATGCCAGTGGCCCGGCAAAGCCGGTTCCACGGCATTCCCCGCTTAGACCCTTTCATGCGTCGGGGGTCTTGCCCGGCGCAGTGGAGCAACTGAGATGCAAGAAATCACTTATCAGTCCCCCACCGAGCGGGTGCAGAGCTGGATGGACGAGGATGGCAGCACGCTGCACATCCGCTTCAACAATCCCGAGCGTCACAACGCGCTCTCGGTGGACATGTGGGAGGCCGTGCCCGTGCTGCTGGCCCAGGCCGAGACGGACGAGCGTGTGCGTCTGGTGGTGTTCTCGGGCGCGGGCGAGAAGGCCTTCGTCTCCGGTGCCGACATCTCGCAGTTCGAGGACATGCGCGCCGCGCGCGAGGCCGTGGCCCGTTACGAGCTCATGGCCGAGCAGGCGCTCATGGGCATCTACAACTTCAGCAAGCCCACGCTGGCCTGCATCCGTGGCTACTGCATCGGTGGTGGTGTCAACGTGGCCATGAGCTGCGACATCCGCATCGCCAGCAGCGATGCGGTGTTCTCCATCCCGGCCGCGCGCCTGGGTCTGGGTTATCGCTACTCGGCCATGAAGAACCTGGTGGACCTGGTCGGCCCCGGTGTGGCCAAGGACCTGTTTTTCACGGCGCGTCGTATCAGCGCGGTGGAGGCCAAGGAGGTCGGTCTGATCTCGCGCGTGTGCGGGCCGGACCAGCTGCCCGCGCTGCTGGCCGAGTACACCCAGGCCCTGGCCGCCAATGCGCCGCTGACGGTGCGCGCGGGCAAGGCCATCGTGGCCGAGATCCTCAAGCCTTCGCCCGAGGTGGACTTTGACAAGTGCAAGCAGCTCATCCAGGGCTGTTTCCAGAGCGAGGACTATGCCGAGGGCCGCAAGGCTTTCATGGAAAAACGCAAGCCGGTGTTCCGCGGCAAGTGAAGCGACGAAGGAAAACAAGATGAAGTCCTACTGGGCCAGGATCACCGGCGGCAAGATCGCCGTCGAGTTACGTGACATTCCCCGTCCCGAAGCCGGGCCGGGCCAGGTGCTGGTGCGCGTGCGCGCCGCTGGCCTGAACCGCGGTGAATTCATCATCGGCCACAGCCTGCAGGCCGAAGGCAGCGCCAAGGCCGCGGGCATGGAAGCGGCGGGCGAGGTGGTGGCCTGCGGGGCCGGCGTCAGGGGCTTCAAGCCGGGTGATGCCGTCATGGGCCGTTGCTCCGGTGGTTTTGCCGAGTTCACGCTGATGGATGCGCGCGAAGCCATGCCCAAGCCCGAAGGCCTGAGCTGGGAGCAGGCCTCGGCCGTGCCCCTGACCGGTCTGGTCGTGCACGACATGCTGGTGCTGCAGGGTCACCTGCAGGCCGGCCAGTGGCTGCTGATCCCGGGTGTGTCCTCGGGCCTGGGCGTGACGGCGCTGACCATGGCCAAGGCCCTGGGCGCCAGGGTGATCGGCACCTCGGGCTCACAGGCCAAGCTCGACCATCTCAAGACCCTGGGCCTGGACCTGGGCATCTGTACGCGTCGGCCTGATTTCCATGACGCCGTCATGCAGGCCACGGGCGGCAAGGGTGTGAACCTGGTGGTCAACGCCGTAGGCGGCACGATGTTCGCGGAGAGCATGCGCTGCCTGGCCTTCCAGGGCCGGCTGGCCGTGGTGGGTTATGTCGACGGCGCGCTGCATGCCGAGATCGACCTCGACGCCTTGCACGCCAAACGCCTGACGCTCTTCGGTGTGTCCAACAAGCTGCGCAACGCCGACATGAAGGCCGAGGGCGTACCGCCCTTCAAGGCGCAGATCCTGCCGATGCTGGCCGATGGCCGTATCGTGCCGCTGGTCGACCGGGTGCTGCCTTTCGAGCAGCTGGCCGAAGCCAAGGCGGCCATGGAAGCCGCCCAGCACATGGGCAAGATCGTCCTGGCCGGCCTGCCCTGAACCTGCATCCCGTCGCGACATCAGTCCACCATTCATCAAGAGGAGACGACGACATGAACAAACGCCAACTGCTGCTGACTGCCCTGGTCCTGGGCACCTGCTCCCACGCCGCGCTGGCCCAGGCGCCGGCCTACCCGGCCAAGCCCGTCAAACTGGTGGTGGGTTTCGCCCCGGGCGGCGCTGCCGATTTTGTCGCCCGTGCCATTGGCGAGTCCTTGAGCCGCGCCCTCGGGCAGCCTATCGTGATCGAGAACAAGGCGGGGGCCGGCTCCAGCATCGCCGCCGAGGCCGTGGCCAAGTCTGCCCCCGATGGCTACACCCTGCTGATCGCCAGCCCGAGCAGCATCTCGGTCAACCCCGCGCTCAACCCCAAGCTCGGTTACAAGGCCAGCGACCTGTTGCCCGTCACCAAGCTGACGGCCTCGCCCCTGGTGATTGCAGCCAATCCGACCACAGGCATCACCTCCGTCAAGGAGCTGATCGCCAAGGCCAAGGCGGCCCCCGGCACCTTGAACTACGCCACCTCGGGCAACGGCTCGGCGCCGCACCTGGGTGCGGCCCACTTCAGCCAGGTGGCCGGCGTGCAGATGCAGCACATTCCGTTTCGCGGCGGCGCCCCGGCCATCCAGTCGGTCATTGCGGGTGATACGCAGCTGACCTTCGGCACGCCGCCCTCGGTGCTGCCCATGATCCAGGCGGGCCGCCTGCGCGGGCTGGCCGTCAGCACGCTGGAGCGCACCGCCCTGTTCCCCGATCTGCCGGGCATGAAGGAAGCCGGCCTGCCGGAGTACACCCTCGACTTCTGGTACGGCTTCTTCGTGCCGGCCGGCACGCCCCCGGCCATCGTGCAGAAGCTGTTCGCCGCCTCGCAGACCGCCATGCAGGTGCCCAGCGTGAAGGCCGCGCTGGCGCGCGAAGGCACCGATGTGTCGGTGTCCAGGTCGCCGGCGGACTTCGCGGCCTTCCTGGCCCAGGACGAGAAGTTCTGGGTCAAGCTGGTGAAGGACGCCGACGTCAAGCTCGAGTGATGCGGCCTGCCCGGCGGGCCCTGGCTTTCCAACGATAAGGAGACGAGACATGCGACAGTGGTCTATCGTGCTGGCCGGCCTGCTGGCCCTGGGAGGTGCTTCATCGGCCACGGCGCAGGCCTATCCGAACAAACCCGTCAAGCTGGTGGTCGGGTTTGCGCCCGGTGGCGCGGCCGACTATGTGGCGCGTGCCGTGGGCGAGGCCCTGGGTCGCGCCCTGGGCCAGCCCATCGTGATCGAGAACAAGGCCGGTGCCGGCTCCAGCATCGCCGCCGATCTGGTGGCCAAGTCGGCCCCGGACGGCTACACCCTGCTGATCGCCAGCCCTGCCGCCATCTCGGTCAACCCGGCGCTCAATCCCAAACTCAGCTACAAGCCCGGCGACCTGCTACCCGTGACCAAGCTCACGGCGTCGCCACTGGTGATTGCGGTCAACCCGAACGCCGGCATTGCATCGGTGAAGGAGCTGATCGCCAAGGCCAAGGCGGCCCCGGGCAGCCTGAACGTGGCCACGGCCGGCAACGGCTCGGCCACGCATCTGGGGGCCGCGCAGTTTGCCCAGGTGGCGGGCGTCAAGTTCACCGAGATCCCCTACCGCGGGGGCGGGCCGGCCATGCAGTCGCTGATTGCCGGTGATACGCAGATCTACTTCGGTACACCGCCGTCCACGTTGCCGCACATCCAGTCCGGCCGTGTGCGTGGCCTGGGCATCAGCGCGGCCGAACGCAGTGCCCTGTTCCCCGATCTGCCGGGCATGAAGGAAGCAGGACTGCCTGAGTACAACCTGGACTTCTGGTACGGCTTCTTTGTGCCCGCGGGCACCCCCGCGCCCATCGTGCAGAAGGTGTTCGAGGCTACGCGTACGGCCATGCAGCAGGAGTCGGTCAAGGCGGCGTTGGCGCGCGAGGGGACCGAGGTGTCGCTGTCGAAGTCGCCGGCGGACTATGCGGTTTTTCTGGTGCAGGATGAGAAGTTCTGGGTGAAGTTGGTGAAGGATGCGGGCGTCAAGCTCGACTGAGCCTGTCGAAGGCTGCTCTTTGATTGAAGTCTTTTCTTGCGTGGCAAGCCGGGATGTGCCCCCGGCAGGGCAGTAACTTTCTTTTGCTTCGCCAAAAGAAAGTTACCAAAGAAAAGGCGACCCTGGTGTCTGTGACCCCGGCTGCGCCGGGGCAGCCTGCGATGCTCGCGCCAGGCGGGAGCCGCGCAAACTCGCCCTGCGGGCTCAAACATGCGCGCCTCTTGATCCGCCTGTCGCTGCGCTTCTCGGCACAGCCACAAGGGCGAGGGATACCCAAAACCGGATGCAAATACGAAAAGGGCACGCGACAGCGTGCCCTTTTCGTGTGGGAAGAACGGTAACGAATGCTATGGGAGTCAACGTTGAGCTAACCGGCGCTGCGCCGCTCTATGGCGCAGCGTCCAGCGATCGACGGGGGCGAGGTTGAGCGCCATGTTAGGGGGTTTTGGGATAAGTAATTTTCTTCAAATCTTCTTCGACTACGGCTTTGAGGTCACCCTCAATCAGGTGATTTACCGGGGCCAAGTATTGGTCCAACAGCCCGCCAGGAGCGTGCTTGAAGCCAAATGCAGGCGCATTTTCGCTGCTGACCATGTAAATCGATTTGGCCAATGCAGTTACTGATTCCTTTAGCTCTGTGTTTTCACTTTCCAGAGCTTCTACTTTGGCTTCCAACGATATATGGCTGCCTCCTACTTTGTAGCCTAGAACCCCCGCCGCATACAGAGCAACAAAGCAAACAAACGATGCGCCAGAAATTGAATAGGCAGCCACAGATTCTTTTGAAACCGCAACGAAAAACGAAGCCATGAAAACGGCCATGCAAAACGCTAGAAGGAAAAAGAGGGCGCGGTTCATGGAGATCCCTAACGTGATATGGATCGCAAAAGTGCGGAATGACATGGACAGATGTTCATCCTGGCGCCTCCCTTGCTGCAAGCTAAGTGCTTGCCTTGTTTCAAGAATTTGGCTGACTATAGCGTCGCGTAGCGCGCATGACAAACCGTGAACCCTGCAGTCACCGCGTGAGCGGGGACTGCAGGGTTCGGGTATCCGGTTCCCACTGCCGTGTGCGGAGGCGAGTAGCGCAGGAGCGGGCGGAAAAAGGGGCGCGCATGTTTGAGCGCAGCGAGTTTGCGCGCACCCCGCCCGGTCCGAGCAACGCAGTGTGCCCGTAGCGTAGCGGAGGGACGACGCACCCGGCTCGCCTTCTCTTTGCTTACTTTCTCTTGGCGAAGCAAGAGAAAGTGAGTCGCCCGCCGGGGCGAGACCCGGCTTGCCACGTAAGCAGCAATCTTTTACGAAGCTATAAAAAGCCCGGCAAACTCACCCGCGAATCATCCGCCCAGGATTCATCAGGTTGTACGGATCCAGCGCCTGCTTGATGCTGCGCATCAGCCCCAGAGCCACGGGTGACTTGTGGTCCGGCAGCTTGTCGACCTTGAGGCTGCCGATGCCGTGCTCGGCCGAGATCGAGCCGCGGTAGCGGTCCACCACCTCGTAGACCACTTCGTTCATGGGTGCCTCTTCCTCGGCTAGGAAGCGCTGCTGGTCCTCACCTTCGGGCGCCTGGACGTTGTAGTGAAGGTTGCCGTCGCCCAGGTGGCCATAGGTCACCAGGCGTGCACCGGGGAATTTTTCCAGCAGCAGAGCGTTGGTCTCGGCCACGAAGGCGGGGATGCGCGAAACGTTGATGGAGATGTCGTGCTTGATGTTCAGGCCTTCCTGGGCCTGGGCCAGCGGGATGCTTTCGCGGATGTGCCACAGCGCCTTGGCCTGGGCCATGCTCTCGGCGACCACGGCATCGCTCACACAACCGGCTTCCATGGCGGCTTCGAGCAGGCGCTCGAACTGCTCGCGTGCATGGGCTTCCGATTCGTTGTCGGAGTTCTCCAGCACCACGCACCAGGGTGATTCCTGCCAGAAGGGCACGCGCTGCTGCGGGAAGTGCTTGACCACCAGGCTCAGCGCGAACTGGCCCATGACCTCGAAGCCGGTCAGGCCCGCGCTCAAGTGTTCGTGCGCCAGACCCAGCAGCTTGACGGCATCCTCCAGCGAGGGCACGGCGGCATAGGCCGTGAGCTGCGCCTTGGGCATGGGGTAGAGCTTCATGGTGGCGCCGGTGATCACGCCCAGCGTGCCCTCGGAGCCGATGAAGAGGTGGCGCAGGTCGTAACCGGTGTTGTCCTTGCGCAGGCCGGTCAGGCCGTCCCAGACCTCGCCCTGGGCCGTGACCACTTCGAGGCCCAGGCAGAGCTCACGCGTGTTGCCGTAGCGCACCACCTGCGTGCCACCGGCGTTGGTGCCCAGGTTGCCGCCGATGGTGCAGCTGCCTTCCGAGGCCAGGCTCAGCGGGAACAGGAAACCGGCTTTCTCGCATTCTTCCTGCAGGCTTTGCAGCACGCAGCCGGCGTCCACCGTGATGGTCAGGTTGCCGGCGTCGAGCTGGCGCACCTTGTTCATGCGCGTCAGGCTGAGCACCACCTGGGTGCCGCTGGCGTCCGGTGTGGAGCCCACCACCATGCCGGTGTTGCCGCCCTGAGGCACCATGGACACACGCGCGGCGGCACAGGCCTTGACCACGGCCGCAACTTCGGGGGTGGAGGCGGGGCGCACTACGGCCAGGGCACGGCCACGCTCGCGTTGGCGCCAGTCGAGTTCCCAGGCGCTGAGATCGCCTTCGGTCAGGACGTTGGAGGCGCCGACGATCTGGCGCAGCTGGGTCAGCAATTCGGTGGGGGTCGTCATGGTGTGGTGGTGTCGAGGTTCGAGGGGGTGGCCTGGGCAGCCTTCTGGCGCAGGCGGATGTGCAGCACGCAGGCGGCAAACAGGGCCAGGCTCAGCAGCACTTCCAGCCCGGCCAGCCAGGCGCCGGGGGCGGGCTCGCTGGTGGCGCGCACCACCCCTTCGGTGAAGTAGAGCCAGAGCAGCAGGCTGAGCCAGCGGTAGGTGTACATGCGGTTCTTCAGCAGACCGGCCAGTGGCAGGCACAGCGGCAGCACCTTCAGGGCCAGCCAGGAGCCGCCCGGGCGCAGCGGCGCCAGCCAGAGTTCCCAGGCCAGGCCCAGCACGATCAGGCCCAGCAGGCTGGCCACGGCCAGTTGACGGCTGAGCCGGACGTGGGAGGGGATGGTGGTGTCGGTGGCTTGCATGGAGGTGGCATCATAGCGGGATGAGCTTGTCCCTCCGCCTGCAAGAGTTGCTGACCGACCTCTCGCGCTTTCCCTGGAAAACCACGGCCTTGACCCTGCGCGAGCGTTTCCGCGAGGACCGGCTGGGCCTGTCCGCCAGCAGCCTGACCTTCACCACCACCATCGCCCTGGTGCCGCTGATCACGGTGGCCCTGGCCCTCTTCACGGCCTTCCCCATGTTCGCCCAGTTCCAGGAGGTGCTGCAGAAGTGGCTGGTGGAAAGCCTGATCCCCGACAACATCGCGCGCCAGGTGCTGGGTTACCTCACGCAATTCGCCGGCAAGGCCAGCCGCCTGGGCTGGGCCGGCCTGACCGCGCTGTTCTTCACGGCGCTGAGCCTGGTCTTCACCATCGACCGCACGCTCAACGCTATCTGGCGCGTGCGCCGGCCACGCCCGCTGGGCCAGCGCGTGCTGGTCTACTGGGCCGCCATCACCCTGGGGCCGCTGCTGCTGGCGGTCAGCCTGACCATCACCTCCTACATCGTCTCGGCTTCGCGCGACGTGGTGGGTGGCATGCACGGTGGCCTGCGCCTGCTGCTCGATACCCTGGAGTTCATCCTGGTGGCCGGTGGCCTGGCGGCGACCTACCACTACGTTCCCCACACCCAGGTGAAATGGAGCCATGCCTGGACGGGCGGCCTGTTCGCCGCGGCCGGTATCGAGCTGGCCAAGAAGCTGCTGACGGTCTACCTGAAGCTGGTGCCCACCTATTCCGCGGTCTATGGCGCTTTTGCCACCGTGCCCATCCTGCTGGTCTGGATCTACGTGGCCTGGGCCATCGTGCTGCTGGGTGCGGTGACCGCGGCCTACCTGCCCAGCCTGCTGGCCGGGGTCTCGCGGCGTGCCCTGGTGCCGGGCTGGCGTTTCCAGCTGGCGGTGGAAATGCTGCAGGAGCTGGAACGCTCGCGCCGGGGCCTCACGCTGATGCAGCTGGCCGAGCGTCTGCGTGTCGACCCGCTGCAGCTGGAGCAGCTGGTGGAGACGCTGACGGGGCTGGACTGGGTGGGGCGCCTGATCGACGAAGGCGAGGGTGGGCTGCCGCGCCTGGTGCTGCTGGCCGATCCGGCCCGCACGCCGCTGGCGCCCATGCTGCAGACCCTGCTGGTGCCGCGCGAATCCAGCACCGCCGCCCTGTGGCGCAGCGGCCGCCTGGAAGAACTCATGCTCTGCGACGTGCTATCGAAATGATAGCTTTCCGCATTCTCAGAACGGAATCTTGCCGGTCCAGATGTCCTTGTACATGACCCAGTCGCCCATGAAGCGGTAGAGCGGGCGCTTGAAGCTGGCGGGCTGGGGCCTGTCCACCCCAATTTCTCAAGGTGCGTTGCGGATCAAAAAAGTCATGCGGTAGGCGCGTGGACGCCGCCGGGGTGATCCCCGGCAAGTTCGCGCAACACCCCGCATGGCTATTTTGGCCGCAACCCGAGGGGAACGGGGTGCAAACGGCGCCACTCGTTGTTGCACTCCTCGCCCAGGCGGTCGGCCTGGGCTTCGTCGCGCGCCTAGATCGGCGCCGTTTGCACCCCGTTCGCACTTGAGAAATTGGGGTGAACAGGCCCTGTTTTCTCGAAGCCGAAGTGGCCCAGCCAGGCGAAGCCGTAACCGCAGAGCAGGGCGTAGAGGACGTACTGCGGCTGGGCCGTGACCACCAGCATGGCCAGGCAGGCCAGGCTCAGCGTGCTGCCGATGAAATGCAGGCGGCGGCAGGTGCGGTTGCTGTGCTCGCCCAGGTAGAAGGGGTAGAAGTCGGCAAAGCGCGTGAAGCTGCGCGGATCGGTGGCGGCGGGGCTGCTCATGTCAGGTCTCCTCTTGGGGTATGCGATGCACAGTGTAGGGCGGCCAGACCGCGCGGGGCAAGCACCGGCGGTTATAGTGCCGCGATCACGCAATGCTGCAGCCCAGGCCCCTATGTCCAGCGACGCCCGCCGGGCACTTGATCTGCCGGTGTTCCTGCGCGACGTGCCCCAGATCAAGGAGTGATGCCATGTTCATCGGCCATTTCGCCATCGGCTTTGCCGCCAAGACCGCCGCACCCCGGGTGTCGCTGGGCACGTTGTTCCTGGCGGCCCAGTTCATCGACCTGCTGTGGCCCACCTTCCTGCTCATGGGGCTGGAGCGGGTGCGCATCGAGCCTGGCGCCACGACGGTCACGCCCCTCGTGTTCGAGCACTATCCCTGGTCGCACAGCCTGTTGGCCGTGCTGGGCTGGGCGGCCTTGCTGGCCGGCCTGCATTTCCTGCTGCGGCGCGACCGCCGCAGTGCCCTGATCCTGGCCGGCCTGGTCCTGAGCCATTGGCTGCTGGACCTGCTGGTGCACCGGCCGGACCTGCCCCTGTGGCCCTGGGGCGGCTCGGTGTTCGGCTTGCGCCTGTGGTCCTCTCTCGTTCTCACGCTGGCGCTGGAGGTGCCGCTGTTCATGCTGGGCGTGTGGCTTTACAGCCGAAGCACGCGCACACTGGACGGCGCCGGCCGCTGGGGCCTGGTGGGACTGGTGCTCTTCCTCTTCGTGGTCTACGCCGGCAATGTGCTCGGCAGCCCGCCGCCCAGCGTCGAGGCCATCGCCTGGATCGGCCAGCTGCAATGGCTGCTGGTGCTCTGGGCCTACTGGGTGGACTGGCACCGGCGCGCCGTGGTGCCGACCTGACACACAGGCGACGGGCAAGCTGGTAACCTAGAACGCACACCACGGCACACACCACTGAGGAGACAGCATGGATCTGGGTCAGGCGCTGCAAGGGCGCAGTTCTCGCGCGGCATCCATCCTGCTGGCCATCGTGTCGGTGCTGCTGGTCACGCTGCTGTACTACAAGCAGAACACTTTCCTCGAGGGTTTCGAGGCGCGTACCTACGACCTGCGGTTCAAGAGCCTGCGCGGCCCGATCACGCCGCACCCCGACATCGCCATCATCACCATCGACGACCGCAGCATCGCCGAACTCGGGCGTTTCCCCTGGAGCCGCCAGCAGTACGTGCGCCTGCTGGAGCGCCTGGAGACGGCCAAGCCCAAGGCCATCCTGTTCGACGTCTTTTTTCCCGAGGTCGAGAGCGCCGAGACCGACCAGGCCCTGGCCGAGGCGATCCGGCGCGCCGGCAACGTGGTGCTGGCCACCACCTTCGAGTTCGACCGCCAGTTCCGCGTCAGCGGCAGCACCGGCAGCCTGCCGCAGCTGGAGCGGGCGGCGGCCGGTATCGGCCACATCAACCTGATTCCCGAGGAAGACGGCGTGAACCGCCGCAACCTGCTGCAGATCGAGCGCAATGGCAAGCCCGTGCCCTCGCTGGGCCTGATGGCGGCCCTGCTGAGCCTGGGCGAGCAGCAGTTCAGCGTCGAACCCTTCCGGGTGCAGCTGGGTGAGCGCAGCATCCCCGTGGGGCGCGACGGTGCCCTGTGGATCAACTACACCGGTGCGCCCGGCAACTACCCGCGTTATGCCTTTGCCGACGTGGTCCATGGCCGGGTCGACCTGGCGCCGCTGCGCGGCAAGACGGTGTTCCTCGGGGCCACGGCGCTGGGCATCTACGACATGCGCGTCACGCCCTTCCATCCCAACTCGCCCGGGGTTGAGGTGCACGCCGCCGTGGCTGATGACATCCTGAGCCAGCGCTACATCCAACGCACCGGCCTGCAGTCGCTGTTCGACCTGGTGATGATCGTGCTGATCGGTGGGGCCAGCTTCTGGCTGACGGCCCAGGTGCGGTTGCAGCGCGCCATCCCCGCTGTGGTGCTGCTGGCCGCGGCCTATGTGGGCCTGAGCTACTGGCTGTTCCTGCAGGGCCAGTGGGTCAGCATGGTCTACCCGCCGCTGGCGGCCACGGTGGCCCTGCTGGTGGGCGGTGGCTTCCGTTACATGGTGCTGGAGCGCAGCGCGCGCGAGATGCGGGCCATGTTCTCCAGCTACCTGTCCAGCAAGCTGGTCAGCCAGCTCGAGCAGAACCCGGGTGCGGCACGCATCGGCGGCGACAACCGCGAGGTGACCGTGATGTTCACCGACATCAAGGGCTTCACCGCCTTCAGTGAACGGCACAAGCCGCAGGTGGTGGTGGCGCGCCTCAACGAATACCTGGGCGCCATGGTGCAGCTGATCTATGCGCACGACGGTACGGTCGACAAGTTCATGGGCGACGGCATCCTGGCCTACTGGGGCGCTCCGCTGGCCCAGCCCGACCACGCCAAACGCGCCGTGGCCTGCGCCCTGGCCATGAAGCAGCTCATGGCCGAACTGGGCGCACGCTGGCAGCGGCAGGGCGTGGAGCCTTTCGTGATCCGCGGCGGCATCCAGACCGGCGACGTGGTGGCGGGCAACATCGGCTCGCGCGGCCAGAAGATGGAGTACACCGTGATCGGCGACACCGTCAACCAGGCCTCACGCCTGGAGGGTATGGCCAAGTACTTCGGCGTGGACTTCGTGGTGGGTGACGCCACCTACCTCAAGACCTGCGACAGCTTCCGCTTCCGCCGCCTGGACCGCGTGCGTGTGGCGGGCAAGGACATCCCGGTGGCCATCCACGAATTGCGTGGCGCCGTGCAGCCGCAAGAGGACCGGCTGGAAAACCTCTTTGCCGCCGCCCTGGCGCAGTTCCGCCAGCAGCATTGGGAGGCGGCGGAGCAGGCCTTCCTGGCCATCCTGGGCGAGTACCCCAACGACATCCCGAGCCGGCTATATTTGGAGCGCTGCCTGCAGTTCAAGGCGGTGCCCGTCTCCACCGACTGGGATGGCGTGTTCAACCGGCAGGACAAGTAGCACCTTAGCGAAATAGCAGACCTGGCCCGCGATGGCCAGGCGAGAACCATCAGAGGACAGACACCATGCGTCTTTTCACCATCGCCGCCATGGCCCTGCTGCTGCAGGGCACCGTGCTGGCGCAGAACGCTGCGCCCAGCCGGGTCGAATACGTGCGTTTCCTGCAGGCCACGGAGACCCGCAAGCTGCTGGGCATGGGCGGCAACCGCCTCTACGTGGCGCGCAAGAGCGGGCAGGTCGATGTGCTGGACGCCGGCCAGAACGGCCAGGTCCTGTTGAGCCTGCAGGCCAAGGACGCCGAAGGCCGGTCCCTGCTGGGCCAGGCCGAGGCGGTGGCGGTGTCCGACGACACCGTCTACGTGGTCGACAGCGACGAGAACCGCGTCGTGATGTACGCGCTGGACGGCAAATACAAGGGCCGCTTCGGTGGCCGCAGCGGCGAGGGCGGCCTGTCCTCGCCGCAGGGCATCTTCGTGGCCGGCGGCATCGTCTACGTGGCCGACACGGGCAACCGTCGCATCCAGATGTATGGCGACAACGGTGTGTTCCTGGCCACCCTGCCTATCGACAGTGCACCGGCCAACAAGGGCATCGACGAGCAGAAGGTGGCCTACAAGCTGGACAAGCCGGCGGCGGTCGCGGTCGATGCCCAGGGCCAGATCTACGTGCTCGATGCCAGCGGCGGGCTGTTCAGCGACAAGTCGCAGGTCAAGGTGTATGCCCAGGATGGCAGCCACCTGCGCCTGCTGCCCAAGAACGGCAAGCCGGTGGCCCTGCAGATGGCGCACGATGGCGTCTATGTGGTCGATGCCGAAGGGTATGCCGTGCAGAAATACGATGCCAGCGGACGCATGGTCAGCTACTTCGGCTCCCGCGGTGACGGGCGCGCCCAGTTCCTGAGCCTGTCCGGCCTGGCGCTGGCCGGCACCGACGTCTACGTGGGTGACCGTGAGCGCGGCCTGGTGCATCACTTCCGCACCGGCGCGGCACCCGCCAGCGTGCTCACGCCGCGGCAGACGGCCGTGCCCTATGTGCGTTGGCAGCAAAGTCTCAACGTCGCCGCCGGCCGCATGGCCTGGGACGGCAAGGACACGCTGCTTGCGGTGGCGCGTGACAAGTCGGCCCTGCTGCGCATCAAGGATGGCGCCGCGCAGGAGATGCCGCTCAAGGACCTGAACCCCACGGCCCTGGCTTTCGACAAGAGCGGCGCCCTGTGGGTGCTGGAGCGCAACCGCGCGCGCCTGCACAAGCTCGATGCGGCCGGCAACTCGGTGTTGACCGTCGGCAGCAGCGGCAGCCGCAACGGCCAGCTCGACGGCCCGAACGACTTCGTCATCGCCAGCGATGGCAGCCTTTATGTCGCCGACAGCGGCAATGGCCGCATCCAGGGTTTCAGCGCCGACGGCGTGTTCTTCAAGCTGATCGACAAGGGTGTGCGCGAGAAGCTGGGTCGCCCGGCGGCACTGGCCATCGATGCCCAGGACCAGCTCTACGTGCTCGACACCAGCCGCAACGCCATCACGGTCTTTTCCGCCGCGGGCGAGCCGCTGCGCGAGTTCGGCAACGACCCGGCGCGCGAGACCGAGAAGCTCAGCCGCCCCGTGGCCCTGCTGGCCACGCAGGAAGAGCTGTTCGTGCTGGACAGCGACCGTGTACGCGTCTACAGCTTCGAAGGACGGCAACTGCGCAGCTTTGCGGCCCCCGGCAAGGAGAACGGCGAACTCTCCGAGGCCGACGCGTTGGCCCTGCGCGATGCCAGCAGCTTCTACATCGCCGAGCGCGGCAGCCCGCGGGTGCAGCTGTTCAGCACACAGTACAAGCCGCGCGCGCCGCAGCAGCTGGTCGCACAGCCGTCGGTGCATGCCGTGGAACTGCGCTGGGCCGCGTCGCCCCTGGCCTATGTGAAGCTGTACCAGGTCTACCGGGCCAGCAGCGAAGCCGGGCCCTTTGTGCGCATCGGCAGCAGCCCGAACGCGCAGTACATCGACGCCCAGCTCAAGCCCGACGAGACCTTCCACTACCGCGTGGCGGCCGCCACGGCCAGTGGCGAGGAAGGCCTGCCGGGCCCGGTCGTGGCCGGCGTGGCACTGAAGTACACCCCGCCGCCGCTGCAGGAGGTCAAGGCCGAGGCCACCACGGCGCGCGTGCGCATCAGCTGGAAGGCGCTGGACGCCAAGCTGGTCACCGGCTATGTGGTCTACCAGAAGGAGGGCGAGAAGTTCACCAGGCTGGGCGAGACCGCCACGCCCGAGTTCCAGCGCGACAACCTCAACCCCGGCACGGCCTACACCTTCTGGCTGGCGGCGCGTAGCGTGGACGGCGTGGAATCCGAGAAGCAGGCCGTGTCGGCCAGCACCCTGGCCGACAACCGCGCCCCGCTGGAGATCGATGCCGGCCAGCTGCACAACGTCTTCTCCAACAGCTACAAGCTCTACGAGAAGGACGGCGTGGGCGCCATCAAGCTGAGCAACAACACGCGCTCGACCATGAACGACATCAAGGTCAGTTTCGTGCTCAACAACTTCATGGACTTCCCGACCGAGCAGCGCATCCCCTCGCTGGAGCCCGGCGCCAGCCGCGAAGTCGTGCTCAAGGCCGTGTTCAACAACAACATCCTCACGCTGACCGAAGACACCCCCGTGCAGGCCAAGCTGGAGGCCAGCTACTTCGAGAACGGCCAGCCCCGGGTCTACAGCCAGATCAAGACCATCAACATCTACGACAAACACCGCATGGGCTGGGACGAGCGCGGCCGCTACGCCGCCTTCGTCACACCCAAGGACCCGCTGCTGATCAACTTCTCGCGCTCGGTGGCCTCGGAGTTCGGCGCCAACAAGGAGCCGACCCAATTGGCCGCGGCGCTTTTCAACACCCTGGGCGCCCTGGGCGTGACCTATGTGCAGGACCCGATCAACCCCTACCAGGTGACGTCCAACAAGGTCGACTACGTGGATTACATCCAGTACCCGCGCGAGACCATCCAGCGCCGCTCGGGTGATTGCGACGATCTGGTGGCGCTGTACTCGGCCGCCCTGGAGAGCCTGGGCATCCCCACGCGCGTGCTGCTGGTGCCGGGTCACATGCTCATGATGTTCGCCACCGGCGTGGAGGCCAGCTCCGACGGCTACACCATGAACGACATGTACGTGGTCCACGAGGGCATGTTGTGGATCCCGGTGGAGGCCACGCTGGTGGGCAAGTCTTTCATCAAGGCCTGGGAAACCGGTGCCGCCACCTATTACCGCGAGAAGGGCAAGGAGGGTTTTGCCGTCTTCGATGTGCACGAGGCCTGGGAGAAGTTCAAGCCTGCCGGCCTGCCCGAGGACCCCTGGCGCGCCCCGGTGGTGGGCCGCGACGTGATGGAGCGCAACTTCCCCGGCGACCTGCTCTCGGTGCTCAAGATCAGCTCGCAGACCATGACGCGCCGTTACCTGCAGGCCATCCAGAAGAACCCGGCCGACATGGACGCGCACCTGCAGACCGGCATCATCCTGGCGCGCCAGGGCGACCGCGCCGAGGCGCGCAAGTACTTCCGCAAGGTGGTCGACAACCAGCCGCGCAACGCCGCCGCGCTCAACAACCTGGGCAATCTGCACATGCTGGACAGCCAGTACGCCGACGCGCAGAAGTATTACGCCGATGCGGCCAAGGCTGATCCCAAGGACCCGGAGATCCTGGTCAACCTGGCCCAGGCCTACAAGGCCGGCAAGAACGTGGACAAGGCCAAGGAGGCGTTCACGCAGGCCCAGAAGGTGGACCCGGCCATGGCGAACAAGTACAAGGCGCTGGGCCTGGAGCTGCTGAACGCCTTGTCTTCGTCCAGGGCCAGGCCCGCGGCGGCGGCTTCGCGTGAGAAAAAATAGACAAACGGGCGTGTGTGTGTCGCCAGCGGACTTGATTTTGACTGGCTGGCTCCCATACTCGCTGATGACGGCGGACACGCCCTGAACTTCCGGAGTCCCACATGAAAAAGCTCATCACTCTCCTGCTTGCCTTCGGTGTTGCCACTGCCTTTGCCCAGAGCGGCGGCCAGGGCGATTCCTGGACCGGCTTCTGGGAGCGGTTGCGCATGAAGATCGAGCAGATGACGCCGCAGAAGAAGCTGGGCAGCACCACCGCCGTGGGCGGGGTGCGTGGCGCGGCCGTCGAAGCCACCGACGTCTACTGGAAAGGCGAGGCCAAGCCCCAGTCCATCGATGCCGACGAACTCGGCGCGTTCCAGAAGGCCATGGCCCTGGTCGAGGCCGAGCAGAAGGACCAGGCCAAGGCCGCCTTTGCCGAGTTCAGCAAGACCTACCCCAACAGCCCGCTCAAGGCCGACGCCGATCAGGTCATGGCGCGGCTGATGACCGGCAAATAAGCGCTGCGGCCTTCAGCGCCGCAGGAAATCGCGGATCGCGGCCAGTGTCTCGTCCGGGGTTTCCGTCATCTGGTGGTGGCCCACGGGCAGGCTGACCACTTCCACCTTTTTACCGCTCTCACGGGCCTTGGCGATCAGGCTTTGTGCCGCCTTGGGGCTCGTCATCTGGTCCATGCTGCCCAGCAGGAAGAGCACCGGGCAGTCGATCTGGGTCACGGCCTGTTCGCCATTCGCATACCGGTCGCAGGCCTGGAAGCCGCGGTGGAACACATTGACCTGCCGATTGCTGGCCAGCACGCGCCGGCCCAGGGCCAGGCTGGCGCCGTAGATCCAGGTGCCCGGCCCCAGCGAGGAGGGGGGCGCCGCCAGGGTGCTGCGTGAGAAGACGTTGATCATCTTCAGGGCCTTTTCAGGCTCGTTGAGCGAGGCGTCCAGCAGGGTCTGCGAGACCTTCATGGGGTAGGCCGTGCCCACCAGCACCAGGTGGCTGATGCGCTGCTTCAGGCGTGCGGCGGCTTCGAGTGCGATCAGCGAGCCCCAGCTGTGGCCCACCAGGGCGGCACGCTGGATGCCTGCGGCGTCGAGCAGGTCGGCGATGAAGGCGGCCGCCTGTTCCACGGTTTCGGGCGCGTCACCGCTGCTGCGGCCGTGGCCCGGCAGGTCCACGGCCAGCACGTTCCAGCCGTGGTTGGCCAGGTAACGGCTCTGCAGGCTCCAGACGCTGTGATCGTTGAGCACGCCGTGGATCATCACGACCGTGGGCTTGGTCGCATCAAACGCCTTGCCGCCGGTGTAGCAGTAGCTGGGTGCGCCGTTGACGGTGAGCATCATCATGCACCTGCCTTTTCTGAGGCCTTCAATGCCCGCTTCAAATCCTCGATCAGGTCGTCCGGGTCCTCCAGGCCGATGGACAGGCGGATCGTGCCCTGTGTGATGCCGGCACCGGCCAGGGCCTCGTCGCTCATGCGGAAGTGGGTGGTGCTGGCCGGGTGGATCACCAGGCTGCGGCAGTCGCCCACATTGGCCAGGTGGCTGAAGAGCTTGAGCGCCTCGATGAAGGCCTTGCCCTGTTCCCGGTTGCCCTTGAGATCGAAGCTGAACACCGAACCCGCACCGCGCGGCAGCAGCTTCCTTGCCAGTGCATGGCTGGGGTGACTCTCCAGCAGCGGATGGCCCACACGCGAGACGAAAGGCTGGCTGGCCAGGAACTGGACGACCTTCTCGGTATTGCTCATGTGGCGCGCCATGCGCAGCGGCAGCGTTTCGATGCCCTGCAGGATCAGCCAGGCCGTGTGCGGGCTCATGCAGGCGCCAAAGTCGCGCAGGCCCTCGCGCCGCGCGCGCAGCAGGAAGGCGCCGATGGTCGACTCTTCGGTGAAGACCATGTTGTGAAAACCGTCGTAGGCCTGGCTGAGTTCGGCAAATTTCCCGGACCGGTCCCAGTCGAAGCTGCCGCTGTCCACCACCACGCCGCCGATCACCGTGCCGTGGCCGCTGAGGAATTTGGTGGCTGAGTGGTAGACCAGGTCGGCGCCGTGCTCGAAGGGCTTGATCAGCCAGGGCGAGGTGAGGGTGGAGTCCACCAGCAGCGGCACGCCGGCCTCATGGGCGATCGAACTGACCGCGGGGATGTCCAGCACGTCCAGGCCCGGGTTGCCTACGGTCTCGCCGAAGAAGAGCCTGGTGTTCGGGCGCACGGCGGCGCGCCAGCCGTCCAGGTCACCCGGTTTGACGAAGGTGGTCTCGATACCGAAGCGGCGCAAGGTGTAGTGCAGCAGGTTCTGCGAGCCGCCGTACAGGGCGGTCGAGGCCACGATGTGCGAGCCCGCGCCCATCAGCGTGGCCACGCTCAGGTGCAGCGCCGCCTGGCCGCTGGCCACGGCAATGGCACCGATGCCGCCTTCCAGGGCCGCCATGCGCTGCTCGAACACCGCGTTGGTGGGGTTGCTGATGCGGCTGTAGACATGGCCGGCGCGTTCCAGGTTGAACAGCGCCGCGGCATGGTCGCTGGACTCGAAGACAAAGGAAGTCGTGAGGTGGATGGGCACCGCACGGGCCCCCGTGGTCGGGTCGGGTGCGGCACCGGCGTGCAAGGCCAGGGTGTCGAAGCCAGGGTCGGAATAGCCGGGCATGGAGTTCTCCTTGAGCCGCCGTCATCAGGGTAAACCGGTGGCTGCGACCGGTTGACCTGCGCGGGCATTAGCGTTTGAATGGTGACATTGTGGGCTATATTCATAGCAAACCAAGCTACATAGGCGTCACGAGGAGCACACCATGAAAGTCAGCGACATCCTGCGCGTCAAGGGCAGCACCCTGTACACCGTGACCCCCGAGGAACCCCTGGCCAGGGCGCTGGACGCCATGGCCGAGAAGGACATCGGCTCGCTGGTGGTCATGGAACACGGCGACCTGGTGGGCATGCTGACTTTCCGCGAAGTCATCCAGCAGGTGGTGAAGAACCGGGGCAGCGTGGGCACGACGCTGGTGCGCACCGCCATGGACGACGCGCCCCTGACCTGCACCATGGAGACCGAGCTCGACGAGGTGCGCCGCATGATGCTGGACCGCCATGCACGTTACATGCCCGTGATGGACAAGAAGATGCTCATGGGCGTGATCAGCTTCTACGACGTGGCCAAGGCCGTGGTGGACAGCCAGAACTTCGAGAACAAGATGCTCAAGGCCTACATCCGCGACTGGCCGGAAGACGACGTGCCGGATTCGAAGTTCTGAGTTGCGCACCATGCCAGCGCGGTCGCCGAGCCATTCGGTTTGACGCTGGCAACGTCAGATCCATGCTTGACAGGCTCCCCTGACTTGGGTGAGCAGTGGCGAAGGGCAAAACATCGCCGTCCCTTGCGACACTGTGAACAAGTGATTACAATCATCCCATGCCGACGATCAAGCGCACCCCCGAGTTCGATGACTGGTTGGGCAACATCAGAGACGGCATGAGCCGTATCCGGCTGGGCAAGCGGCTGGACAAGGCGCAGCGCGGTCTATTGGGCGATGTGGAGCCGGTGGGCGAGGGCGTGTGGGAGATGCGTGAGCACTTCGGGCCGGGCTGGCGCATGTACTACGTGCAGCGCGGCGAGGTGCTGGGTGGCGGCGACAAGAGCACCCAGCAGGCGGACATTGCGGCGGCCATCGCGCTGTCCAGAACCCTTGAGGAGTGAATGACCATGACCCGGAAAATCAAAGTCTCCGAGCTGCCTGATTTCGATATGGCGGAAATGCTCAAGACCGACGAAGACGTTGCCAGCTACCTTACTGTTGTGCTGGAAGAGAACGACATGGGCGAACTCACCCACGCACTGGGCGTGGTCGCCCGGGCGCGCGGCATGAGCGCGGTCGCCGAGCAGTCGGGCCTGACGCGCGAGGCGCTGTACAAGGCCCTGCGCTCCACCTCCCAGCCCCGCTTCGACACGATCAACCGGGTGTGTCAGGCGCTGGGCGTGAAACTGGTGGCGCAGGCGATTCATGCCTGAAAGCCGGAGGAAGAGCGGGCCCCTGCGTCAAATGCAAGGCCTGTCCCCGGCTCTCTTTCAACTCCGCCACCCATCCCCCTCACGCCGTGCACGGCCCAGGGCCTCCAGCGTTTCCAAAATACGCGGCAGGCCTTTCTTCCAGGGGCCGCGGCTCTTGAAGCTGGCTTCGATGGCGTCCAGCGCCATCGCGCCGCTGCTGGCAGACAGCACCGCGGCCACCGCGCGCACCTGTTCGGGCAGGGTGGCGGGCCAGGGCTGGGCGCCGGTCTCGGGCTTGGCCACCGCTCTTGCTGCCGACGCGGGCGCCTCATCCGGCGCATCCGGTGCGAACAGTTCTTCGTTCTTCTTTGCTTTGGGTGCGGTTGCCGCCGTCGGGTGCTGGAACTCGGGGCGCAGCCAGCGCACGTTACCGTTCTTTTCTTCGGCAGCGCGGCGGGCGTTCAGCGCGACCAGGCGGGTGAGCAGCTCGGGCGTGTCGGGCGCATCGCTCCAGCCGTAGGCTTGCAGCACCGCGGCGTCCAGCTCGTCGTGCAGGTCCTTGAGCACGCCGACCAGGCCGTGGGTGTGGATGGCTTTTTCTTTGGACGTGAGTTCACGGCCCTCGCGCAGGGCTTCCAGCACGTTGTACAGGCCGGTGAGGGTGAGCTTGCTGCCGTCCTTGGCCGACTGCGCCAGCACCTTCTTTCGGTGGGCGTCGATCTGCTCGGCGAGGGCGGCGATGCGGTGGCGCAATTCCGGGGTGAGACCGGTGTCTGTGTCAGGAAAGGGGAAGGTTTCGAAACAGCGGGATTTGTTGTAACGCGGATCATTCCCAACACCTAAACGACCGCCTGCTGCTAAAGCCCATTCAATGTGGGAGTGACTGGAGAGAACGCCTAGGTGATGGGCATCGTTGCTGGCGATGGCAATGAGCATGTTGTCGGGCAGGATGCTGGCGTCCAGAAACTGGAAAGTGCGGTGCTTGGCGGTTTCTACGGTGGCGATGTAACGGGGGAGGGGCGCGAGTTGCTTGCGCAGAACCTTGCGGGGCTCACCGTGTATCCACCAGTTAACACGGTAGCTTGCGCGGTTATTTTGGTCGCGTTCAGGTTTAACGCGTTCCATTAGCCACTGATAGATGGCCGGGAATCGAGCGCGAAGTTGTTCGGCTGTCATGCCAAATGCGTCAATGACTTTGACGCCTCTTTGGCCTTCAGTCAGATCGCGCCCATTGCGATATTCACGAATTACTTGCTCCAGACCGGGTGTGTTACCCAGACCCAATTCGTGAGCTTCTTTTTCTGTGACGATGAAGCCTGCGCCAAAGAGTTGCACGCCACGATTGCTGAGGTTCTCGTTGGAGCGCAGTGACACGGCGCTTGCTGTATTGGCGCCAACGCTCAAATCTGCATGGATTTCGCCAAATTGCTGGCTGAAACTCACCAGCACTTCGCCGTGCTCACCGGGCGCTTCACTCGTCACGGTCAGCAGCTTGGCATAGTCGCGCCCGGCCAGCGAGTCATCCATCGTCATGTTTACATCCGCGTCGCGGCGGCACACGGTCATGGCAATGCGCACGGCCGCACCATCGTGCGAGTCCACCCAGGGGTGGTCCGGGATGGCAAATTCAATCACCGTGCCGGCCAGCAGGGCGCGTTCCAGCACGCGGCGGTTGAAGGTCTGGCGGATGCTGTTGGTGGTAATGAAGCCGAAGCGATGGGTCTGCGCTTGCACCAGCAGGTCTGCCGCATGGCTCCACCAGTACATGACGAAATCTGCGCTTTCCGGTACTTCGGACCAGACGCGGCGCAGTGTCTCCACATAACCGTCGCCCAGCGCGGCACGCATGGTGCTGGCACCAATGAACGGCGGGTTGCCCACGATGAACTGCGCCATGGGCCACTCGGCCTTGCGTGCGTTCAGGTATTTCCACTGCGGCACCTGGGCCGCTTCGTCGGGCACCTGGGCGCCCGTGACCGGGTGGGTCTTGAAGGTCTTGCCGTCCCAGCGCGTGAGCAGCGTGCCATCACTGTCATAAGCCGGCTCCAGGTCGTCCCAGGCCAGCACGGCGTCGCGGCATTCGATGTTGCCGTAGTTGTGGATCACGGGTTCGGCCACGGCCTTGTTGCCGCGGGTGCGGATGTGCCACTGCAGGTAACCGATCCAAAGCACCAGCTCGGCCAGGGCGGCGGCGCGCTCGTTCAGCTCGATGCCGCGCAGCTGTTGCAGCGTGACGGTTTCGCCCTCCAGTGCCAGGCTGTCTTGCGTCTGGCCATAGGCTTCCAGCTGGTTGAGGACTTCGCCTTCCAGGCGTTTCAGGTGCTCCAGCGTCACGTACAAAAAGTTGCCGCTGCCGCAGGCCGGGTCCAGCACGCGGGTGGTGCAAAGCTGGTGGTGGAACTTGTGCACTTCGGCGCGGGCCTCGGCCATCTTGGCTTCATGGGCCTTGCCGCTGAGTTCGGCCGCTTCCTGGGCCAGCACCAGCGACGCGGCCTGGGCATTGGCCCAGTCTGCGCGCAAGGGCTCCACCACGGTGGGCAGCACCAGCCGCTCGACGTATGCGCGTGGGGTGTAGTGCGCGCCCAGGGCGTGGCGTTCGGTCGGGTCGAGCGCGCGTTCCAGCAGGGTGCCGAAGATGGCGGGCTCCACTTCGCGCCAGCTGGCGCTGGCGGCCGTGATCAGCAGGTCGATCTGGGCCGGCGTGAGCAGCAGGCTGTACCCGGTGGCCAGCGGGTCCTTGAACAGCTTGCCGTTGAAGAGCAGCACCGGCGTCGCCAGCGCAGCACTGAAACCGCCGCGGTCCATATCGGTCCACAGGGTGCGCAGCATCTGCTGCAGCGTGCCGGGTTGGGCGTGGTGGCTGCGCAGCAGGTTCAGGAAGCTGCCTTTGGGCAGCAGCTCCACGTCTTCCGCAAACATGCTGAACAGACAGCGGGTCAGAAAGGCGGCCACATGGTCGGCGCGGTGGCCAGTCTGCTCCAGGGATTTGGCCAGCTCTGCCAGCTGGGCGGCCACCTCCCGGGTGACGCGGGCGCTGGCGCGGGCGGGGTCCAGGCTGTCGGGCTGCGTCCAGATGGCGCGCAGGGTGTCCAGCACCTCGGGGCGGGCCAGATCGGCCAGCTTGATGCGGTGGCTGCGTGGGTCGGGGAAGGGCGTGTAGGTGGCGCCGCTGCGGGTGAACTCGGAATACAGCTCGATGACGTTGCCCACATCCACCACCAGGCAGAACGGCGGGCGCCCTTCAGAGGCGGGCAGGGCGCGGGCATAACCCTCAGCCTGGGCTCGGGCGCGCATGAGGGCGTCGTCAAAGCCTTTGGTGGCGGTGCTGCCTTTGATCTTCTTGGCTTCCAGCACAAAGTGGCCGCGGCGGTAGCAGTCGATGCGGCCGGCACTGCTGCTGCCGTCCCCGTGCTGGAAGGTGATGGGGCGCTCGAACATATAGTCCTGAGCCCCCGTGGGATGGGGTGGCTCCACACCCAGCAGGGCGCACAGTTCGCGCACAAAGCTTTGCGCGGTGGACAGCTCGGAGGCGGTGACACCGCTCCAGCGGCCAATGAAGTGCTGAACCGCCTCTGGTGTGGCGGTGCTTTGCGTGTTGGTCTCTCCCATGAGGGGCATGATAGCGGCAGGTGCAGCGGCTCTGGGATAATCCCATCCCATGAGCGGCAATACTTTCGGACACCTCTTCACCGTCACCAACTTCGGTGAATCCCACGGCCCGGCCATCGGCTGCGTGATCGACGGCTGCCCGCCCGGCATGTCACTCAGCGAGGCCGACATCCAGCCCGACCTGGACCGCCGCCGCCCCGGCACCTCCAAGTTCGTGACCCAGCGCAACGAGCCCGACACGGTGGAAATCATCTCCGGCGTGTATGAGGGCAAGACCACGGGCACCCCCATTTGCCTGCTCATCAGGAACACCGACCAGCGCAGCAAGGACTACGGCCAGATCCTGCAGACCTTCCGCCCCGGCCACGCCGACTACAGCTACTGGCGCAAATACGGCATCCGCGACCCGCGCGGCGGCGGCCGTTCCTCGGCCCGCCTGACCGCGCCCATGGTGGCCGCCGGCGCCGTGGCCAAGAAGTGGCTGAAGGAAAAGTTCGGTACCGAGTTCCGCGGCTGCATGACGCAGATCGGCGAGATCGCCATCCCCTTCGAGTCCTGGGACCACGTGCCCCACAACCCTTTCTTCGCCCCGGCGGCCGACGTGTCTGCGCTGGAGAGCTATATGGAAGCCCTGCGCAAGTCGGGCGACTCCTGCGGCGCGCGCCTGCGTGTCACGGCCACGAACATGCCCGTGGGCCTGGGCGAGCCGCTGTTCGACAAGCTCGATGCCGACATCGCCTACGCCATGATGGGCATCAACGCCGTCAAGGGTGTGGAGATCGGCTACGGTTTTGCCAGCGTGGCCGACAAGGGCAGCACCCATGGCGACGCGCTCACGCCCCAGGGCTTCAAGGGCAACAAGGCCGGCGGCGTGCTGGGCGGCATCAGCACCGGGCAGGACCTGGAGGTCTCCATCGCCGTCAAGCCGACGAGTTCCATCCTGCAGCCGCGCGAATCCATCGACACGGCGGGCCATAGCACGGAGGTCATCACCAAGGGCCGCCACGACCCCTGCGTAGGCATCCGCGCCACGCCGATTGCCGAGGCCATGCTGGCCCTGGTGGTGATGGACCACGCGCTGCGGCACCGCGCCCAGTGCGGTGACGTGCAGCTGCCCATGGCGCCGATTCCCGGCCAGGCTTGAGCCCAGCGATGACCGAGGCCGAACGCGCCACGCGCATAGCTCTGGCGGCGGCCTACCGCCTGGCCGCCCTGAACGGCTGGGACGACACCATCTACACCCACATCTCCGCGGCCGTGCCGGGCGAGGAGGGCGTGTACCTGATCAACCCCTACGGCCTGTTGTTCGAGGAGGTCTGTGCCTCGAACCTCGTCAAGGTCAACACGCGCGCCGAGAAGCTCGACGATTCGCCTTACCGCGTGAACCCCACGGGTTTTGCGATCCACGGCACCATCCATGCCGCGCGCGCCAGTGCCCGCTGCGTGCTGCACCTGCACACCGAGTGGGGCCTGGCCCTGGCCATGCTGCCCGGTGGCCTGCAGCCCACCACCCAGCACGCCATGCGCCTGTTCCAGCGCCTGGGCCGTCACGCCTACGAGGGCCTGGCCCTGAGTGAGGCCGAGGGTCAACGCCTGGTGCAGAACCTCGGCGAACTCGATGGCCTGATCCTGGAGAACCACGGCACCCTGACCGTCGGCCGCACCGTGGCCGAGGCCTATATGCTCATGCACCACCTGGAGCGTGCTGCGCGCGCCCAGCTGCGCGCCATGGCAGCGACCGCAGGCCGCGTGCTTGTCGCCAGTGACGAAGTGGCGACCAGGACGTATGCCCAGTGGACCGGCGACGGCAGCGAACGCGACGGTGACGCTGAATGGCCGGCCCTGCTGCGCAAACTCGACAAGATTGATCCAAGCTACCGCAACTGAAGAGGAGTTCATCCATGCCCACCATCCGCGTTGAAATGTTCGAAGGCCGCACGCCCGAGCAGAAGAAGGAATTCGTCAAGGCCCTGACCGAGGCCACCGTCCAGGCCCTGGGCACCTCGCCCGAGGCCGTGGACGTGATCCTCACCGACGTCAAGAAGTCCGACTGGGCCACGGGCGGCGTGCTCTGGAGCGAGAAGAAGAAATAAGGGCCGCTCCCCGTGCCGAGCGTGCGCCGACACCTGCTGCCTTTTTCGGCCCTGTCGGCGAGCTATTTCGCGCACATCGGCTTCTTCAACCCCTACCTGCCGCTGTGGCTCAAGGACCGGGGCTATAGCCTGCTGGTCATCAGCCTGCTGACGGCGGTGCCCGCGGTTACCCGCCTGGTCGGGCCCTATGCCTGGGGCGCGCTGAGCGACCACACGGGCGAGCGCGTCAAGCTGCTGCGGTATGCGGCCACCACGGCGCTGATCGTGTCGCTGGGCCTGTGGGTGGAGGCTGGCGTGGCCTGGCTGGCCGCGGTGCTGTTCCTCATGTTCCTGCACACCAGCGCCATGATGCCCATGAGCGAGGCGGCGATGGCGCACCTGGTGAGCGCCGGCGGCGCCTTCGATGCCAAGCGTTACGGCCGGGTGCGCCTGTGGGGTTCGCTGGGTTTCCTGGTCACCGTGTTCACGGCGGGCGCCTGGTTCGAGCACTACGGCATGGGCCACTTCCCGGCCTGGACCGTGGTGTCCATGGCCCTGGTGGTGGGCTGCGTCTGGTGGCTGCCCGATCTCAAGGAAGAGCTGCACCCGCATGAGCAGAAGCGCCCGCTGCTGCCCATCCTGCGCCAGCGGCCGGTGCAGTGGTTCTTCGCCTCGGCGTTTTTCCATGTGCTGGCGCACATGGGCGTCTACATCTACTTCTCGCTGCACCTCGATGCGCTGGGTTACAGCAAGACCGTGATCGGTCTGATGTGGGGCATTTCGGTGGTGGTGGAGATCGTCTGGTTCTACACCCAGAGCCGCTGGCTGCCGCTGATCAGCCTGAGCGGCTGGCTGCTGCTGTGCGCCGCGCTCACGGTGCTGCGCATGGGCATGACCGCTGGCGGCGCAGCGCTATGGCCGGTGCTGCTGCTGGCCCAGTGTCTGCACGCCTTCACCTTTGCCGCCCACCACGCGGTCTGCATCGCGCTGCTGTCACACCATTTCCCGGGCAGCCTGCGCGGGCGAGGCCAGGCGCTGTACACCGTGCTGGCCTATGGCGTACCCGGCGTGCTGGGCGGCCTGGCCGGTGGCGTGCTGACCAGCCATCTGGGCCTGGCGAGTGTGTTCTGGGCCGGACTGGTTTGCGCGGCCCTGGCCACGCTCTGTGCGTGGCAGGTCTGGCGCCACCTGCATGGCCCGCGGCACCCGGTGCGCTAAGGCGCGTTCCAGGCCGAGAGGCGTGGCGCCGCCTCGTCCTTCTCGCGCGGCTCCAGCCCGCGCGTGGGCGTGCCGATGCAGGTGAAACCCACCAACTGCTCGCCCTCTTCGCAGAAGGCCTGCACCAGCGCCGGGTGCTGACATTTGCGGCCGCTAAGGATCTTGGCCCCGTAGCCCATGCTGTGCACGGCGTTCATGAAGTTGCCCATGGCTGCGCCCACGCAGATCCACTGTTCGTGCGGTGGCACCTTGGCCACGCTCTCATCGATGCGCGCCACCCAGGCCACCAGCACCGGGCCGTTCCAGGCGCGCTCGCGTTCGGCGGCCACCTCTTCCTCGCTCTTGCCGGCGTCGCGCGCGAACTGCTCGAACAGCGCGGCCAGGGCCGGGCGCTGGGCCTCGGCGATCGTCACCAGGCGCCAGGGCTGCAGGCGGCCGTGGTTGGGGGCGCGCAGTGCGGCCTGCGCCGCCAGCGCCAGTTGCTGCGCATCGGGCCCGGGGGCGACCATCCAGCGCGGGCCCAGCGAGTGCCGGCTCAGCAGGGCGGCCAGGGCCGCGGGCATGTCTGAGTTGACGCGATCGTTCATGCGGCTCGGTACCTCAGGCGATCATGGATGCGCTGCGCCGCGGCCAGCAGCTTGTGGTCTTCACCCATGCGGCCCACCAGCTGCAGGCCCACGGGCAGCCCCTTGGCGTTGCTGGCAAAGGGCAGATGCACGGCCGGCAGGCCCAGCAGCGACCAGCTGCGGCAGAACAGCGGGTCGCCGGTGGCACTCAGGCCGGCCGGTGCCGCGCCCATGGTGCTGGGCGTGAGCAGCACGTCGTGCCGCTCGAACAGGGCGTCGATGCGCAGGCGCCATTCGGCCGTGCGCTGCAGCCGGGCCGCATGCGTGGCGCCGTCCATGGCGATGCCCGCGTCCAGCAAGGCCACCAGCGCGGGGCTCAGGGCTTCGCGGTGGCGCAGGCGCTCGAAGCTCAGCGAACGTGCCATCTCGACGGTCATCACGTCCTTTTGCAGCTGGATCAACTCGTCGAAGTCCTGCGGCATGGCCACGTCCTGGCAGCGGTCGCTGTTGCGGGCCAGCGCCTGCGTGGCCTGTTCCCAGGCCTTCTGGGTGTCGGCATCCGCCTGCGACCAGGACGGCGAGGGGAACAGGCCGATGCGAAGGGTGCCGTGTTCGTGGCCTTCGAGCAGGCGCAGGTCGCCGGTCAGCACGGCGCCCAGCAGGGCCACGTCGCGCACGTCCCGGCCGAAGCCGCCGATCACGTCCATCGTGGGCGAAAGGCTTTTCACCCCGGCACCGACCACGCGACCCAGGCTGGGTTTGTAGCCCACCACACCGCAGTAGGCGGCCGGGCGGATGATGGAGCCGGCGGTCTGCGTGCCCAGGGCCAGCGGCACCATGTGGTCGGCCACGGCGGCGGCCGAGCCGCTGGAGGAGCCGCCCGGCGTGTGCAGGGCGTTGTGCGGGTTGACGGTGGCGCCGGGCGCGAAGTAGGCGAACTCCGTGGTCACGGTCTTGCCCAGCACCACGGCACCGGCCTCGCGGCACAGCGCCACGCTGGCAGCATCGGCCGCCGGGCGATGGTGGGCATAAACGGCAGAGCCGTAGGCCGTGGGCAGGTCGCTGGTGTCGAAAATGTCCTTCACGCCGAGGGGCAGGCCGTGCAGCGGGCCGCGCACGGGGCCGGCGTCGAGCGCGCGGGCCTGGGCCAGGGCCGAGACGGCGTCCAGGTGCACGAAGGCGTGGATGTCGTCGTTGCGCGCGGCCACGCGTTCCAGGCAGGCGCGCACCAGGTCTTCGGCCTTGAGTTCGCGTCGTGCCAGCAGGGCGGCGGCCTGGGCGGCGCCGAGTTCATGCAGTTTGGGGGTGGTCATGCGGTCTTCCTCGTGATTCTTGTCGCCGAATGGTAGCCCAATGGCACAATTCAGCGATCCAAGACCGGGAAAGATTTCCATGAAAACCGCACTCGTCCTCAACGGCCCCAACCTCAACCTGCTCGGCACGCGCGAGCCGGCCGTTTATGGCTCGCAGACCCTGGCCGATGTGCAGGAACTGTGCGAACGTGCCTGCGCCGCCAACGGCCTCAAGCTCGATTTCCGCCAGAGCAACCACGAGGGCGAGCTGATCGACTGGATCCACGAGGCCGGCCGCCAGCAGGCCGCCGGCAAGCTGCTGGGCGTGATCCTCAACGCCGGTGCCTACACGCACACCAGCATCGCGCTGCACGACGCCATCAAGGGCGCCGGTGTGACGCTGATCGAGCTGCACATCAGCAATGTGCACGCGCGCGAGGAGTTCCGCCACAAGTCCTGGATCTCGCCCGTGGCCAAGGCCGTGATGGCCGGTTTCGGCATCAACGGTTACGCCCTGGCCATCGCGGGCCTGGTGCAGCTGACGGAGAAGAAATGAGCCGCAAGGCCCCCGAGCTGTTGGCGCCAGCCGGCTCCCTGACCATGCTGGAGACGGCCTTTGCCTTCGGGGCCGATGCCATCTACGCTGGCCAGCCGCGTTACTCGCTGCGCGTGCGCAACAACGACTTCGGCGACATCGAGGTGCTCAAGACCGGCATAGCCCGCGCGCACGAACTCGGTCGCAAGTTCTTCCTGGTGTCCAACATCTTTCCGCACGGCAACAAGGTCAAGAGTTATGTGAATAACATGGCGCCGGTGATTGCCCTGAAGCCCGACGCCATGATCATGTCGGACCCCGGCCTCATCATGCTGGTGCGCGAGACTTGGCCCGAGATGGAAATCCACCTCTCGGTGCAGGCCAATACCGTCAACTCGGCGGCGGTGAAGTTCTGGAACAAGGTGGGCGTCAAGCGCATCATCCTCTCGCGCGAGCTCTCGCTGGACCAGGTCGAGCAGATCCGCCAGGACTGTCCGGACAGCGAGCTTGAAGTCTTCGTGCACGGCGCGCTGTGCATCGCCTACTCGGGCCGCTGCCTGCTCTCGGGTTATTTCAACCACCGCGATGCCAACCAGGGCAGTTGCACCAACGCCTGCCGCTGGGACTACAAGACCCACACCGCCCAGGTGGACGCCAGCGGCGACGTGCTCTCGCCCCCGCGTGCTGCCGGCCACGGCTGCGGCCAGGGCGAGACGCTGCCCAGCGAGGCACGTGAATCGATTTCCTACCTGCTGGAGGAGAGCAAGCGCCCCGGCGAGTTCATGCCCATCGAGGAAGACGAGCACGGCACCTACGTCATGAACTCCAAGGACCTGCGTGCCATCGAGCACATCCAGCGCCTGGTGGCCATCGGCGTCGATTCGCTCAAGATCGAGGGCCGCACCAAGAGCCCCTATTACGTGGCGCGTACCGCGCAGAGCTACCGCCAGGCCATCGATGACGCCGCTGCCGGCCGTGGCCTGGACCCGGCCCTGCTGGGCCAGCTCGAAGGCCTGGCCAACCGCGGTTACACCTCGGGCTTCTACCAGCGCCACACGCCGCAGGCAACGCAGAACTACCTCAAGGGCTATTCCGAATCGGGCCGCAGCCAGTACGTGGGCGACGTGATGGCCTTTGATGCCGCGCGCGGCCTGGCGCAGGTGCGTGTGCGCAACAAGTTTTCCGTGGGCGATACCCTGGAGTTGATCCACCCGGCGGGCAATCGCGACGTGCTGCTCGACCGCATGGAAAACGCCGAGGCCCAGCCCTTGGGCGTGGCCCCCGGCGATGGCCACATGGTCTGGCTACCGCTGCCGGCCAGCAGTGTGGGAGCCTTCGTGGCGCGCTACGTGAACTTGAACGCTGGCGTGCCGGAGACAGCCGTCGTCTGAGGCGGCGCCTGCCATGTCCCAGCCCGCGCCGCTGCAGGTCGATGAGTCCGAGGTGCAGATCAGTGCCATCCGTGCCCAGGGGGCCGGCGGCCAGAACGTCAACAAGGTCTCCAGCGCGATCCACCTGCGCTTTGACATTCCGGCCTCGTCGCTGCCAGAGGACGTGAAGGAGCGTCTGCTGGCCCTGCGCGACAGCCGCATCACGCAGGAGGGTGTGCTGGTCCTCAAGGCCCAGCAGCACCGCAGCCAGGACCTGAACCGGCTTGACGCCTTTTCCCGCCTGCATGAACTGGTCAACAGCGTGGCCCGTGCGCCCAAGACGCGCCGCGCTACCAAGCCTACCTATGGCTCGCGCCAGCGCCGCTTGGAAGGCAAGAGCCAGCGTTCCGAGACCAAGGCGCAGCGGGGGCGGGTGCGTAATGGTTCCGAGTCGCACTGAGCGGTTTGATCCGGGGCCAGCACGGTTTTCACTAATCCCCTAGCATTCACTCATGACTACCTCACTCCAAATTGATTTCGTCTCCGACATCGCCTGCCCCTGGTGTGCCGTGGGCCTGGGCGGCCTGGAACAGGCGCTCGAGAACCTGCTGGGCCAGATCGACGCCCACATCAACTTCCAGCCCTTCGAGCTGAATCCGGCCATGGGTCCCGAGGGTCAGGACATGACCGAGCACCTGACGCAGAAGTACGGCTCCAGCCCCGAGCAGCAGGCGCAGATCCGCGAAACCATCCGCGCGCGCGGCGCTGCGGTCGGCTTCAGTTTCAAGCCCGAGGGACGTGGGCGCATCTGGAACACCTTCGACGCGCACCGCCTGCTGCACTGGGCCGGCGAGTTGGGCGCCGACAAGCAGTACGCCCTGAAGAAGGAACTGCTCATCGCCTACCACGGCCGCGCCGAGAACGTGTCCGATGCCGAGGTGCTGGTGCGCGCCTGCCGCACCGCCGGCCTGGACGAGGCGCGGGCCCGCGAGATCCTGGGCGGTGACGAATACGCGCTGCCCGTGCGCGAGAACGAGCTGCAGTGGCAGCAGGCCGGCATCAGCTCGGTGCCCGCCGTCATCGTCAACCGCCAGTACCTGATCTCGGGCGGCCAGCCCGTGGCGGCGTACGAGGACGCGCTGCGCCGCATCGCCAGCGAGGTCGCCCAGGCGAGCTGAAGCGGACGGGCGCCGACCAAACTGCAAGCGTTTGTTTCCGCCGCCCTGGGGCCGGGTGGCTCTGGTTTAATCTCCGGACAAGTCCCCGGAGGAAAACCATGTCGGTCCTGCTGCGTTATGTGATGATCGTCGTCGCGTGCATCTGCCTGCTGGCGGGCATGCAACTGCCTCACCTGGTTGACCAGTACGCCAAGCGCGTCGATGCGACGCTGCGCGAAGTCACCATCAACTTCCAGCCCTTCCTGATCATCGCCAACCAGCACACCGGCGGCAACGTCGAGGCGCTGATCGTCATGCACCGCCAGAGCAACGTGGCCGCCTTCAAGGCCGAGGGTGACGCGATCGAGCGCATGTACCAGCGCAAGCTGCGCTTCGAGGGGGAGGCCAAGGCGCTGCAGACCCATCTGCCGGGCCGCCTGTGGCATGTGGCCTTCCGCGCCGACCCGGACCTGCGTGAGCAGACCCTGATCCAGTACAACGCCACGGTGCCGCTGACGCAGGACGCACTGATTTCCGGTGGCGTGGTGGCGCTGGTGATGCTGCTGCTGCTCGAAGCCGCCATGGCCGGGGGCCGTCGCCTGCAGGCCATGGCCACGCGTTACATCAACCACCGCTGGCGCGGCGCCGACTAGCGTCATCGGTCTGTCACGCAGCCGTCATCTGTCGGCATTAGGGTCGAATCATCGTCCTCACGCCCCTGGGTGCTTGCCATGTCCTTGCGTCGAATCTCCTGCCTCCTGGCCCTGAGCTGGGCCTGCGCCGTGTCAGCGCAGCCTGTCTCCTTCGGCTTGTTCGGTGACACGCCCTACAACCGGCTGGAGCGCGAGCAACTGCCCGCCATGCTGGCGACCATGGGCCGCGACCAGCTGGCGTTTGCCGTGCATGCCGGCGACATCAAGAGTGGCAGCAGTGTGTGCAGCGACGAGGCTTTCCTCGACATCCTGGGCGTGTTCCGGGCTGCGCCTTTGCCGCTGGTTTATGTGCCGGGTGACAACGAGTGGACCGACTGCCACCGCGCGAACAATGGTCCTTATGACCCGCTCGAGCGTCTGGCCCGCCTGCGTGAGCTGTTCCTGGGGGGTGATGACACACTGGGTACGCGCCCTTTTCGGCTGGAGCGCCAGAGCGCTGATCCGGCGTACGCGATCTACCGCGAGAACGTCCGCTGGGAGCAGGCTTTGGTGCTGTTTGTCGGCTTGAACGTACCCGGCAGCGAAAACAATTACCACGGCGCGCGCGCAGGCAGCGGCCCGGTGCCCGAGTTCATCGAGCGCAGCCGGGCCAACGAGGCCTGGCTGGCACAGTCTTTTGCGCTGGCGCGCAGCCGCCAGCTGGCCGGTGTGCTGATCGTGGTGCAGGGCAATCCCGACTTCGAAGCCGCCCGCGCCGGTCGGCCCAAACCGGGCTACCGGGACTTCATTGCCCAGCTTCGCCGGGAGACCGAGGGTTTCGCCGGCCAGGTAGTGCTGGTCCATGGGGACACGCACAAACACCAGATCAACCAGCCGCTGTTTGACGAGAGCGGACAGAAGTTGCTGAGCAACTTCACGCGCGTCGAGATCCATGGCTCGCCCTTCACAGGCTGGGTGCGTGGCACGGTGGATGCCCGTGATCCACGGGTGTTCAGCTTCGACTCGAAGCCCTGGCGTGCAGAGCCGGCGGCCTCAGGCCCCTGAGTCGCCCTCTGCCACGTCGACTGGCTCCACCGTTACGGCCACGGCCAGGGTGTGCTGGCTGCCGCCGTGGATCACCCCGCGGATGGGCGAGATGTCGGCGTAGTCGCGGCCGGTGGCGAGGGTCACGTAGTCCTCGCCCGGTGTACCCCAGCCGTCACGGGCATTGGTCGGGTCCAGGTCGTACCAGCCCTGGCCCTCATGGGCTTTGGGCAGGTCCGGCAGGAAGACCGACACCCAGGCATGCGAGGCGTCACTGCCCACCAGCCGTGGCTGGCCGGGTGCTGGCTGGGTGAGCAGATAACCGCTGACGTAACGCGCGGCCAGGCCCATGCTGCGCAGGCAAGCCAGCATGATGTGCGCGAAATCCTGGCAGACACCTTTGCGCTGGGTCAGCGCCTCCAGCGGCGGGGTGTTGACCTCGGTGCTGGCCGTCTCATACGTGAAGTCTGCGTGGATGCGTTGCATCAGGTCGCGTGCGCCGGCCAGGGCCGACACACCGGCGCCAAAACTCGGGCGCGCGTAGGCCGCGAAGGCTTCGTGCCGCGGTGCGCGCGCCGATGCAAAGCTGAATTCGGCGGCCGCGCTCCAGGCCGCGCCCGCGTGGTAACGGAACTGTTCGCGCAGCGCTTCCCAGCTGATGTGGCTGTCAACGGCCACCGGCGCGCGCGTGCGCACTTCGCTGATGGCGAGCACGCGCAACTGGGTATGCGGGGTCTGCAATGAAAAGAAGACGCGCCGGTTGCCATAGATGTCGTCGGTCTGCATCAGCTGCGCGGGTGCCGGCGACACGTCCAGCCGGTGGCTCAGCAGGGCCTGGTACGGGGTGTCCAGTGGCTGCAGATAGGCTACGTGCTGCGCGGTCTCGACGGCCGGCGTGTAGTCGTACTGGGTTTCGTGGGTGATGCGCAGATGCATGGGCTTGGGTTCAGGCCCCCAGGCTTTGCCCGGATTCGCCCGTGTGCGTGAAGTAGCGCAGGCTGATCTCGTCTGAAACCCGCCAGGCCGCTTCGTTGCACTGCGTCAGCAGCTCGGCCAGTCGCGGCAGCGCGCCGTCCTCACGGGTCTGGCACAAGGCGTCGAGTTCCCAGCGCTCGGGGTCGGGCACCAGCAGGGCGAGCGCGTCCAGCTCGCCGGCCGGGCAAGCTGCCAGCTTGGCCAGGCGGCCACGCAGGGTCTGCGCCACCCAACCCAGCGAGCGCGGGTTGTCGCGGTCCAGCACCAGCAGGTCCAGCAGCGCGGGCACTTCACGGCTCTGCTGGTACTGGGCGTGGAAGGTGATGGTGCTGTCGAAGAGGGCGATCAGCGCCTCGAAGCCGCCGTCGTCATGGACCGCACCGGTCTCGAAACTGCCGGCCAGGGCCGGGGCCAGGAAACACAGGCGTTCGATCTGGCGGCCGATGGACAGCAGGCGCCAGCCGTCATCGCGCGTCATACGGTCGGTCTGGGCGCCGGTGATGGCGGCCAGATGGCTGCTGGCCGCTTCGAGCACGCGCAGGGCTTCCGCGGCAGAGTAGTCACCCTGGGCCGCCTGCTCGGCGCAGCATAGGGTCATCTCGGCCTCGGCGCGGGTGATGATGTTCCACTGCTCTTGCGAGAGCCGTTCGCGCACGGCAGCAGCGGCCAGCTTGAGCGCACGCAGGGTGTAGCCCACGCTGGTGGCCATGTCATGGCTGCCCAGGCTGGCGATCAGCGAGCGCTCGAATACCCGACGCGCCTGCAGTGCGGTGGGCACGTCTGGCAGCACCAGGGTGTTCTTCACGGCCAGCTCGCTGAGCCAGCTCAGCAGGGCGGGTGAGCAGGGGTCCTGCCCGTTCAGGCTGTCCAGGGTGAGGCGGGCCAGCCGGATATTGTTCTCCGTGCGCTCCGTGTAGCGGCCCAGCCAGTAGAGGTTCTCGGCGGCGCGGCTGGTGACCAGGCGCTTGCGCTGCGTGAGGATGGGCGTCGCGTGATGGTTGGCCAGCAGCGTGGTGCGGTCCACCTCGCCGTGGGTCATGACCCAGGTATCGGCACTGCTGCCGCCGCGCTGCATGGAGGCCATGCCCGCGCTGGCATTCACCAGCCGGGTCAGGCCGCCGGGCAGCACCCGCCAGGACTGCGGGCCGTCGGCGATGGCAAACACGCGCAGCATCACCGAACGCGGCGCGATCTTGTTGTCCTGCCAGGTCGGCATCTGCGAGGGTGGCAGATAACTCTGCACCGTATGCAGATCGCCTTCGCGCAGGATACGGCCGGCCCATTCATCCAGTCCGCTGCGTGGCAGGTTGCGGCCGAGCACGGCTTCGAACCCACCGGCGGCACCGGGGTAGGTCGGCTTGATCACGCACTCGCCCAGGCGTGGCAGTGCGTCTTCCAGGCCCGCACGTTCGCCGCACCACCAGGTGGGCAGGGCCGGCAGGGACAATTTTTCGCCCAGCAGGTGGCTGGCCAGGGCCGGCAGGAAACCCAGCAGCGCGCTCGACTCCAGGAAAGCCGAGCCCGGTGCATTGGCCACCAGCACATGGCCCGCGCGTATGGCCTGCAGCAGGCCGGGCACACCCAGGGTGGAGTCGGGGCGCAGCTCCAGAGGGTCCAGGAACTCGTCGTCCAGGCGCTTGAGCAGGCCGTGCACCGGCTCCAGGCCGCGCAGGGTCTTGAGGTAGAGCTTCTGGTCGCGCACGGTCAGGTCGCTGCCCTCGACCAGGGTCAGGCCCAGGTAGCGCGCGAGGTAGGCGTGCTCGAAATAGGTTTCGTTGTAGGGACCGGGCGTGAGCAGAGCGATGTGCGAATCGGCGCCGGCCGGGCTCATCTGCTTGAGGGCGTCGATCAGCGCGCGGTAGGTCGCGGCCAGGCGCTGGATGTGCATGCCTTCGAAGGCCGGCGCGAACTGGCGCGAGATCGAGATGCGGTTTTCGAGCAGGTAGCCCAGGCCCGAAGGCGCCTGCGTGCGCTGCGAGATGACCCACCAGTTGCCGTCAGGCCCGCGTGCCAGGTCGAAGGCCACGATGTGCAGGTGTGTGCCACCCACGGGCGCCACGCCATGCATGGGGCGCAGGTAACCGGGGTGGCCCTGCACCAGCGCCGGCGGCAGCAGTCCGGCCTTGAGCAGTTGCTGCGGGCCGTAGACATCGGCCATCACCTGTTCGAGCACGCGTACGCGCTGCAGCACGCCGGTCTCGATCTGCGACCAGCTTTCGGGCGAGATGATCAGCGGGAAGAGATCGAGCGACCAGGGCCGCTGCGGGCCGCTGGCATCGCTGTAGACGTTGTAGCTGACGCCGTTGTCGCGGATCTGGCGCGCCAGGCTGTGGGCGCGGTGGTTCAGGTCGGCGAAGCCCTCATGGCCCAACTGCTCGAAGAAGGCCGCCCAGGCCGGGGCCGCCTGCTGGCCCGACAGGCCGCCGCGCAGTTCATCGTAGTGGCCGCTGCTGGCCGGTGGCGCCAAAGCCGCCGCCCGCTGGGCTGGCGAGGGTGGGGCGGCGGTGTCGAAGAGGTCGGGGTTGGCGTGATCCACTGTGACGGTATTGTTACATCACTGTCGCATGACACGGCTGCTTTCTAGTGCCTGAGATCGAGTGTGAACGGGAATTCGCGGCTTCCAGGCAACTCACTGTTGGCCGGGGGCACGTTGAGAGCACCATCGCTGTGCCCCATGTGGAAGAAACGCGCCAGGCGACGGCTCTCGGCTTCGTAGGAGTTGACGGGGAAGGTGTCGTAGCTGCGTCCGCCCGGGTGGGTCACGTGGTACTGGCAACCGCCCATCGAGCGTCTCATCCAGGTGTCCACGATGTCGAAGGTCAGCGGCGCATGCACGCCGATGGACGGGTGCAGCGAGGAGGGCGGGTTCCAGGCCTTGTAGCGTACGCCGGCCACGAATTCGCCCACGGTGCCCGTGGGCTGCAGGGGCAGCGCCCGGCCGTTGACGGTGACGGTGTAACGGCTGGGGTTCAGGCCGCTCACGCGCACCTCGATGCGCTCCAGCGAGGAGTCGACGTAGCGGGCCGTGCCGCCCGAGGTGCCCTCTTCGCCCATCACGTGCCAGGGCTCCAGCGCGGTGCGCAGGGTCAGCGCCACGCCCATGCTCTGCACCTCGCCCACCAGGGGGAAGCGGAACTCGAAGTGTGGCGCGAACCAGGCGTCGTCAAACGCAAATCCGGCCTGCCGCATCTCGGTCATCACGTCGGCGAAGTCCATGCGCACAAAGGTCGGCAGCAGGAAACGGTCGTGCAGTTCGGTGCCCCAGCGCGTGGCGGGGGCCAGGTAGGGCGTGTCCCAGAAGCGCGCGACCAGGGCGCGCAGCAGCAGCTGTTGCACCACGCTCATGCGCGCGTGCGGCGGCATCTCGAAGGCGCGCAATTCCAGCAGGCCCAGGCGGCCGGTGGTGCTGTCGGGTGAGTAGAGCTTGTCGATGCAGAACTCGCTGCGGTGCGTGTTGCCCGTGATGTCGACCAGGATGTTGCGCAAGGTACGGTCCACGAGCCACGGCGGCATGTCCGCGCCGTACTTCTCCCGGTTGGTCTGGATCTCGCGTAGCGCGATCTCCAGTTCATAGAGCTGGTCGTTGCGGGCTTCGTCCACGCGCGGGGCCTGGCTGGTCGGGCCGATGAACATGCCGCTGAAGAGGTAGCTTAGCGAAGGATGGTTGTGCCAGTACAGCAGCAGGCTGGCCAGCAGCTCGGGCCGGCGCAGGAAGGGGCTGTCGGCGGGTGTGGCGCCGCCCAGCACCATGTGGTTGCCGCCACCGGTGCCGGTGTGGCGGCCGTCGGTCATGAACTTCTCGGCCGAGAGCCGGCATTCGAAGGCCGCGTCGTAGAGGAACTCGGTGTGCTGCACCAGTTCGCCCCAGTTGTGCGCGGGGTGGATGTTGACCTCGATCACCCCGGGGTCGGGTGTCACCTGCAGCAGCTTGAGGCGCGCGTCGCGCGGCGGCGGGTAACCCTCGAGCACGATCTTCATGCCCAGCTCGTCGGCGGTGGCCTCCACTGCGGCGAGCAGGTTCAGGTAGTCCTCCAGCCGTGCCAGCGGTGGCATGAACACGTAGAGCAGGCTGGACTTGCCGCCATGCGCGCCTTCGGCCTTGGGGCCGTTGGCGCGCATGGGGTCGCGCGCCTCCACGCACAGGGCGGTGCGGGTGATCCAGTGCGCCGATTCGAAGCGCTGCGGCGATCGCGGCTGGGCCAGCGTCGCGTGCGAGGGCTGGCCCTCGCCGCGCAGAGTGGCCTGCGCCGCGCCGGCTCGCCCCGGTCCGGCAGCATGCCCCTGGCCTTGCACGGCCACGATGCCGCCCTCGGCAAAACCGCCACCCATCTGGTGCGGCGCGTACTGCGTGCGCAGCTGGGCCGCCTGCGGCAGAGGCGTGCGCGGCGCGTAGGGGTCCTGCTCGATCAGGTAGGGGTAGTCACCGGGCTTGACCCAGGGCAGGGATTCCAGCGGCAGACGGTAACCCATGGGCGAGTCGCCGGGCAGCAGGTACATGCGGTCGTCGCGGAAGAACCAGGGCCCGGTGGACCAGGTGGGGCCTGCCAGTGCCGGGTCGTTCGCCTGCAGTGGCAGCACATAGCCCACCGCGGCGTCGAGTTTCTGCCCGAAGACCCGGCGCAGGCGGATGCGTTCCATCTCGTCGTCGAGTTTCGAGTCAAACGGGTCGACGTTCACGGGTAGCTTGCGTTCGCGCCAGAGGTAGTAGAAAACATCCTCGTAGCCCGGCTGGATGTACTGGCCCGTCATGCCCAGCTTCTCCGCCAGGGCGTGGGTGAAACGGCGCGCATCTTCGCTGGTGTAGGCCGCGGGCACGCGCTCGTCGGCAAACAGCTCGGGCTTGTGCCAGACGGCCTGGCCGTCCTGGCGCCAGTAGATCGACAGGGCCCAGCGCGGCAACTGTTCGCCCGGGTACCACTTGCCCTGGCCGAAGTGCAGAAAACCACCTTGCCCGTATTCGGTGCGCAATTTGTGCACCAATTCGGTGGCATAGGCCCGTTTGGTCGGACCCAGGGCATCCGTGTTCCATTCCGGTGCGTCGCGATCGCTGGCGGCCACATAGGTCGGCTCGCCGCCCATGGTCAGACGCACGTCACCGGCCTGCAAGCGGCGCTCCACCGCCTCGCCCAGCTGCATGACCTGGGCCCATTGCGCGTCGGTGTAGGGTTTCGTGACACGCGGAGATTCGTAGATGCGTGTGACCTGCATGTGGTGGGCGAACGCCACCTCGCTCTCGTCCACGCCGCCCTCCACCGGGGCCGCGCCCGAAGGCTGGGGCGTGCAGGCCAGGGGAATGTGGCCTTCACCGGCCATCAGGCCCGAGGTCGGGTCCAGGCCGATCCAGCCCGCGCCGGGCAGGTAGACCTCGCACCAGGCGTGCAGGTCGGTGAAGTCCACCTCGGTGCCGCTGGGGCCGTCCAGCGATCTCACATCGGGTTTGAGCTGGATCAGGTAACCCGAGACAAAACGCGCCGCCAGACCACAGTGACGCAGCAGCTGCACCATCAGCCAGCCCGAGTCGCGGCAGGAGCCGCTGCCCAGCCCCAGGGTCTGCTCGGGCGTCTGCACGCCGGGCTCCATGCGGATCAGGTACTTGATGTCGTTCTGCAACTGCTGGTTGAGCTTCACCAGGAAGTCGATCGTGCGCATCTTCGTGCGGTCGATCCGGGCCATGTACACCTTCAGATGCGGCGTGAGCGGTGGCACGGCCAGATAGGGCGCGAGCTCCTCGCGGGTGGCGGCACTGTAGCTGAAGGGGAACTGCTCGGCCTCGGGCTCCAGGAAGAAGTCGAAGGGGTTGTAGACCGCCATCTCCACCACCAGGTCCACCGTGACCTTGAATTCGCGGGTCTTGTCCGGGAAGACCAACCGGGCCTGGTAGTTGGCAAAGGGGTCCTGTTGCCAGTTGATGAAATGGGTGACAGGCTCGATCTTCAGGGAATACGAGATCACCTTGCTGCGGCAGTGCGGAGCCGGGCGCAGGCGTATGACCTGGGGCCCCAGGTTCACCAGACGGTCGTACTTGTAATGCGTGACGTGGTTCAGTGCGGCGTGGATGGACATGGCAGGGGCTCGGTTCAGGGAGGGCCTGCAATAGCGGCACAGGCCCTGGTGTCAGGACCGCAAGAACCGAGCCAGGCCCATGCTGGGCCCGAAAATTGCTGTAGTCGTCACAGGAGAGAAGGCGCCATGCTGAAATTCGACGAGATGTACCCCACACCGGCCACGGCCGGACAAAGCCAGAGCCAGGGCGCTGGACCAAGTCAGTCGCAATCCCAGGGACTGTCGTCAGGTGCCCAAGCGCGGGAACACTACCGCACCTATGCCCAGTGGCTGGCGCGCCAGAGCGCCGACGTGATGAAGGCCCGGCGTGACGAAGCGGAGATGATCTTTCGCCGGGTCGGCATCACCTTCGCGGTCTACGGTGCCAAGGACGAGGACGGCGCGGGTACCGAACGGCTCATCCCCTTCGACCTGATCCCGCGCATCATCCCCGCGCACGAATGGGCCGGCATGGAAAAAGGCCTGGTGCAGCGTGTCAACGCGCTCAACCGCTTCCTGCACGACGTCTACCACGATCAGGACATCATCAAGGCGGGTGTCATCCCGGCCGAGCAGATCCTGAACAATGCGCAGTTCCGTCCCGAGATGATGGGCGTGAACCTGCCCAACCAGGTCTATTCCAATATCAGCGGCATCGACATCGTGCGTGCGCCCAATGCCAAAGGCGAGGGCGAGTACTACGTGCTCGAGGACAACCTGCGCGTGCCCAGCGGCGTGAGCTACATGCTTGAAGACCGCAAGATGATGATGCGGCTCTTCCCCGATCTCTTCAGCGCCCACCGCGTGGCGCCCGTGGCCCACTACCCCGACCTGCTGCTGGAAACGCTGCGCGCCTCCGGCCCGGAGACTTCGGCCGAGCCGACGGTGGTGGTGCTCACGCCCGGCATGTACAACAGCGCCTATTTCGAACACGCCTTTCTGGCCCAGCAGATGGGCGTGGAGCTGGTCGAGGGGCAGGACCTGTTCGTCAAGGACAACTTCGTCTACATGCGCACCACGCGTGGCCCGCGCCGCGTGGACGTGATCTACCGCCGTGTCGATGACGACTTCCTCGACCCCAGGGTCTTCCGGCCCACCTCCACCCTGGGCTGCCCGGGCCTGATGGACGCCTACCGCGCCGGCCACGTGGCGATCTGCAACGCCGTGGGCACCGGGGTGGCGGACGACAAGTCCATCTACCCCTATGTGCCCAAGATGATCGAGTTCTACCTGGGCGAGAAACCCATCCTCAACAACGTGCCCACGCACATGTGCCGCAATGCCGAGGACCTGAAGTACGTGATGGCCAATCTCAAGGACCTGGTGGTCAAGGAGGTGCACGGCGCCGGGGGTTACGGCATGCTGGTGGGGCCAGCGGCCACCAAGGCCGAGATCGAGGCGTTCGGCAAGGCCGTGTTGGCCAACCCGAGCAATTACATCGCCCAGCCCACGCTGAGCCTGTCCACCTGCCCCACCTTTGTGGAGCAGGGCATCGCGCCGCGCCACATCGACCTGCGCCCCTTCGTGCTGACAGGCAAGGAGGTGCAGATGGTGCCGGGCGGCCTGACGCGCGTGGCGCTCAAGGAGGGGTCCCTGGTGGTCAACTCGTCGCAGGGCGGTGGCACCAAGGACACCTGGATCCTCGAAGTCTGAAAGTACAGGAGCACACCATGCTGAGCCGCACCGCCGATCACCTCTACTGGATGAGCCGCTACACCGAGCGCGCCGAGAACACGGCGCGCATGCTCAACGTGAACTACGAGACCTCGTTGCTGCCGCAGTCGGCGGCCGTGGCCCAGGTGGGCTGGCAGGGCCTGCTGTCCATCAGCGAGCTGCTGACCTCTTACCAGGCGCTGTACGGCGAGGTCACAGCCAAGGGCGTCATGGAATTCATGGTCAGCGACGAGGACAACCCCTCGTCCATCATCTCCTGCCTGCGCGCCGCGCGCGAGAACGCACGCGCCGTGCGCGGCACACTGACCACTGAGGTCTGGGAAACCCAGAACCAGACCTGGCTCTCGGTCATTCGCATGCTCAAGAGCGGAGAGTTCGAGCGCGACCCGGGCCAGTTCTTTGAATGGGTGAAATTCCGTTCGCACCTTTCGCGCGGCGTCACCGTGGGCACCATGCTGATGGACGAATCCCTGCACTTCATGCGCCTGGGCACCTTCCTCGAACGTGCCGACAACACCGCGCGCCTGGTGGACGTGAAGTTCCACGCGGTACAGAGCGACTTCTTCGGCAATGGGACGCAGAAGGACCAGGAGTACGACTTCTACCACTGGAGTGCCATCCTGCGCAGCGTCAGCGGCTTCGAGATCTACCGCAAGGTCTACCGCGACGTGATCAAGCCCGAGCGCGTGGCCGAACTGCTGATCCTGCGTCCCGACATGCCGCGTTCCCTGCACGCCAGCATGAACGAGGTGGTCAGCAATCTGCGCCTGGTCAGCAGCGACGAGGACAACGAGACCTTGCGCCAGGCGGGCAAGCTGCGCGCCGAGCTGCAATACAGCCGCATCGACGAAATCCTGGCCACCGGCCTGCACGCCTACCTGACCCAGTTCCTGGACCGGGTCAACAACATCGGCTCGCGCATCAGTCAGGATTTCCTCATGCCCGAAGTTGCCTGATCCCGGGCGCGGGGTCAGATCCCGCTGTCGTTAAGATGGCGGAGTCTCCAAACGATCGAAGTGATTTCGCATGACCTACTGCGTCGCCGTCCGCAATGAAGCCGGGCTGGTCTTTCTTTCCGATTCACGTACCAACGCCGGTGTGGACCAGATCAACACCTTTCGCAAGATGCACGTCTACGAGGTGCCGGGCGAGCGTGTCATGGTGCTGCTCACGGCCGGCAACCTGGCCGTCAGCCAGTCCGTGGCCAGCGGCCTGCGTGTGCAGATGCAGGCCCAGGGCGAGAAGCACCTGGGCAACGCGCCCAATATGTTCTCCGCCGCCAAGATCGTGGGCGACGCCGTGCGCAAGGTGCATGCGCGTGACGCCGAATCGCTCAAGGCCTTCGGCATCGAGTTCAACGTCAGCCTGATCTTCGGCGGCCAGATCCGTGGCGAGGAGCCGCGCCTCTTCAACGTCTATTCCGCCGGCAACTTCATCGAAGCCACGCCCGAGACACCGTATTTCCAGATCGGCGAATCCAAATACGGCAAACCCATCCTGGACCGCGTCATCGGCAGCCAGCTGAGCCTGGACGAAGTCGCCAAGTGCTGCCTGATCTCCATGGATTCGACCATGAAGTCCAACCTCTCGGTCGGCCTGCCGCTGGACCTGCTGTGTTACGAGAAGGACGCGCTCAAGGTGCAACGCCGCACCCTGATCGACGGCAAGGACCCGTACTTCGCTTCATTGCGCGAACGCTGGGGCGAGCAGTTGCGCAAGGTGTTCAACGAGCTGCCTGCACCGGGCTACTGGAAGTAGCCCGGGCCACAACAGCTCAGGTCCCGATCAGACCACCATCGCGCTTGCGGATCACCACCGTGGCCGAGCGCGGGCGGGCGCCAGCCTTGCCCGAAGGCCAGTTCGAGAGCTTGCCGGGTTCGGCCGGGTCGCTGCGCTCCGAGGGGCTTTCACCCGGGTGCTGGATGTTGATGAACATCGTGCGGCCATCGGGCGTGCCCGTGGCGCCGGTGATCTCGCAACCGCTGGGGCCGGTCAGGAAACGGCGGATCTCGCCCGTGGCCGGGTCGGCCGCCAGCATCATGTTGTTGCCCAGGCGCGCCAGGTCACCCTTGCCCATGGCCGAGGTCGACATGTCGGTCTGGATCCAGAGCACGCCGCGCGCATCGGTCCACAGGCCGTCCGGGCAGGCGAACATGTCGCCCTTCACATTGCCGCGCGCTTCGGCACGTGTGTTGGCCGGGTCGCCGGCCAGTACGAAGTGGTTCCACTTCAGCGTGGTGCCATGGAAGTCGCCGTCATCCTTCCAGCGGATGATGTTGCCCATGCTGTTGTTGGCACGCGGGTTGGCGGCATCCGTGCCCGGGTTCTTGCCCACGCCGCGGTTGCTGTTGTTGGTCAGCGTGCTGTAGACCCAACCTTGTGCATCGACTTCGATCCACTCGGGGCGGTCCATCTTGGTGGCGCCCAGCAGGTCGCTGGCCTGGCGGCTCTTGATCAGCACCTCGCCGGGGTCGGCAAAGCCGTTGGCGGCCGTCAGCGGGCCCTGGCCGTAGGTGAGCGGCAGCCACTGGCCGCTGCCGTCTGCGTTGAATTTCGCCACGTAGAGCGTGCCGTGGTCCAGCAGCGTGGCGTTGGCGCGCGCGCCACCCGGCTGGATGCGGTCGCGGCTGACGAATTTGTAGATGTACTCGAAACGCGCGTCCTCGCCCATATAGACCACGGCGCGGCCGTCCTGCGTCACAGCCACCGTGGCGCCTTCGTGCGCAGCACGGCCCAGGGCCGTGCGCTTGACGGGCGTGGAGCTGGGGTTGGACGGGTCGATCTCCACCACCCAGCCGAAGCGGTTGGGTTCGTTGGGGTTCTTGGTGGCGTCGAAGCGCGCGTCGTGCTCGTGCCAGCGGTAGCCGCCGGCGCCGCCCTTCTTCAGGCCCCAGCGCGCCTCGTGCGGGGTGAGCGTGTCGCCGCCGTTGAAGTAGTTGATGAAGTTTTCTTCACAGGTGAGGTAGGTGCCCCAGGGCGTGATGCCGCTGCCGCAGTTGTTGAGCGTGCCCAGCACACGACGCCCGCTCGGGTCGGCGGCGGTCTGCAGCAGCGGATGGCCGGCGGCGGGTCCGCCCAGGGTCATGGGCGTGTTGGCCGTGATACGACGGGCCCAGGGTGAGGGCGCTACCACCTTCCACTGGCCGCCCTGGTCTTCGACCTCGATCACGGACACGCCATGGGCGGCCTGGGCCTTGCGCACTTTCTCGGGCGTCCAGGTCTTCATGCCGTCAGGAAAGAGCAGGCCTTCGTCGGTGTACTCGTGGTTCATCACCAGCAGGCCGGACTTCGAGCCGTTCTGTGCGTAGTAGTGGATGCCGTCATGGTGCATGCCCAGCTGCGTCTCCTGCTGGGCAGCCGTGTTGCTGCCGTCTTCCTTGAAGGCGTGGTTCTCGCCGGACAGACCCACCGGGTCACCCCATGGGGCGATCACCTGGGCTGTGTAACCCTCGGGCACCACGACGGTGTCGGCGGTCGAGATCGGCACGCTCTTGAAACCCAGCAGGGGACTGGTACTGCCGGTGCTGGCGCAGGCCGTCAGGGCGGCTGCGCCACCCAGCGGCGCGAGCAGGCCGCTGAGCGTGGCGCCCAGCCCGCCGCGCAGCAGCGTGCGCCGGGTCGGGTCGGAAATGTCGTGGATGCTGGGGTTGGAGGAGCGGTTGCTGTCCTCCATGGTAGAGAAGTCCTTGGCCATGGTCCTGCCTTGTTGAGGGTTGCGTCGGCCGGTCGTTCGACCGGCCCCCCGCGTTTTTAAGGCGTGACCGTGACAGTATGAAGACAGTGCCGTGGCAAAACAGCACGTCGCCGGGGCGGGGGCCAGCTCAGGCGCTGAAGCTGGCGTAGGCCGTTTCGTCCATCAGCGCGTCGAACTCGGCGGGCTGGGAGAGCTTGAGCTTGAAGAACCAGCCGTCGCCCAGCGGCTCGCTGTTCGCCAGGGCCGGGTCGGCGCGCAGCGCCTCGTTGACTTCGGTGACCGTGCCGCTGACCGGGGCGTAGACGTCGGCCGCGGCCTTGACGGACTCCACCACCCCGGCCACGTCCTTGGCGGCCAGGGTCTTGCCGAGGGCCGGCAGTTCCACGAAGACGATGTCGCCCAGCGTGTCCTGCGCGTGCACGGTGATGCCCACCACGCCCGTATCGCCTTCCACCCGCACCCACACGTGTTCGTCGCTGAACCTGATCATGACCATCTCTCCGTTGTCGAGGGCGTGATCTTACCTGCCCGGATTGCGGTCCTTGCCGTCTGTCGGAATCCCCCTTTTGTGGGATGCCCACGGTCGGCGCCATGGCCCAGGATGCCGATGGTCACCACGACAGGAGAACACCATGCGTTTTAGGATGTCCATGGCACTGCTCGCAAGCGCCTGGGCCGACAAGTTGCCGGCACCGTCATCGGCTGGGCAAAAGTTGCGCCTGCAGCCCCTGCCTACCGCCCAAAGCCATGTCGAGCGCAGCGCCCGCCAGATTGCCAGCCTGGTCCATGCGCGCGAACTGCAGGCCGTGAAGGAGAGCGGGGTCGGGGGCGTGAAGCGTGAGGGGGCGCTGACCGACATCCCCGGTTTCACACCGGGCCGCAGCGACACGGAGCGCCGCATCGGCGGTCAGCCGGCGCAGGCGGGCAAGCCCCAGCTGTCCGGCCTGCCCAACGATCCCTTGGCGGCCCATCGCAATACCCGGCCGCGTTCGACCCTGGTCGGTCCTCCGGGCCTGCCGGACAAGGGCAGCCTCACGCGCCAGGACAGTGGGGGCGGTACCGAGTACGGCAACGGTTCGGACGACGGGCACGGCCCGGTCTGGGCCGAGCGCAGCACCTCACGGCAGTCCAGCGATGGCAACCGCACCTGGGGCAGCACCAGCTTCCGGGACTACTCGGGCAATCACTGGCGCGCCGACTATGCCGACACGCGCCGCGAAGACGGCACCGTCTTTTCCAAGGAAACGGTGTTCGACGCGCATGGGGAGCCCATCAAGACCACCGTGCGCGAAAGCTTCTACGACGGCTCAGCCACGGAGACCACCACCACGCATGCCACGGGTGAAGTCAAGCAGACCTCGGGTTCGTTTCCCGACATCTTTCCGGCCCGCAGCGTGGACCCGGATGCACCGCGTGGTGGTGATGCGGTGGCGCCGCGCGGCTGGTACAACCCCTTCACCGGCGCGGCGCAGAACCCCGGGCTCAAGACGGGCAACAACCAGGTCAACCCCGGCCGCAGCGACCCGCAGCCCCAGGCGGCTGCTCCCCTGCGCCTTGCGCCCAAAGACCTGGTCATCAACCCGGCGCCCGACGCCCTCGTCAGTACGCCAGCGCGGCCACGGGACATACGCGAAGGCAACCCCACCATCGTCGACCCGCCACGCCCGCCTCAGTAGCGGGCATAAAAAAACCGGCCCAAGGGCCGGTTTTTCAGAGGAAGCCGAGACTTCAGTAACGGGGACGGCCGCCGCCGGCGCCGCCACCGTAACCGCCGCCACCGCCTTCGCGACGGCCACCGCCGCCGAAGCCGCCGCCACCACCGGTGCGGGGTTCCATCGGACGGGCAACGTTCACGACCATGTCGCGGCCGTCAACGTTCTGGCCGTTCATGCCGCGGATCGCAGCTTCGGCTTCCGCCGGGCTGGACATTTCCACGAAGCCGAAGCCCTTGGAGCGGCCGCTGTCGCGGTCCATCATGACCTTGGCGGACTGGACAGAGCCGAATTCGCCGAATTTCTGTTGCAGATCGTCGTCCCGCACCGAGTAGGAGAGGTTACCGACATAAAGTTTGCTGCTCATGATTGAGCCTTTCTAAAAACGCGCCGTGGGTCGCAATGCAACTTGTGACGCAGGGGAATGACAGCCCGGATGGGCTGTCAACGAAACGTGCGCCGTGCGGGCGCGGGCGCGCCGCCGGTACGGGGTGCCAGGTGGCGGAAGGTGATGCGGCCCTTGCCCAGGTCATAGGGCGAGAGCTCAAGCGACACCTTGTCGCCCGCCAGAATGCGGATGTGATGCTTGCGCATCTTGCCGCCGGTATAGGCGATCAGGCTGTGTCCGTTGTCCAGTGTGACGCGAAAGCGCGAATCGGGGAGCACTTCCTCGACCTTGCCTTCCATCTCGATCAATTCTTCCTTGGCCATGGGATATTCCTCGTGGGGTATGACAGTGTAAGCCGCTCAGGCCGCGCACTGGCGCTGCTGCAGCCAGCTGTGGCCTTCGGCCACGGCGTACTGGAGGGCGCCTTCGCGGGTGGCGAATTCGGGCACGAAGCGGTAGACACGGTCAGACGTGCCGCGGCCGCTGCCGCTACGGATGGACACGGAAGCCGTGTACTGGCCCGAATCGGTGGTTCGGGTGAGGGGTGAGACAAGGTACTTGCCCACCGAGAATGCATTTTCTAGGGTGGTGATCATCAAAACTAAAGGCGCGCGTTTCAGTACGCGTCGCAAGAAACTGGAAAAACCGTCAGCCCTGGGGCTGGACGTTGCGGCACAAGCCGCTTGGGGTGTTCGGTCCAGGGAAGGAAATACAGACCGGGGATAGGGCTCGCCGCAGAGAAGGGGAGTTTGACGACCGGGGGCCGGTGAGTACGGCCAGATGGTGAGGCGGGCGGCTTGTAGGTGCCGCGAACCAAGTCAGACAACAGCTGCTGCAAAGGTAAGCAAGTTGCAGCAACGTGGCGATTGTACGCGGTATTGTGGAATTGTGCCGATAAATCTTTTGCGGCCGCCTGGCGGGTCGGCAAAATGGCCATACCGCCTTTCGGGAGGCTCCCCCTGGACTCGCCAACAACTCGAACATGAGATACCTGGGCAGTACTTACATCGCCGTGGCCATCCTGGTCCTGACCTTTGTGTTGGGGCTCTATGTCGACGTGCGCAGCGAGGACATGCACGTGCGCCATCTGGGCATCAGCACGCGCCTGGAACGCATCGTGCGCCTGGAGCAGGAGCTCACCAGCCTGCTCAGCGGCGCCGTGCTGGAGGAAAAGCTGCTGCGCGTGAGCCGCTACGACAGCGTCGACGAACACCTCACCGCCACGGTCGGTACCGTGGCCGAACTCAGCCGGGAAATGGAACTCTCGGGCGACATCTCCGTGCTGCTTGATCTGCAAAGAGGCCTGCGCACCACCGAGGCGCGCTCCCTGCGCCACATGCGCGCGGGTAACTGGGGCCGGGCGCGCGCCGTGCTCTTCGAGGACGACTACGTGCTGGCCAAGAAGATCTACGAGATCACCACCGAATCCGTCATCAGCGCGCTGAGTGACGAACTGGCCCAGCGTGCCCGCCGGCTGGAGCAGATGCGCCAGCTGACCTACGGCCTGCGCCTGGCGGCGCTGGGCCTGCTGCTCTGGGTGGGCTGGATGTTCTCGCGCCGCCTGCGCAGCGAAGTGGCCGAGCAGGAACGTCTGCAGCAGAAGATCGTCACCACCAATGAGCGGCTGGAGGCCAGCGTACGCGAGCGCACGGCCGAACTGGAGGCCCTCAACCGCCAGCTGGCCGCGCTCAGTAGCACCGATGCGCTGACCGGCCTGGCCAACCGGCGCCGCTTCGATGAAGTGTGGGAAACAGAATGGCAGCGCGCCGCGCGCATGGGCCTGCCACTGGCGCTGGCCCTGATCGACGTGGACCATTTCAAGGCCTACAACGATCACTACGGACACCAGGCCGGCGACGCCTGCCTGCGCCAGGTGGCGTCGCTCCTGGCCGCTGAAGCCCGCCGCTCCGGCGAGCTGGTGGCGCGCTACGGCGGCGAGGAGTTCGTGCTTGTGCTCCCCGGCGCCACCGCGGGCGAGGCCCGTACCATGGCCGAGCGCATCCGCGCCGCCGTGGAGGGCCGGGCCATGCCGCACGAACATTCTCCGGTGGCCGGCTTTGTCACCATCAGCATCGGCGTGGCCTCCGCCCGCGTGCAGCGCGCCGAACAGGCCGAGGTCCTGCTCAAAGAGGCCGACGGGGCCCTCTATCTCGCCAAGCACCAGGGGCGCAACCGCGTCATGACGGCGGCCTGAGACCGCCGCCAGCCTGGCGCCCGGTCCGCAACAGGAGAAGTCGCGCCGCCTGTGGCGCAGGCGATGGCGCCATGTACCATGGCCCCCATGGGTATCACCTTCCCCTTCCGCTGGTTAGCCAACCCGGCCGTGCGCAGCGGCCTGCTGCTGGTCTGGGGGCTGGTGCTGGCCGGTGCTCTCGTGTCGGCCCAGACGCCGTCGGGGCGCACGCCACCGGTCGTCGCGGGTACGCCGGAGGCGGGCAAGCAGGTGCTCCTGTTGCTGCAGCCTGGTTATGGCCGACCCGGTGTGGATGCCTATGTCGCCAGCTTCGTGGCCACCTGGCGGCAGCTGGGCCTGCCGGTGGAGAAGGTCTACGTGGAATACCTGGACCTGGCGCGCAACCCCGACCCGGCCTACCGTAAGCTCAGCCGCGAACTGCTGCTGCACAAATACGCGAGCCGTTCGCTGGACCTCGTCGTCACCTTCCAGCAGACGCCGCTCAATTTCCTGCTCGAAGAGTTGCCCACCCTGAGCCCGACGGCGCCGGTGATCGCCTCCAATGCGTCCATCAGCGCCGAGCAGGCCGTCCGCAGCGGGCGGCGCTTCCTGCGCCAGGACGTCAGCTTCGACTACGCCGGCACCCTGGACATCGCCCTCAAGCTCTTCCCCGACACCCGCAAGGTGCTGGTGCTGGGCGGCACCGGCGTGCCGGACCTGGCGGCGCGGCGTGAGCTCGAAGCCCTGGCGCCGCGCTGGCAGGGGCGGCTGCAGTTCGACTACACCAACGAGCTGAGCTACGAGCAGATCCTGCTGCGACTGGCCCAGCTCCCGCCCGGCACCATCGTGTTGCGCACCACCTTCAACCGCGACGCCGCCGGCAAGACCTTCAGCTCGGCCGATGTTGGCGTGGCGTTCTCCCGCGTGACCAGCGTGCCCACCTTCTACCTGTTCGACACCCGCTTTGGCGTCGAGTCCAGCGTGGGCGGCATGATGTACGCCATCGGCACCGAGGGCGAGCGCGCCGCGCGCCTGGGCCATGACCTCGTGCTGGGCCGGCTGGTGTTGCAGGAGGCCGTCACCCCGCTGCCCAGCCGCAGTGTGCCCATGTTCGACTGGGCGCAACTGCAGCGCTGGGGGGCCGATACATCGGCGCTGCCGCCGGACAGCGTCATCATCCACCGACCGCCCAGCCTGTATGAGGCGCACCGCACCCTGGTGCTGGGCACCGGTGCCGCGTTGCTGGTGCTGTCGGGCATGGTGGTGACCCTGACCCTGCAGAACCGCCGCCGCCGCCGGGCCGAGCAGCAGGCCCTGGACAGCGAGGCCAGCGTCAAGATGCTGGTGGAGCACGCGCCCGAGGCCATCGTCGTCTACGACCTGGACAGCGCCTTGTGCGTCGACGCCAACCGCAACGCCGAAGTGCTGTTTGCCTGCTCGCGGGCCGACCTCCTGCGCTCCGACCTCCTGCGTTTCTTCGCGCCGGATGCGGTCCAGCCCGAAGGGATGTCGATGCGGCGTTTCCTGGACACCACCCTCGCCACCCTGCCGCGCGGGCAGCATGTGGTGCAGGAGTGCCGCGTGCGTCCGGTGGCGGGCGGCGCCGACGTGCTGTGCGAGATGAACCTGCTGCAGATGCCTTCGGACCGGCGCCGGCAACTGCGGGTGAGCTTCGTCGACATCACCGAACGACGGGAGAACGAGGCGCACATCCATCGCCTGGCCTTCTACGACCCCATGACGGACCTGCCCAACCGGCGCCTGCTCATGGACCGGCTGACCGTGGCCCTGCACACCGCGCAGCGCTCGGGCGCCTGCACCGCCGTGCTGTTCCTGGACCTGGACCACTTCAAGAACGTCAATGACGCCAGCGGCCATGCGGTGGGTGATGCCCTGCTGCTGCAGGTGGCCCAACGCCTGAGCGGCCTGCTGCGCGAGCAGGACACGGTGGCGCGCATCGGCGGCGATGAATTCGTCCTCCTGCTGCCCCATGTGGGCACGGAAACCCACGAAGCCAGCCTGGTGGCGCTGGGCGTGGCCGAGAAGATCCGCAAGGCGCTGCAGCAGCCGGTGACGCTGGGGCGCCAGGTCTATGCCTCGGGCTGCAGCATCGGCGTGACCCTGCTCACGCCGCAAAGCCGTTCGGTAGACGACCTGCTGCGCGAGGCCGACACCGCGATGTACCGCGCCAAGGCTGCCGGCCGCAATGCCATCGCCTTCTACGAGCCGGCCATGCACGCCGAGGTGCAGGAGCGGCTGGCGCTGGAGCTGGACCTCAAGCACGCCATCGGTGCCGGCCAGCTGGCCCTGCACCTGCAGACCCAGGTCGATGCGACCGGGCGGCCCTGCGGTGGCGAGCTCCTGCTGCGCTGGTTGCATCCGGTGCGTGGGTACGTTTCCCCGGCGCAGTTCATTCCCCTGGCCGAATCCACCGGCCTGATCCTGGAGCTGGGCCAATGGGTGCTGGCTCAGGGCTGCCAGATGCTGGTCACGCTGGCGCAGGCCGGGCACGCCATGCCCCTGTCCATCAACATCAGCCCGCGCCAGCTGCGCGAGCCCGATTTCGTGGCCCAGGTGCGCCGCGCGCTGGCCGACACCGGCGCGCCGGCGGACCGGCTCATCTTCGAGGTGACCGAGGGCCACCTGGTGGAAGACCTGGACAAGATCCTGGCACGCATGCATGAACTGGCGGCCCTGGGCATCCGCTTTTCCATCGACGACTTCGGCACCGGCTACTCCAGCCTGGCCTATCTGAACCGCATGCCGCTGTACGAGCTCAAGATCGACCGCAGCTTCGTGCAGGGCCTGCCCGATGAGCTGCACGCCCGCGGCATCGTCGAGACCGTGCTGTCCATCGCGCGCAACTTTTCCCTGCACGTGGTGGCCGAGGGCGTGGAGACCCAGGCCCAGGCCGACTACCTGCGCAACAGCGGCTGCGCCAGTCTGCAGGGGTACCTGTACGCGCGGCCGGTGCCGCTGCAGGACTGGCTGGCGCAGCAGGGCTGAGGCGCCTGCGCTGCAGGCGTACCATCCGGCCTTAACAGTCAGGGGTACTGATGCGCCACGCCTTGATCCATCACCGCACCGATCTGTCGACGATCGCCAGCTGGGCCATGTTCAGCCGCGGCCTGCAGCCCGAGTTCCCGCCGGCCGTGCAGCAGCAAGTGGCCCGGCTCAAGGGTCCGGCGCAGGAGCAGGACAGTCGTATCCGCGACCTCACCGCGCTGCCGTGGTGCTCCATCGACAACGACGACTCGCATGACCTCGACCAGCTCACCGTGGGCGAGGCGCTAGCCCACGGCCGCGTGCGCCTGTTCGTGGCCGTGGCCGACGTCGACGCGCTGGTGAAGAAAGGCTCGCCGATCGACGAGCATGCGCGTATCAACACCACCTCGGTCTACACCTCGGCGCGCGTCTTCTCCATGCTGCCCGAGCGCCTGAGCCACGACCTCACCTCGCTCAACCCCGATGAAGACCGCCTGGCCGTGGTCTGCGAAATGGAATTCAGCGACGACGGCATCATGACGGCCTCCGTCATCTACCGCGCTCGCGTGCGCAACCAGGCGCAGCTGGCCTATGACGCGGTGGCTGCCTGGATCGAGGCCAAGGGCGAGTTGCCGGCCGCCGCCCACCGCATCGCCGGCATGGATGCGCAGCTGCGCCTGCAAGACGACCTCGCGCAGAAGCTGCGCGTGCTGCGCCGCGCCGAAGGCTCGCTGGAGTTCGAGACCTTCCAGCCGCGCGCACTGTTTGACGGCGAGCGCATGACCGGTATCCGCCTGCAGCCGCACAACCGCGCCCGCCAGCTCATCGAGGAATTCATGATCGCCACCAACGGCTGCACGGCGCGCTACCTGGCGGCGCAGGGCGCGGCCTCGCTGAGGCGTGTGGTGCGCTCACCCGAACGCTGGCTGCGCATCGTCGAAGTGGCGCAGGGCTACGGCACCACGCTGCCGCATGAGCCCGACGCCAAGGCGCTGGAAGCCTTCCTGGCCCGGCAGCATCGGCTGGACCCGCTGCGCTTTCCGGACCTGTCACTTGTCATCGTCAAGCTCATGGGCTCGGGTGAATATGTGGTGGAGCGCACCCAGGGCCCGCCCATCGGTCACTTCGGCCTGGCCGTGCAGGACTACATGCACTCCACGGCGCCCAACCGCCGTTACCCGGACCTGATCACCCAGCGCCTGCTCAAGGCGGCGCTGGCCGGCGAGCGGCCGCCGTATTCCAGCGAAGAACTGGCCGAGCTGGCGGCGCACTGCACTGCGCAGGAAGACGCCGCGCAGAAGGTGGAGCGGCAGGTACGCAAGTCCGAAGCGGCGCTGCTGCTGCATGACCGCATCGGCCAGCGCTTCGACGCCCTGGTCACCGGCCTCAGCGCGAGCGGCACCTGGGTGCGCATCTTCGAGCCGCCGGCCGAAGGCCGCCTCACGGGCGAGCTGCCCGAGCTGCGGGTGGGTCAGCAGCTGCGTGTGAAGCTGGTGTCCACCTCGGTGGAGCGCGGGTTCATAGACTTCGTGCTCGTGCGTTGAGCCGAGTGGGGCTCAGCCCTTCCCGCCGGCCGGAACCAGGCAGGGGCGTTCCCACCGCACGCGCCGCTTGGAGAGTTCGGAGATCAGCGCGTTCACCAGTGGCTTGCCGCCCTGGAAGGGCAGGTACAGGCCGACCACGCGGGGTGACTTGACGGTCTCGTCCGCGTAGAGCAGGGCCTTGATGGAGCCGACCGCGACGATCGCGTTCTGGGCCGTCGTGCGATTCAACTCGCTCTGGATCGGCAGGGCGGCGGCAATGGCCTTGCCGTTGATGCCCAGGGTCTGCACGATCAGCGAGCCGCGCAGGCGCGAGGCCTCGGCCTCCGCACCGATGACCCCGATGCCGGAGATGTTGGTGTCCCCGCTGATCACGTAGACGTTGGCTGATACGCGCAGCCCCACGCCCACGTAGACCGGGATGTTGTACTCGGCCATGAAGGCCTTCTCCTCCGGGGTGGTGACGGCCTTGTCGTCGGCGCGGCTGACGTCATAGACCTCCGAGCCTGCTTCGTAGTCCGTGCCGGCTGACTGGAACAGGTTGACCGGCTCCAGCTGATGGGACTGCTTGTGTCGCATCATCTTGCGGATGCGGATCGGCACGTTGATGGTGTCGGCGTTGATGAAGTCCACCGTCACGCGATAGGTTTCGCCGCTGGCCGTGACCTTGGAGGCACCGAAGGTCACGCCGCCCGAGGTGTCGAAACGTTCGACCAGCATGCGTACGGCGTTGTCGGGCAGCGCGTCGAGCAGCTGTCCGCGGCTGCTGCCGGTCTTGCAGCCCTCGCCCGCCACGGTTTCCACCGGGAAGGGGTCGATCGGGATGTAGGTGAAGCCGGACTCGGTTTCGCCGCTCGTGGGCGGCGTGCCAATGGGGGTCATGGCGCCGGGCACCAGGGTGCCGCAGCCGCTCAGGCCGATGATCAGCAAGGCGTAGAGGGTGTACTTCAGCATGGCTCCTCCTGGTGGTGTGGGGGCACGCTGGCATGCTTTTTCGGCGTGACCGGGCTGCCACTGTGATCTTCCCGGAGCTTCTTGTCCATCCCCGGATCATGGGATGGCCTATTCAGGCTGCAAGGCCCCGCGGCGGATCTGGTCGCGCTCCAGGCTCTCGAACAGGGCCTTGAAGTTGCCCTCGCCAAAACCCTCGTCGGCCTTGCGCTGGATGAACTCGAAGAACACCGGGCCCAGCAGCGTCTCGGAGAAAATCTGCAGCAGCAGGCGCGGCTTGCCATCCTTGGTGGAGCCATCGAGCAGGATGCCGCGCGCCTGCAGTTCGGGCACCGGCTCGCCGTGGCCGGGCAGGCGCTCGGCCAGCATGTCGTAGTAGATGTCGTTGGGCGCTGTCATCAGCGGAATGCCGGCCAGCTGCAGCGCGTCCACGCTTTCGATCAGGTTGTCGGTCAGCAGGGCGATGTGCTGGATGCCTTCGCCGCTGAACTTCATCAGATATTCCTCGATCTGGCCCGTGCCGCGGCCGGACTCTTCGTTGAGCGGAATGCGGATCAGCCCGTCGGGCGCCGTCATGGCGCGGCTGGTCAGGCCGGTGTACTCGCCCTGGATGTCGAAGTAGCGGATCTCGCGGAAGTTGAAGATGCGCTCGTAGAAGGCGCCCCAGAAGGCCATGCGGCCGCGGTACACGTTGTGCGTCAGGTGGTCGATCACCTTGAAGCCGTGGCCGCGCGGGTGGCGGTCCACGCCCTCGATGAATTCGAAGTCGATGTCGTAGATGCTCTTGCCATCCTCGAAACGGTCGATCAGGTAGAGCGGTGCTCCGCCGATGCCCTTGATCGCCGGCAGTCGCAGCTCCATGGGCCCGGTGGGCACCTCCACCGGCTGCGCGCCCAGCTCGATGGCGCGGGCGTAGGCTTTATGCGAGTCACGCACCCGGAAGGCCATGGCGCAGGCGCTGGGCCCGTGCTCGGCGGCAAAGTAGCCGGCCAGGCTGCGCGGCTCGCGGTTGACGATGAAGTTGATGTGGCCCTGGCGGTACAACAGCACATCCTTGCTGCGGTGGCGAGCCACCAGGGAGAAACCCATCTTCTCGAACAGGGGCTCCAGGGTGGTGGGGGCGGGCGAGGCGAATTCCACGAACTCGAAGCCGCACAGGCCCATGGGATTGTCGAACAGATCAGCCATGAGAGGTCTCCAGAAAAAATGATCGGCAGGCGCGCCGGCGCACGCCACGGCAGGGGGACTCAGCCTTGCGCAGGCGGCGCGCAGGGCCGCCCGCGCGTGCTGCGCGCCAGGTGCTGGCCGATGATCAGGAACTGGATGGACATGGCGGATCTTGACTGGGCACAAGATTAACGGATTCAGGGGACCCGCGCCAGGGCCGCCCGATGGGAGCACCCCGGCCACGCCCCGGGTCTTTTAAACCCTGCATGATGCAGGGACGTCTGTGATCCGGCGGCGCCCTTATAAGATTTAAAATATATGTATCTTAAAGAGAAGTGCTCGTCCTGCTGCCCATGACCGATCCCATCCCCCCCCGCATCATCCCCATCCAGCCCCAGGCTCCGGACCCGGAGCTCATGGTCTCGCTCTACGAGAAGCAGCAGAAGATCTACCCTCGCGCCGTCAGCGGCTGGTTCGCCCGCTGGCGCTGGACCATGGTCTGGCTGACCCAGCTCGTGTTCTACGGCCTGCCCTGGCTACAGTGGAACGAGCGCCAGGCGGTGCTGTTCGACCTGACCGAACGGCGTTTCTACGTGCTGGGCCTGGTGCTGCATCCGCAGGACTTCATCTACCTCGCAGCGTTGCTGGTCATCTCGGCCATGGCCCTGTTCTTCTTCACGGCGGTGGCCGGGCGCCTGTGGTGCGGCTACGCCTGTCCGCAGACGGTCTACACCGAGATGTTCCTCTGGGTGGAGCGCCACACCGAAGGCGACCGCAGTGCGCGCATGCGCCTGGACGCCGCCCCGTGGGGCGTGCAGAAGATCGCCCGCAAGGGCAGCAAGCAGGTCTTGTGGCTGCTCATCGGCCTGTACACCGGCTTCACCTTCGTCGGCTACTTCACGCCCGTCCACACGCTCGCGGCAGAGGCGGCCGCCTTGTCCTTCTCGCCCTGGGAATGGTTCTGGGTGCTGTTCTACGGCTTTGCCACCTATGGCAATGCTGGCTACCTGCGCGAGCAGGTCTGCAAGTACATGTGCCCCTACGCGCGCTTCCAGAGCGCGCTGATCGACATGGATTCGCTGGTCATCGCCTACGACAGCCAGCGCGGCGAGGCGCGCGGCTCGCGCTCGCGCCAGGCCGACCCCAAGGCCCTGGGCCTGGGTGACTGCATAGCCTGCACCCTGTGCGTGCAGGTCTGCCCCACGGGCATCGACATCCGCCAGGGCCTGCAGAACGAATGTATCGCCTGCGCTGCCTGCATCGACGTCTGTGACGACGTCATGGACAAGATGGGTTACGCCCAGGGCCTGATCCGCTATTCATCGGGCAACGCCATCGTCAAGTCCTGGTCACCTGCGCAGATGCTGCGTCGCGTCTGGCGCCCGCGGGTGCTGATCTATGGTGTCTTGCTGCTGGCCATGAGCCTGGCCTTCGTGGTCAGCCTCTCGCTGCGCCAGGGTTTCGTGGTCGACGTCATCAAGGACCGCGGCGCCATGGCCCGTGTGGTGGGGCAGGGCGTGGTGGAGAACGTCTACCGCATGCAGATCACCAATGGCAGCGAACACCCGCAGCACTACCGCATCGGCGTGGCCGGGCTGGAGGGGCTGGCCATCGTCACGCCGACCGAACTGGCGGTCGACGCGCTGGACATCGGGACCCTGCCGCTACGCCTGACCCTGCCGCCCGAAACCGCCCAGGCCCACCCGGGCCAGGCCAGGCCCATCGTGTTCACGGTCACCACCGTGCAGGACGGCGAAGAGAAGACCACGAGGGTGAAGTCCACCTTCCTGGTGCCGCACTGAGCCGGGCAAAAAAAAACCGGCCGGCCCGCGGGCCGACCGGGCTCTGGTCCGGCTTCAGCTGCAGCCGCAAGCCGAGCCCGAGCCGCAGCCCTGGGCCGGCTGCGGCGTCTCGAACTGCGGGAACAGCACATTGTTCTCCAGGTGGATGTGGTTGATCAGGTCCTCGTTGAGCTGGGCGATGCCGGCGTAGAGCGCACGCCAGGTGTTGCAGGCGCCCTGGGGCGGGGTGGCGTCGTTGGTCAGGGCGGCCAGGCGTTCCAGCGCCTCGCCGTGGTCCACGTGCTCATGCCGCATCATGGCTATGGGCTGGACCACGAAGGCGTTGCCGCCGGCCTTAAGGATAGGGAAGAGGATCTGCTCCTCCTTCATCATGTGCGAGAGCAGCTCCTGCTCCATGTCTTCCAGGAAATCGGCCAGCCCGGCCGGTACGTCCGGGTTCTCGCGGTGCACGGCCTCCACCCGGCGCGCCATGCGGATGAGCTCGGGCAGCTGCACGCGGTGCACCTCGTGGTAACGCGCCAGGATGTGGGCTATCAGTGCGCCCGGCTCGCTGGCGGCCGGCATCGTGCTGGGGCGCTGCAGGGTGCCCAGCTCTTCCATCAGGGCGGGCAGGTTCAGGCCCTTGTCGGCCGCGGCGTCCCGCAGGCTGATCTGGCCGCCGCAGCAGAAGTCCAGCTTCAGGCGGCGGAACACGGCGGTGGCACCGGGCAGCTGCACGGCGATCTGGCCGATGGCCTGGTCGGCGCTCAGGGTGTCAGGGGCGGTGGTTTCCAGTCGGGCGTTCATCGCAATACTCCATGTCTGTATGAGGTGCAGCCATTATGAATTTAAAGAAATACTTTGTGCACATCTTTAAATTGATCTGGCGCAAGTTTCAGCCATTTGGGGCGGATGCCCCTGGAGTACCTGGGGAATTCGTGGGCTTTCAGGCCGGCCCGGGCGGGGGCGCGGGCCGCACCATGAGGGCCGGGTTCACCCAGCGGTCGAAGTCCGCTGCGCTCACATGGCCCAGCGCCAGCGCCGCCTCGCGCAGGGTGCAGCCGTCCTGGTGGGCGCGCTTGGCGATCTCGGCGGCACGGTCGTAGCCGATGTGGGGGGTCAGGGCCGTCACCAGCATCAGCGAGCGCTCCAGCAGCGCCTGGATGCGTTCGCGCCGGGGTTCGATGCCGCGCACGCAATGTTCCTCGAAGCTGCGCATGCCGTCGGCCAGCAGACGGATGCTTTGCAGCAGGTTGTGGGCGATCAGCGGCTTGTAGACGTTGAGCTCGAAATTCCCCGAGGCCCCGCCCAGGGTGATGGCCACGTCGTTGCCCATGACCTGGCAGCAGAGCATGGTGAGCGCTTCGCATTGCGTGGGGTTCACCTTGCCCGGCATGATGGAACTGCCCGGCTCGTTCTCGGGGATGCCGATCTCGCCCAGGCCTGATCGCGGGCCCGAGGCCATCCAGCGCACGTCGTTGGCGATCTTCATCAGCGCCACCGCCAGCGTCTTGAGCGCGCCGTGCACAGCCACCGCGCCGTCGTGCGCCGCCAGCGCGGCAAACTTGTTGGGGGCGCTGGTGAAGGGCAACTGCGCGCCGCGCGCCAGTTCGGCCGCCACGCGCGCGCCGAACTCGGGGTGCGTGTTCAGGCCCGTGCCTACCGCCGTGCCGCCGATGGCCAGGGGGTAGAGCGAGGCCAGCATGGCGTGGATCAGCGTGTACGCATGCTCCAGCTGCGCCGCATACCCCGAGAACTCGTCGCCCAGCGTCAAGGGTGTGGCGTCCTGCAGATGGGTACGGCCGATCTTCACGATGTCGCCGAAGGCCGCTGCCTTGGCCGCCAGCGCCCTGTGCAGCCGGTTCAGGGCCGGCAGCAGCGAGACGGAGATGCTGTGTGCTGCCGCCAGGTGCATGGCCGTGGGGAAGACGTCGTTGGACGACTGGCCCAGGTTCACGTCGTCGTTCGGGTGCACCAGACGCGCGGCGCCGCGCGGGCCGCCCAGCAGTTCGGAAGCCCGGTTGGCCAGCACCTCGTTCATGTTCATATGGCTTTGCGTGCCCGAGCCGGTCTGCCAGACCGAGAGCGGGAACTCGGCGTCGTGCTCGCCGTCCAGCACCTCTTCTGCCGCACTGGCGATGGCCATGGCCTTGTCCGGCGCGAGCAGGCCCAGCTCCAGGTTCACGCGGGCGCTGGCCAGCTTGACCATGGCCAGGGCCTGCACCATCTCCGCCGGCATGCGCTCGGTGGAGATATCGAAGTAGGCCAGCGAACGCTGGGTCTGCGCGCCCCAGAGCCACTCGACGGGCACCTCGATAGGGCCGAAGCTATCGCGCTCGGTGCGTGTGGACGCGGGGGGAGGGAAGGTGCCGAGGGACATGGTGATGCTCCCGTGCTGCGGTGGGTCATTCCAACGCCGCCATTGTGCGCCGCGCCGGATGCGGGTTCAATACAGCCTGTGCCCCCGGCACTGCCGGGTACGGCCGGAAAGGACCACTGCCATGTCGCCCCACCACCACCAGTTCTGTGAACTGTTCGCCCAGCTGGGCCTGCCCGCCGATGTGCCCAGCATCTCCGCCTTCATCCAGCGCCATTCGCCGCTGCCGCCGGCCGTCCGGCTGGAAGATGCGCCCTTCTGGACGCCGGCCCAGGCCGCGCTGCTGCGCGAGCAGTTGCTGGCCGACGCCGACTGGGCCGAAGTTGCCGACCAGCTCAACCTGGCCCTGCGCGCCGCCCGACCCTGACACATCCTGCGGCAAAGCCCTTGCGCCAGCAGAAGCGGGCCAGCGGCACCACAATGCGCGCTGTTTCATTGCCATTACCCCGGAGACTTCCATGAGCATTTCCATGTACCAGGCCAGCGTGCCGCGTTTCATCAACATCCTCGGCAACCTGTCGGCCATCCTGGATAAGACCCAGGCCCATGTGGAAGCCAGGAAGCTGGACGAGACCGCGCTCACCGGTTTTCGCCTTTACCCCGACATGCTGCCCATGGCCCGCCAGGTCATGATCGCCACCGACACTGCCAAGGGCCTGGCCGCGCGCCTGGCTGGTGTGGAGATCCCGGTCTACGAAGACACGGAGAAGACGATTGCTGAGCTCAAGGCCCGCATCGCCAAGACCATCGCCTACCTGCAGAGCTTCAAGCCCGCGCAGATCGACGGCACGGAAGACAAGGACATCGTCATCAAGCGCGGCGACAAGGAAACCCGTTACACCGGCATGCAGTTCATGCTGGGCCACGCCGTGCCCAACTTCTACTTCCACGTCACCACCACCTACGCCATCCTGCGCCACAACGGCGTGGAGATCGGCAAGCGCGACTACCTCGGCAACCCTTGAGGCGGCGGCGTGATCCAGAACAGGACGGGGCCATCAGGCCCCGTTTTTTCCTGACGTCGGGTTCGTTCTTCACGGCACCGGCAGCATGCCCTTGCTGCGGATGGTCTGCGCCGCCTCCGCGCCGGAGAGTGCGGCCAGGAAGGCCAAGGCGGCCTGCGGGTGGCGGCTCGCCGCGCTCACGGCACCCGCGTAGGTGGTGTAGTTCTGGATGGCCTCGGGCAGGGGACCGACCAGTTGGGCGCCTTGCACCGGCAGGATCTCGCTGATCTGGTGGATGGCCAGGTCGGCCTCGCCGCTCACCAGCTTGTCGGCCACCAGGCCGCCGGGCACCAGCACGGCCTTGGCGCGCACGGCCTCGGCAATGCCCATGCGTTGAAAGAGACCGTCCAGGTAGATGCCGCTGGAACCACCGGCGGCCGGGTCGATATAGGCCACCTTGCGTGCGGCCAGCACGGCCTGCCTGAAGTCTTCCACGCTGGTCATGGCAGGTTGCGGCGCGCCGGCCTTCACGGCCACGCCGATGGCCACCTTGGCCAGGGGCGCCACGCTCTCCGCTGTGACCTTGCCTTCGGCGGCCAGCGTCTTGAGACCGGCCGGGGTGAGCACCAGCACGTCGAAGCTTTCACCGGCACCGATGCGCCTGGCCAGGGCGCCCGCGGTGTCGTTCTGCACCTCCACCTTGTGGCCCGTGCGCGCCTCGAAGGCCGGCACCAGGGCCACCACCACCTGCTTGAAGGCGCCCGTGGTCAGCACCTTGATCGTGTCGGCCTGGGCCAGGGTGGCCGTGAGGACCAGGGTGGGCAGCAGCAAAGCAGAGAGCAGGCGCATGTCGAATCCCTTGTACAAGACGTGGTGGAGGCATTCTAGGGAGCAAGCGCCTTGCGGTCTATCCGGTTCACCACCGGATACGCCCTCGTCTCGCCCAAAGCAAACGGGGCCGGACTTTGCCGTCCGGCCCCGTGCCTCTTGACGCTTCAGCGCATCACATGCCGCTGTAATTCGGCCCGCCGCCGCCTTCGGGTGTGACCCAGACGATGTTCTGCGTCGGGTCCTTGATGTCGCAGGTCTTGCAGTGCACACAGTTCTGCGCGTTGATCTGCAGACGGTCGCTGTTGTCGGCGTTCTTCACGAACTCGTAGACGCCGGCCGGGCAGTAGCGGCTCTCGGGGCCGGCGTACTTGCTCAGATTGATGCTCACAGGCACGCTGGCATCCTTGAGCGTCAGGTGGGCCGGCTGGTCTTCGGCGTGGTTGGTGTTGCTGATGAACACGCTGCTCAGGCGGTCGAAGGTGAGCTTGCCGTCCGGCTTGGGGTAGGCGATGGGCGGGCACTCGGCCGCGGGTTTGAGGCGGGTGTGGTCGGCCTCCTTGCGGTGGACGGTCCACGGCGGGGTCTTGATGCCGATCTTCGGCAGGAACCAGTTCTCGATGCCGGTCATGATGGCGCCGATCAGGTTGCCTTTCTTGAACCACTGCTTGAAGTTGCGGGACTTGTGCAGTTCGTCGTAGAGCCAGCTCTGCGCGAAGCTGACCGGGTAGGCGGTCACTTCGTCATGCTGGCGGCCGGAGGTGAGGGCGCCGTACAGCGCCTCGGCGGCCAGCATGCCGCTCTTGATCGCGGCGTGGCTGCCCTTGATGCGGCTGGCGTTCAGGTAGCCGGCGTCGCAGCCCACCAGGGCGCCGCCGGGGAAGACCACCTTGGGCAGGCTCAGCAGGCCGCCGGCGGTGATGGCGCGCGCGCCGTAGCCGATGCGCTTGCCGCCCTCGATGTGCTTGCGGATGGCGGGGTGTGTCTTCCAGCGCTGCATTTCCTCGAAGGGGCTGAGCCAGGGGTTCTGGTAGTCCAGGCCGGTGACAAAGCCCAGGGTGACCTTGTTGCCTTCGAGGTGGTAGAGGAAACCGCCACCATAGGTGCTGTTGTCCATGGGCCAGCCGGCGGTGTGCACCACGCGGCCGGGTTGGGCCTGGTCGGCCGGCACTTCCCAGAGTTCCTTGACACCCAGGGCGTAGCTCTGCGGGTCCCGTCCTTCGTCGAGCTTGTACTTCGCGATGATCTGCTTGCCCAGGTGGCCGCGCGCGCCCTCGGCGAACACGGTGTACCTGGCGTGCAGCTCCATGCCGAGCTGGAAGCCGTCATGCGGCTGGCCGTCCTTGCCGATGCCCAGGTTGCCGGTGGCCACGCCCTTGACGGAGCCATCGTCGTTGTAAAGCACTTCGGCCGCGGTGAAACCGGGGAAGATCTCCACGCCCAGGCCCTCGGCCTGCTCGCCCAGCCATTTGGTGAGCACCCCCAGGCTGATGACGTAGTTGCCGTCGTTGTGGAAGCAGTCGGGCACCAGGAAGTCGGGGGTGCGCCTGGCGCCGGTCTCGGACAGGAAGAGCACGTCGTCGCCGGTCACGGGCTGGTGCAGCGGGGCGCCCATCTCTTTCCAGTTGGGGAAGAGTTCGTTGAGGGCGATCGGGTCCATCACCGCACCGGAGAGGATGTGGGCGCCGGGTTCGCCGCCTTTTTCCAGCACGACGACCGAGACGTCCTGGCCTTTTTCAGCGGCCAGCTGCTTGAGGCGGATGGCCGTGGACAGGCCGCCGGGGCCGCCGCCGACGACGACCACGTCGTATTCCATGGCCTCGCGGGGGCCGAACTGGGCAAGGATTTCTTCGTTCGTCATGGCGGCTGCTTTCGTAGGAAGTCGCTTGATAATGGGGCTGTCTCGGGGGCGGATGTTAGGGGTAAACGCGCACCCGGCCTGTCGGCTTCGGGACTGATTTTATTCCGGTTTGAGATAAAAATAGAACGGTCGTTCTATTTTGTTTGACTTGACTCAGAAAGGGCCTGTCATGGCTTACAGCATCGATCTTTCCGGCCGCGTGGCCTTCATCACCGGCGCCTCGGGCGGTCTGGGCGCCCAGTTTGCGCGCACCCTGTCGCGTGCCGGCGCGGCCGTGGTGCTGGCGGCGCGCCGCATCGAGAAGCTCAAGGAGCTGCGCGCGCAGATCGAGGGCGAGGGTGGCGACGCCCATGTGGTGGAGCTGGACGTGACGGACATCGGCTCCATCAAGTCGGCCGTGGCGCACGCCGAGACCGAGGTCGGTTCCATCGACATCCTGATCAACAACTCGGGGGTGAGCACCACGCAGCGCCTGGTGGACGTGACGGAAGAAGACTACGACTTCGTGCTCGACACCAACACCAAGGGTGCCTTCTTCGTGGCGCAGGAAGTGGGCAAGCGCATGCTGGCGCGCGCCAAGGGCGCGGCACCGGGCACGTACACGGGCGGGCGCATCGTGAACATCGCCTCCATGGCCGGGCTCAAGGTGCTGCCGCAGATCGGCGTGTACTGCATGAGCAAGGCCGCCGTGGTGCACATGACCCGCGCCATGGCCATGGAGTGGGGCAAGTTCGGCATCAACGTCAATGCGCTGTGCCCGGGGTATATCGACACCGAGATCAACCACCACCACTGGCAGACCGAGCAGGGGCAGAAGCTCATTGCCATGCTGCCCCGCAAGCGCGTGGGACAGCCGGCCGACCTGGACGCGGTGCTGGTGATGCTGTGCTCCAACGAGAGTCACTTCATCAACGGCGCGGTGATCCAGGCCGACGACGGCTTCGCGGTCTGAGGCCTGTGGGCGCCGCGTGGGGCCTATGCCCGGCGACTCTTCCTTATTGTCAGGTGCCCTGATTGCCGATATAACAGACGCGGTGTCATCAAGACCAACAACAAGCGGCATTGCTACATGAGTCCCCGCGTCTCGCTCGCATGAACCAGCCCCTACAGAGCGGTGGCGCCTCGCATACCCTGAACCGGGTGACCAATGTGGTCATCGCCCTGGTCCTGCTGCTGTTTGCCTTCTACGCCATCGATTCCTGGCGGAAGGTCAAGGCCAGGGAAGACCAGCACATGGAGTCCATCCTGGTGCTCATGGCACGGACGCTGGACACCTATTTCCTCTCCAAGCAGGCTGGCATGCTGACTCTGGCTGAGGGCATCGACAAGCTGCCCGGCGGTCCTGGCAACCGCGCCGGCATGCAGCACCTGCTGGAGGATTACAAGAAGCACCGGCAGGACATCAGCCTGGCTTTCGTCACGGACATGCGTGGCCAGTTTCTGGCCTCGTCCCATACACGGGAGCTGGGCCAGCTCCCGAGCATCGGCGAGCAGCCCTCCTTCCAGGTCTTCCTGTCGGAGTACGACAACTCACGCGGCGTCTACCTGGGGCGGCCGCAGCTGGGGATGCTGACGGGACAATGGGCTTTCTCGCTGCGTTATGTGCTGCGTGACCGCACGGGCAAGGGTGTCGCCGTGCTGACGGATGTTTTCCCCACGGACTTCCTGGTCTCGGTGTGGAAAGAGGTGCCCATGGTCGAGCGGCTCATGGTGGGCGTCATGCGGGACGACGGCTACCTGCTGTCGCGCTACCCGCTGCCCACGACGATCCGAAAGGAAGACGTGTTCGGCAAACCGCGAACGGGGGCGCTCTACAACTACCTGAAACAGCATGACTTCCCCTGGTACGGGCGGGTGACGGGGCCCACCGCGCTCTCCGGCGGGGACGACTTCGTGAACGTCTTTTACCGGCTGGAAAGCTTCCCGGTGACGGCCTTCATTGCCCAGCCTGAGCACCAGATCGTCTACCAGTGGTTCGCGGGTATCGGGACTCCGCTGGTCATGCTGATCCTGCTGCTGGTGTCGATCAAGCTGGTCTCCTGGAAACTGGTCGAGCAGGCGCGCAGCAGCGAAGCCGAAAGAATGGCCGCCGATGCGGCCCTGCGCGCGAGCGAGGCCGAGCAGCGGTTCCTGATCGACAACCTGATGACGGGCGTCGTCGTCCATGACGCCGCAGGCGCTGTCCTGCGTTGCAACAACGAGGCCAGCAAACTCCTGGGCCTGACGTTCGAGCAGATGACGGGCAAGCATCTGATCGATCCGGCCTGGCGTTTCCTGAACGAGGACGGCAGCACCATGCCGGTGACCGACTACCCCGCTTCGCGGGTGCTGACGACCGGGCAACCCGTCAAGGACCTGGTGGCCGGCATCGTGAAAGCGGAGGGCGCCGACATCGGCTGGGTGCTGTGCCGTGCCGACCCCTGGATGGGCGCCGCCGGTCAGCTGGACCAGATCGTCGTGACCTTTGTCGACATCACCATGCGGCGCAAGCTGACGTCGGAACTGGAGGACCGCGAGCTGAAGTTCAAGGCCCTGTTCGAGAACAGCATGGACGCCGTGCTGCTGACCGTGCCCGATGGCCGGGTGCTGGCTGCCAACCGGGCGGCGTGCCAGCTCTTCGGGCTGAGCGAGGCACAGATCATCGCCAAGGGGCGGGCCGGCCTGACGGACGCCGCCGATCCCCGGCTCCATGAACTGCTGGTGAAGCGGGCGGAGGCGGGCCGGGCGGGCGGCCTGTTGACGATGATCCGCGGCGATGGGAGCCGGTTCACGGTTGAAATCAGTTCCAGCCTCTACGAGGACAGCCAGGGCGGCCGCTACAGCAGCATGATCCTGCGCGACATGAGCGAGCGGCTGCGCAGCCAGGCCGAGCTGGAGGCCGCCAACACCGAAATGCGCCGGATCAACGAGCAGCTGGCCGAGGTGGCCCACTTCGACATGCTGACCCACCTGCCCAACCGGGTGCTGCTGTCGGACCGCCTGCAGCAGGCCATGGCGCAATCCGCGCGGCGGGACAAGTCCGTGGGCATTGCCTTCCTGGACCTGGACGGTTTCAAGGACATCAACGACCGGTACGGGCATGCGACCGGAGACGAATTCCTGGTGGTCATCTCCAAGCGGCTCAAGTCCGTGCTGCGCGACGGCGATACGCTCGCGCGCATCGGGGGCGACGAGTTCGTCGCCGTCATGACGGACCTGGCGAACCAGCAAGACTGCGAGCCCCTGTTGCGCCGGTTGTTGCAGGTGGCGGCCGAGCCGGTGCAGATCGACGGTCACCCGCTCCAGGTGTCGGCCAGCATCGGCGTCACCGTCTACCCGACGGATAGCTCGAGCTCCGAGCAGCTGGTGCGGCATGCCGACCAGGCCATGTACCTGGCCAAGCAGGCTGGCAAGAACCGCTACCACCTCTTCGACGTGGTGAACGATGCCGCCATCCGGACCAAACGCGAGAGCCTGGAGCAGATCAAGGCCGCCTACCGGCGGCGGGAGTTCGTGCTGTTCTACCAGCCGCAGGTCAATATGGATTCCGGCGAGGTCGTCGGCGTGGAGGCGCTGATACGCTGGTTGCATCCGCAGCGCGGCCTGCTGGGCCCGGGTATTTTCCTGCCGGTGATCGAGGACCAGGAGCTGGCGATCGCCATCGGCGAGATGGTGATGGAGATGGCCCTGGTGCAGATGGAACAGTGGCAGGGCATGGGCCTGCCGCTGCCCGTGAGCGTGAACGTGTTTTCCCGGCAGTTGCAGCAGGAGGATTTCGTGCAGAAGCTGCGGGCGCTGCTGGCGGCGCACCCGTCCGTCCCGCCCGGGCGGCTGGAACTGGAGATCGTCGAGACCAGCGCGCTGCAAGACATCCCACAGGTCTCCAGCCTCATGCATGCCTGCGCCGAGTTGGGCGTGCGCTTTGCGCTGGACGACTTCGGCACCGGCTACTCGTCCCTGACCTACCTGAAGAAGCTGCCCGCCCAATTGCTCAAGATCGACCAGAGCTTTGTGCGCGACATGCTGGAAGACCGTGACGACCTGGCCATCGTCGAGGGCGTGATCGGCCTGTCCAGGGCCTTCAACCGCAAGGTGATCGCCGAGGGCGTGGAAACCGTGGCGCACGGCCGCATGCTGCTCTCACTGGGGTGCACGCTGGGCCAGGGTTATGGCATCGCGCGCCCCATGCCGGCGACGGACCTGCCGCGCTGGCTCAGCCAGTGGCAGGCGCAGCAGCCCTGGGCCCGGCGGCAGGGCTGACGGCCGCGGCGCGGCCCGGCGTTTCTTGATCCTCATCAAGCCAGGCCCGGCCCGGCGGCGCACAATAGCCGCCATGCCGACCACCCAAGTTCCGCCCGCCGAGTTGCGCCTGGCCGTCGACGCCAAGGCGCTGGGTTTTGCCGATACCTCCGAGTTGCTGGGGCAGCCGCTGCCCTGGATCGGCCAGGAGCGGGCCGAACAGGCGGCGCGTTTCGGCCTGCAGATGGACGCGCCTGACTACAACCTCTTCGTGCTCGGGGAGGTGGGCAGCGGGCGCACCACGCTGCTGGCGCAGATGATGCACGAGCTGGCGGCTGGCCGGCCGGTGCCGCCCGACCTGTGTTACCTGCACAACTTCGACGCGCCCGAGCGCCCACGCGCCTTGCGCATGCCGCCTGGCCAGGGCCGCCAGCTGCGCAGCCTGATGCAGCAGCTGGTCAAGACGCTGCAGGCGGAGATACCCAAGCAGCTGGGCGGCGGAGACTTCCGCGCCGAGAGCGAGCGCCTGCACAAGACCTACAAGGCCGAGGACGTGCGTGCCTTTGCCGAACTCGACGCCTACGCCGAGGCGCGCAGCTTCGCCATCATCCGCGACGAGGGGCACCTGGTGCTGACGCTGCGCGACGAGAAGGGTGAGCCCATGACCGAAGGCAAGCTGCTGGCCCTGCCCAAGGAAAAGCGCGCCGAGACGGACCGTCTCGAAGAAGAATTGCGCGGCGAGATCACCCGCTACCTGGAGAAGACGCGCGCGCTGGAGCGCGTGCTCAACGAGGGCCTGGCCGCGCTGCGCCGCCAGGTGATCAAGCCGCTGCTGGAGCACGAGTTGCAGGAGATCCGAAACGAGCTGCGCAAGCAGATCAAGGACACGGTCAAGCTGGGCAGCTATCTGGACCAGGTGGCGCACGACGTGCTGGAAAACCTGGAGCTGTTCCAGCCGGGCGACAACGACGAGGACGGCGTGCGCGTCGAGGCGCTGGCCAGCGCGCTGGTGCGCTACAGCGTGAACCTGGTGGTGGACAACCATGGTCGCGAGGGCGCGCCGGTGATCGTGGAAGACAACCCGCTGTTTCGAACCCTGTTCGGCAGTATCGAGTACCAGAACGAAAACGATGTGCTGGTCACGGACTATTCGCGCATCCGCGCGGGCAGCCTGCTGCGCGCGCACGGAGGCTTCATCATGCTGCACCTGCGCGACCTGCTGGCCGACGAGCCGGTGTGGGAGAAGTTGCGCCGTTTCCTGCGCAGCGGGCGCCTGCAGATCGAGGAGCCCGGCATGCTCTACGCGCCCATCGCGGCGGTGTCGCTGCAGCCCGAGCCGGTGGACGTTGACGTCAAGATCATCCTGGTTGCGTCGGTAGAGGAGTACTACGCCGTGCAGGAGGGCGATCCGGAGTTCGCGCGGCGTTTCCGCTGCAAGGTGGACTTTGCCGAAAGCTTCACGGCCAATGCCCAGACGCGCCGCGCCACCGCCATCTTCGTGGCCCATACCTGCCACAAGCTGGGCCTGCCGCACTTCAGCGCGCCGGCCGTGGCCGCGTTGCTGGAGGAGGCCCACCGCGAGGCCGAGGACCAGACACGCCAGAGCGCCATCTTCGCGCACAGCGAGGCCCTGGTGATGGAGGCCGCCGCCATGGCGCGCGCGCGCGGTGCGACTCTGGTGGAGGCCGTCGACGTGCTGGCCGCACGGCGCTCGCGCATCCACCGCCACGACTACCCCGAGCAGCGCCTGCAGGAGACCATCACCGATGGCGAGCGCCTGCTGGACGTGGACGGCGAAAAGGTGGCGCAGGTCAACGGCCTGACCGTGGTGGACCTGGGCGATTACCGCTTCGGTTTTCCCGTGCGCGTGACGGCGCGCACCCACGCGGGCGACGAAGGCCTGCTCAACATCGAGCGTGAGGTGGAGCTCTCGGGCCCCATCCACGACAAGGGCGTGCTCATCCTCAACAGCTACCTGGCCGCGCTGTTCGCCCACATCGCACCGCTGGCGCTCAACGCCGCGGTGGTGTTCGAGCAGGAGTACAGCGGGGTGGAGGGTGACTCGGCCTCCTGCGCCGAGTTCTATGCCCTGCTGTCCTCACTGTCGGGCCTGCCGCTGCGCCAGGGCATTGCCGTGACGGGGGCGGTGAACCAGCACGGCGAGATGCTGCCGGTGGGCGGCATCAACGAGAAGATCGAAGGGTATTTCCGCAGCTGCGAGCTCATTGGCCTCACGGGCCGCCAGGGCGTGCTGATCCCGCGCCGCAACCGCCGTCACCTCATGCTGGAGCGCCGCGTGGTGGAGGCCGTGGAGCAGGGGCGTTTCCAGATCTGGACGGCCGACAATGCCGGCGAGGGCATGGAGCTGCTTTGCGGTCAGCGCTTTGGTGAGTTCGGTGCCGGCGGCTACCCGGCCGATACGGTGCTGGGCCGTGCGCAGAAGACGCTGCAGGACTACCGCAAGGCCTGCCAGGCCTCGGGAGCCAGACCCGAACGCCGGCCGCGCACGCTCAAGTAGCGGCTACCTGCGCCCGCCGGCCAGCGCCGCCTCGTAGGCCTTCTTCAGGTCGGTGTATTCCTCGCAGGGCAGAAAGCACAGCTTGTCCAGCGCGTCCAGATGCACCTTGGCCCTGTCGAGCTGGCCGAGCTGGAGATAGGCCTCGCCGATGTATTCGTGCGCACCGCGATGCCTGGGGTCCAGCGCCAGCGCCTTGTTGTAGGCGGCCAGCGATTCGTCGTAACGCCCGAGGTGGCGGTAGCTGTAACCCAGCAGGTTGAAGCCGTCAGCGCTGGCCGGGTTGGCGCGGGTGTAGTTGGCCAGCACTTCGGCAGCGCCGGCCCAGTCCTTTTTCGCGATCAGGGCACGGGCCGGTTTCAGTTCGGCGGCGGCGGGTGTGACCGTCGGGATGTCGGCCGCCCAGGTCAGCTGGCTGCACAGCAGCAGCGTGACGAGCAAAAAGTGGTGTTTCATGACAGGCTCCTCCTGCACGACGGCGGCGGCGTCGCCGCGGCTTTTGCGTCGGCCCGCACAGCATAACGAGGCGCAGGCTTGGTGCCGCGCCGCCGGTCGGACGGCCCCATCCGCGGCCGGGCCTACTTCTTGTCTCTGGGCATGCGGCCCAGCAGATAGAACTCGGGGTTGGGCTGCATGTTGCTGAACGAGGCCATGCGGTTGGACAGGCCGAAGAAGGCCGTGATGGCGGCGATGTCCCAGGCGTCCTCATCGTTGAAGCCGTGGGCGTGCAGGGCGGCGAAGTCGGCCTCATCGATCTCGTGCGAGCGCTGGCAGACCTTCATGGCGAAGTCCAGCATGGCGCGCTGGCGCGGCGTGATGTCGGCCTTGCGGTGGTTCACGGCCACCTGGTCGGCCACCAGGGGCTTTTTCTCGTAGATGCGCAGGATGGCACCGTGCGCCACCACGCAGTACAGGCAGTGGTTGGCCGCGCTGGTGGTGGTGACGATCATCTCCCGGTCGCCCTTGCTCAGGCCCGAGTCTTCCTTGAGCATGAGCGCATCGTGGTAGGCGAAGAAGGCGCGCCATTCGGCCGGGCGGCGCGCCAGCGCCAGGAAAACGTTGGGGATGAAACCCGATTTCTCCTGCACCTCCAGGATCCGCGCGCGGATGTCCTCGGGCAGGTCCTTGAGTTCGGGATGGGGGTAGCGGTTCATGCGATCTCCGGCGGTTGGAGCGCGCATTATCCGATGCGCCCTCAGGCTTCCAGGTCGGTGAAGGCGCTGTTGCGGCCTGATGCCTTGGCGCGGTAGAGGGCCCGGTCGGCCCGGCGCAATAGCGACTCGGCGCTCTCGCCCTCGCGCCATTGGGCCAGGCCAGCGCTGATGGTGATGTGACCGGGCAGTCCCGGGGGATGCAGGGCGGCCACCGCCGAGCGCATGCGCTCCACCAGGGTCACGGCAGGGCTGATGCCGGTTTCGGTCAGCAGCACCACGAATTCCTCGCCACCCAGGCGCGCGACGTGGTCGCTCTGGCGCACATTGGCCACCAGGCTGTCGGCCACCAGGCGCAGCACCGCATCACCGACATCGTGTCCGTGCCTGTCGTTGACCTGCTTGAAGTGGTCCAGGTCGAAGTAGACGGCGGTGAGGGCGCGGCGGTAGCGCTGGGCGCGCAGGATCTCGTCGTCCAGCCGCAGTTCCAGCATGCGGCGATTGCCGACCCCGGTCAGCGGGTCGGTCAGCATCAGATGTTCGAGTTCGTGCCGTGCCAGCGCCTCCTTTTTCAGGGTGCGCAGCAGGGTGGAGCCCAGCAGCATGGAGAAGACAGAGATCAGCAGGGCCACCAGCACCAGCAGCCCGGTGTGCAGGTGCCAGTCTGCGAGCAGGTCTTCGATCGAGGCGGTGACGGCCACCACCAGTGGGTAGTCCTGCACCCGGGTGTAGGCCACGGCGCGCGAGCGGCCGTCAACCGGGCTGATTTCGGAATGGTAGAACCCGCCGGGGGAGGTGCCCATGTGCTGCTTCCACATCGGACTCTGCGCGACGGAAGTGCCGACGATCTTGTCGTCCATGGGGCTGCGGAACATGAAGAGTCCGTCGTCCCGCAGGATGGCAATGGTGCCCAGGGGCTGGATGCGCTCGGCCTCGAAGGTACCGGCCATGCGGTCGAGCTCGATGGCGGCGAAGAGGACGGCGATGTCGCCGCCGGCCCGGGTCACCGGGATGGAGATGGGGATGCCCAGTTTGCCGGTGACCCGGCTGATGACCGGCTTGGCCACGTAAAGTCCACGGGTCTTCTCGTTGAACTGGGCCTGGAAGTAATCGCGGTCGGCGACATTGGTCCGGTTCGTCTGGCCCCGGTCAGGGATGTACCGCAGCGTGCCGTCACGCGTCACCATGCGGATGTCGATCCGCTTGTCGGAGGCCAGGCGCAGGTTCTCCACCAGCCGGATGAAGCCGGGCGCCTTGCCAGGGTCCTGGTCGGGATGCTCGGCCATCCAGAGGTTGGCCACGGTGAGGGAAGTTTCCGCCTGCTTGAAGAGGTTGCGGGTCTGCTCGTGGACGGCGGTGGTAAGCTGCTCCAGCACCTGCGCATTCGCCGCCAGGGTGCTGCTGCGTTCCCACCAGGACCAGAAGCCGACGAAGCCCCAGAGGCAGAGCAGCAAGCCACCCACCAGCCCGTAGACAAGGCGGTGGTTGACCCCGCTCGATTGAGCGATCAGCCAATCTCTCAGACGCCGCAAACCGGAACTCCTAACGACTTGCTCTTGTGCTTCCGGGCGCCTTTGGCGCTCTGCAGAATGTCCCTGAAGCTGTATACACTTTAATGCATATCACCGGTCGCGTCGAGCTGGCCCGGCCGCGCCAGGGGCCAAAGTGATGAAGAAGTCACACCCGTTTCGGGCCGCGTGTCAGGTTTGCAGCCGTTCCGATTCGACGATGTCTTCCCCCGGCTGCCCGCGCAGCACACCGGCAAGCAGGGCCTGGGCGATGCGTGCCGCCGGCACGGCCCTGTAACGGCGCGGGATCAGCGGGCGTAGCGCACGCGCGATGGCCAGGCCGATGCGCTCGCCCGGGCGCGACTCCTCGCGCTCGGCGTCGATCAGCGAAGGGCGCACCACGGTGTAGACCGGGTAGCCCAGGGCACGGATGCCGTCTTCTACCTGCGCCTTGGTGCGCAGGTAGAAGTTGCCGCCAGCGCTGGCGCCCAGCGAGGAGTTGAGCGCGTAGCGGCTGGCGCCGGCGGCGCGGGCCAGCCGGCCCACCTCGATGGGCAGGTCGCGGTCCACCGCGGCAAAGGCGGCCTGCGAGCCGGCGGTCCTGATCGTGGTGCCCAGGGTGCAGATGACGGCGTCCACCTGCCACCACGGCGTATCGGCGGGCAGGGCGGCAAAGTCCGGCACCGGGTTGAGCAGCTTGGGGTGGGCGGGCAGGGGGCGGCGCGTGGGGGCGACGACCTGAAGGATGCGCGGATCGGCCAGGGCGGCCGTCAGCACCTCGTGGCCGACGGCGCCGGTGGCGCCGACCAGCAGCAGGCGCAGCGGTGGGGTTAGGGTGGTCATGGCGGGATCAGCCGGCGGTGAGCTTGTGCACCAGGTCAGCCGTGGTGCTGGCCTTGTACTTGCGCATCAAGCGGGCGCGGTAGATCTCCACCGTGCGGTAGCTGATGGCCAGGGCCTTGCCGATCTCCTTGGAGGTCAGGCCCTCCAGCAGGTGGGCGGCCACCTCGCGTTCGCGTGCCGTCAGTTCCGCCTTGACCGGACGGCGCGAACTGAGGTCTTCGAAAGTCCAGATGCCGGCGCCGTGCGGCTCGGCCGGGTCGAGCGCGCGGCCGGTCACGTGGCACCAGAACACCTCCCCCTTGAAACGGCCGTCGACCCGCTTCATGATGCGGTCATCGGCATAACTGCCCTGGCGGTTCATGATGGGGGTGATGCGCGCGCCGGTGCGTTCGAACTCGTCGGCGCTGGGATAGAGCACGAGGAAGGACTGGCCGACCAGCTCTTCGCGGCTGCTGCCGAACATCTCGCAGACATGCCGGTTGCAGTCCATGATGATGCGGTTGCGCGAAAGCACCATGCCGATGGGGGCGTATTCGAAAGCGAGTCGGTAGTCGATGTCCATAGGGTGCGGATTTTAGGCATAACTACGTATTTGGATAGGTAGTATCGTTGCGGATTTGCTGATTCAAACATTTTTAAAAGGAGAACAGCGTGAACAAGGTGTACCCGAGTGCGGCCAAGGCCATCGAAGGCGTGATCCGCGACGGCCAGCTGCTGGCCGTGGGCGGCTTCGGCCTGTGCGGCATCCCCGAGGCCCTGATCGACGCCGTGCGCGACAGCGGCGCCAAGAACCTCACCGCCATTTCCAACAACGCCGGCGTGGACGACTTCGGCCTGGGCAAGCTGCTGCAGACCCGCCAGGTCAAGAAGATGATTTCCAGCTACGTGGGCGAGAACAAGGAGTTCGAGCGCCAGTACCTGGCCGGCGAGCTGGAGCTGGAGTTCACGCCCCAGGGCACGCTGGCCGAGAAGCTGCGCGCCGGCGGCGCGGGCATCCCGGCCTTTTTCACCAGGACCGGCGTGGGCACCATCGTGGCCGAGGGCAAGGAGCTGCGCGAGTTCGACGGCGAGACCTATGTGATGGAGCGGGCACTGCTGCCCGACGTGGCGCTGATCAAGGCCGACATCGCCGACCGCTCGGGCAACCTGCGCTTCAACCTGACGGCGCGCAACTTCAACCCGGCCGCCGCCATGGCCGGCAAGATCTGCATCGTGGAGGTGGAACGCATCGTCGCCACCGGTGAGCTGGCGCCCGACGACATCCACCTGCCGGGCATCTACGTGCACCGCATCGTGCACAACCCCACGCCCGAGAAGCGCATCGAGAAGCGCACCACCCGCGACCGTAAAGTTTGAGGAGAAGAACATGCCCTGGACCCAAGACCAAATGGCCGCGCGCGCGGCGCAGGAGCTGCAGGACGGCTTCTATGTGAATCTCGGCATCGGCATCCCGACGCTGGTGGCCAATTTCGTGCCCGACCACATCGAGGTGTGGCTGCAGAGCGAGAACGGCATGCTGGGCATCGGCCCTTTCCCTTACGAGGATGAGGTGGACGCCGACCTCATCAACGCCGGCAAGCAGACCGTCACCACCATCAAGGGCTCGGCCATCTTCGGCAGCCACGAGAGCTTCGCCATGATCCGTGGCGGCAAGATCAACCTGTCCATCCTGGGCGCCATGCAGGTCAGCGGCAAGGGTGACCTGGCCAACTGGATGATCCCCGGCAAGATGGTCAAGGGCATGGGCGGCGCCATGGACCTGGTGGCCGGCGTGCCGCGCTGCATCGTGCTGATGGAGCACGTGGCCAGGAAGAAGGACGGCACGGAAGACTTCAAGATCCTGCCCGAATGCACGCTGCCGCTGACCGGCAAGGCCGTGATCGACCGCATCATCACCGACCTCGGCGTGATGGACATCACGCCGCAAGGCCTCAAGCTGGTGGAGCTGGCCCCGGGCGTGACACGCGAGTTCATCCAGTCGAAGACGGGTGTGCCGCTGGTCTGAGCGGCGACGGCTTCAGGAAAAGGCCCTGTCGGGGCCTTTTTTCATGGGTGTGTTCCGAGACGCGGAATTGGCCCCTGAGCGGATCGTTCCTGCTCCCATTGCCGGCCCCGGGAGCCGCCATCATGAAGGTCGATCGCGAAGGCCGTCCGGATGCGAACCCCATGCGCTTGAAAAACAGTTTCTGGGCCCTGCCGGGCCAGCCACAGACCGAAGCCCCCGAGGCGGTGGTGGAGCCCGTGCGCGAGGCCATGTTGTGCGCGCTGCTGGAACACCTCGGCCCGGACGGGCAGGCGTTCAGGCAGCAGGTGCACTTTGCGCTGATCTCGAAAGCCTGTGGTACCTGCGGCCGGAAATGATGAACGCCATGGCGGCGCGGTGCGGGGAAGCGATAGCCCGCGCTTGCGTGACCAGAGGCTGCCCCTGCTCTTCAAGGACCATCACCCGGGGCCGCCTCGTCGCGTCCCGGCGCGCCTCAGGCGCGCGGGGGTCTGCGCTGCGGCGCAGCCTCCCAGGCCTGCTCGTCCTCGGCGAGGTTCTCGATCATCTTCAGCAGGACCCGACGCGTCGTGAGCAACTCCTCCGGTGTGAGGTTCCTGGTGCTGATGCTGTTGGTGTCCTCGGCGAGCGGCACCAGTTTCTTGCGCAGGGCCCGGCCCTGCGCGCTCAGGTAGATGTACACATTCTTCCGGTTGGTCGGCAACTGCTTGCGCAGGATGTAACCCTGCGCTTCCATGGCCTTCATGGCCGCAAACGTGGTGGGCTCCATCACGCCGGCGCGTTCGCTCAGTTCCCTCTGGGTCAGGCCATCCTTTTCCCAGAGGATGCGCAGGAAGGCCCAGTGGCCGAAGGGTACGGCGTGCGCGGCCAGGCGCACCTGCAGGGACTTGCGGAAGGCGCGTTCCGTGTCGCGGATCAGGTGCGCCAGGCGGTCGTTGGGGACTGCTTCGCGCCAGCGCCGCAGGATATCCCGGGTGTCATGGCTCATGGTGCGGGTGGCGGGCACAGGTTTGACGGGGCGGAGGGCATGGCCTATTATCTTAGTTCCCTAAGTAAAAATCGGCAACTGGCCATCGGCCCCCGCCGGAGCAAACAGGAGACTAGCCATGAGTACACGTCGTTCCATGCTGTGGGGGTGTGCACTGACTGCGGCAGCCATGCTGGCCTTGCCGGGGCTCGCCCAGGCGCAGGCCTCGTATCCGAACAGATCCATCCGGCTGGTCGTGCCCAACCCGGCGGGGGGCTTGCCCGACACGGTGGCCCGCCTGTTCGCGCAGCGCCTGGGCGAGCGCCTGGGGCAGCCCGTGGTGGTGGACAACAAGCCTGGTGCGAATGGCGTGGTCGCCGCTCAGACCCTGGCGACGGCGCCCGCCGACGGCTACACCTACCTGGTGACGGATGGTTCCATGTTCTCCATCAACCCGGCCCTCTACAAGAACCTGAACTACGACTACCAGCGCGATTTCATGGCCGTGTCATTGGCGGCCCGCGCGCCCCTCTACCTGGCGGTGCATCCCAAGGTGGGGGTCGGCAACTTGTCCGAGTTGATCGCGCTGGCCAAGGCCAGACCCGGTGTCCTGACCTACGGTTCCTCGGGCGTGGGCAGCACCCATCATCTGACCATGGAAGCCATGAAGAGCGCGCTGGGCATCGATCTGCGGCATATCCCTTACAAGGGCAGCAGCCAGTCGGTGCCGGCGCTGATCGGGGGGCAGGTGGACCTGGCCTTCTCGGCCCTGCCTTCGCTGGCCGGCTTCGTCAAGAACGGCCAGGTCAGGCTGCTGGGCAACAACGCGGCGCAGCGTTCCAGCCAGGAGCCGGGTGTGCCGGCGATCGCGGAGACGATCCCGGGTTTTGATTTCGCACCCACCATAGGCGTCTTTGCCGCCCGGGGCACGCCGGCCAGCGTGATCGAGCGCTTCAGCGCGGAGATGGCCGCTGTGGCCCGCCAACCCGAACTGGTCCAGAGCCTGAACAGCGCGGGCATCGTTGCCGTCGGCGCCGGCCCGGCGGAGTTCGACCAGGCCATCCAGGGCGAGATTGCGCGTCTGGCCCAGGCCATCAGCGCCGCCGGTCTCAAGAGCGAATGACACCGACCCATGTCCAGACTCAAACTCACCTTCGCCTGCTGGAACTACGACCGCACCCGCGCCCTGATGGATGGCAGCATCCAGCCCGACGGCATCGACCTGAACTACCTCAACCTGCCGGTGGAGGAGACCTTCTTCCGCATGCTGCGGCACCAGGAGTTCGAGATGGCAGAGATGTCGCTCTCGTCCTACACGGTGTCGATGTTTCGTGAGCCGCGGCCATTTGTCGCGATCCCGATTTTCCCGTCGCGTTTCTTCCGGCATTCATGCATCTATGTGAACGCGGATTCCGGCATCCGTGAAGCGAAGGACCTGATCGGCAAGCGCGTCGGCAACCCCGAGTACCAGATGACGGCGCCCGTGTGGATACGCGGCATCCTGTCCGATCATTACGGCGTGCCGGTGGACAGCGTCACCTACTACACAGGCGGCGAGGAGGAGCCCGGTCGTTCCGAGAAAATCAGGCTCGATCTGCCGCCCAACATCAAGGTCAGGCCCATCGGCCCGCAGCAGACGCTCTCGAAAATGCTGCTCGACGGCGAGATCGATGCGCTCTACACGGCGCGCATGCCATCGAGTTTTCTGCAGGGCGGGGGCAAGGTCAGACGCCTGTTCGAAGACTACGAGCCGGTGGAGCGCAACTACTTCAGGGAAACCGGCATATTCCCGATCATGCACACCGTGGCCCTGCGCCGTGATGTCTACGAGGCCCATCCCTGGATCGCCCAATCCATGATGAAGGCGCTGGCGGCGTCCCAGCAGCGCAGCTACGAAGACCTCTACGAGACGGCGGCCCTCAAGACCATGCTGCCCTGGCTGACGGCCCACGTCGAGCAGGCCAGGCGCGAGATGGGGAATGACTTCTGGCCCTATGGCTACGAGAGGAACGAGGCCACCTTGCGCACTTTCCTGCGCTATTCCTTTGAGCAGGGCCTGTCCAGGCGTCTGCTGGAGCCCAGGGAGCTTTTTGCGCCGCAGACGCTGGAGTCGTTCAGGATCTGAAGTATCCGGGCCAGCGCAGGGCGCCCTGTCTGCGTGGCGGCCAGGCGCCGCGGCAGGCCAGCTATGATCGGCCGGAACATCTGCTTGCCCGACCGAAGTGCCCGCCGCCGCTTTCCCACCGACGCTTGCCCTGCATGGCCGACCGGATGCCCTGCGGCGAGGTTATCTCCTTGTCTTTTTTGTCCTCCTGATCCTGGGCGGCGCCTGGACGGCTGTGCTGATCGACCTGCGGTTCAAGCGCGAGGAGACGCTGAAAGCCGAGATGCGGCAGAACGCCAACCTGGCACAAGCGCTGCAGGAGCAGACACTGCGGGTTCTGGCCACCACCGATCAGGCCATGCTGCGCATGCGCGACAGGGTCCTGGCCGGCAGCTTCAGGGACGAGGACTATGCGCGCATCGCCAACGAGACCGGGCTGGTGCCCGACATCCTGACCCAGCTGTCCTATGTCGGCGCTGACGCACGTTTCGTCGGGAGCAACCTGGACCCGACCGGGCAGAAGACCGGTCATGTGGACCTGTCCGAGCGCGAGCACATCAGGGTGCATCTGCGGCCCGAACTGGAGCGCGACGCGTCCGGGCAGACCACGCCCGACGGGCTGTTCATCGGCAAGCCGGTGCTCGGCAAAGTCTCGGGCAAATGGACCATCCAGCTCACGCGCAAGATCGCAGGCCCCGACGGCACGTTGCGGGGCGTGATCGTGGCCTCGCTCAACCCGGGCTATTTCGAGGAGGTCTACGGCAAGGTGCAACTGGGCGCGCTCGGTGTCGTGACACTGGTGGGGGATGACCTGGTCGTGCGGGCTCGTGTCATCGACAGTGTTTCCAAGGGCATGGGGACGGTGTTGCAGGCGACCGGTTTCTGGGCGCAGCATCCCCGGCCCGATGCAGGGGCCGAAGTCCGGCCCAGCGGCATCGACGGGGCCGAACGCATCCTGGCGCATCAGCGCGTGGGCCAGTATCCCCTGCTGATCCTGGTCGGCACCACGACCGACGTGGCCCTGGAGACCTGGCGTGCCACACGCTTCCTCACCTTGCTGCTGACCGCCTTGTTCAGCGTGGCGGTGTTCGGTGGCGCGGTGCTGCTGCTGGGCAGCCTGCGCTGGCTGGAGGCCAAGAACCGCGCCCTCGAACTCAGCGAGGCCCAGGCCCAGTCGGCCAACCAGGCCAAGACGGAATTCCTGGCGGCCATTTCGCATGAACTGCGCACGCCACTGACCAGCATCCGGGGCTTTTCCGAACTCATGGAGCAGCGCCTGGAAGACCCTCGTTATCGTGAGCAGGCGGGCCTGATCCGCAAGGCGGCCGAGCACCTTAATGCCCTGCTCACCGAGATCCTGGACCTGAGCAAGGTGGAGGCGGGGGCCATGACCCTGCAACCGGAGCCCCAGGCGCTGGCCGAGCTGCTGCAGTCCACCGTGTATTTCTTCGCCGTGAGCGCCGCAGCCAAGGGCTTGAGGCTGGAGCTCAAGATTGCCCCCGGTGCGCCGGCTGTCCTGGTCTGCGACGGCCTGCGCCTCAAGCAGATCCTCAACAACCTTCTGTCCAACGCGATGAAGTTCACGCCGGCCGGTGCGGTCACGCTCGAGCTGGACGCCACGCCCGAGACCGTCCGTGTGCACGTGGTCGACACCGGGCCGGGAATTGCGCCGGAGATGCAGGAACTGATTTTCGAGCGCTTTCGCCAGGGCAACAGCCGCGTGAGTTACGAGCACGGCGGCACGGGGCTGGGCCTGGCGCTTTCGCGGGCCCTGGCCCTGCTCATGGGCGGCACCCTGACGGTCGAGTCGCAGCCGGGTCAGGGCGCCCGCTTCACTCTGAGCCTTCCTCGGGGCGCAGCCCGCTGAAGAGCGGGCAGGCTCGGACCGATACGCGGGTCAGGGACGTTCGGCCGCGCAGAACAATTGCGACGCCGTCGACGGGTTGTGGATGCCTGAGCGAACGGTTGCTGTGGCTCAGCCGATCCAGCGCACGCCGCCCTGCACGATCTCGTCGAAGAAGCCGCGCAGCGACGACGGGCTCATGCTGTAGGGGTCGAACTCGGATTTGCGCGAATACTTCAGGAAGATCTGGCGGTTCTCGGCCAGCGAGGAGATCAGGCCCATGTTCCAGTTGCTGAAGCGGCGCGAGGCGATCTCGCCGAAGTCCAGGATGGACGGTTCGGTATGACGGTTGTCCTTGAGGATGCGCAGATAGACCTGGTTGACCACGTCACGGTCGCCTTCGAGCTGCTGCAGGAAGAGGCCGTTGGCCAGGCACAGCGCGCCGGTGACGCCGACGGCCGAGTTGTTGCGCTGCGAGGTCTGCCAGATGTCTTTCACGTCGGCCGGGCCGAGGGCGCGGGAAGAGTGGCTGGCGTAGGTCAGCTGGATCAGCATGGGGTCATCTCCTGTGGGGCCTGATTATCTGGTAGGGGAATAGCCCTTCCAGATGCTATGTTACATGTGGCCAAGCTGACCCCGGCTGCCGCCAGCCATGCCCGATGGGCGGGCCCCATGCTAGCAACCCCCGGGCGGGGCCTGGCCGGCTTGCCGTATGTCCCAGCCGATGCGCGAAAACTCCTGCTGGAGCTGGACGCGCACCTCCGGAGATAATTTTTCCAGCGCAGGGCTCTGCCGCAGTTCATCGATGCACAGGCGCTGGCTCCTTCTGGCAAAGAGGATGCTGTTGCTTTTCTCCTTGGACGGAACCTCCAGCAGGTTGCCGTCGAAGGCCAGCCGCAGACGCCCCGTGTACACGCCGTGATCGGGGTGGTCGTGGTGCAGGTTGACGACCAGGACACCGCCGGGGCAAAGCGCCCGGAAACAGTCGTCATAGAAGCGCTGAGAGCACAGGCTGGCCGGCTGTCCCCGACCATCGAATCCGTCCACCAGCAACACGTCGTAGTGGCCGGTGCTCTCTTCGGCCAGGGTGCGGATAAAGTCGGCCCCGTCGGCGCAGATGATCCGGATGCGCTCGTCGTCGGGCACCTGGAACTCGTGGCGCAGTGCGATGACCTGGGAGTTGATCTCGATCGCCGTGAGTTGCGCCTGGGGCAGATGCCGGTGGCAGAACTTGAGCAGCGAGCCGCCGCCCAGTCCAATCATGGCGATGCTGGCCGGCTGGCTGTCCAGCAGCAGGAAGCCCATCATGGTGCGGGTGTAGTCCACCTCCAGCTGCGTGGGGTGCTCGCTGCACATGCGGCTTTGCAGCTGGTCAAGGGTGAAGTACAGGGACTTGTGGCCGTCCGCTGTAAAAACAAACGGCGCATCGAACGCGGGTTCGGATGCGCCGGAAGGGGTGCTGGACATGGAAGCTGGCTGGAGCGGGTGATGGGAATCGAACCCACGTTATTTGCTTGGGAAGCAAGAGTCCTACCATTGAACGACACCCGCAATAGTGCGTGATTCTAGCGCGACGCCGGCAGAGGCAGTTCGCCGCTGGTTTCGAAGCGATGGCTGTGAAAGAGCGGGCCCGAGAGTTTGCCGCGCAGCTGGTAGCGCATGGTGGGGCTGCGCTCGCCGCTGGCCAACGCAAGGGCCTGGCGCACGACGGCCATGGCGTTGATCGTCACCGGCACGCTGAGCATCGCCTCGCTGAAGCGGGGCACGCTGCCGCGGGCGTCGATCACGCCGTCGGCGTATTTCCGATCGTCCACATTGATTTCGACATAGGCGCCGTCGTACTCGAGCGGGGTGTCGCTGGGGTTGACGATGTGCAGCTTGACCAGCAGGCGGAACTCCGGCCCCAGGGTCGGCAGGGGCTCGATGCCCACCACGTCGATCTTGGGCGCGCTGTCCGGCGCCACCGTGGCGCAGGCGGCCAGCAGCAGGGGCAGGGCGACCAGCGCCAGACGGCGACGGGTCCGCACCAGGGCGACTGCCATGGCGGTGGTCATTTGAGGATGTCGCCCAGGCAGAGGTACTTCAGCTCCACGTAGTCGTCCATGCCGTGGTGCGAGCCCTCGCGGCCCAGGCCGGACTGCTTGACGCCGCCGAAGGGCACGTGCTCGGTGGCCAGCACGCCGACGTTGATGCCCACCATGCCGTACTCCAGCGCCTCGCTCACGCGGAAGATGCGGCCCACGTCACGGGTGTAGAAATAGGTGGCCAGGCCGAAGATGGTGTTGTTGGCGGCGTCCACCACCTCCTGCTCGGTCTTGAAGCGGAACACCGGCGCGAAGGGGCCGAAGGTCTCCTCGGTGGCGCACAGCATGCTGGCGTTGGCCTCCGAGATCACGGTCGGCTCGAAGAACTGGCCCTGTAGTTTCTTGCCGCCGGTCACCACCTTGCCGCCCTTGGCCACGGCATCGGCCACGTGGCGCTGCACCTTCTCGACGGCCGCGTCCTCGATCAGCGGGCCTTGCGACACGCCGTCCTCGAAGCCGTTGCCGACCTTGACGGCCTTGACCTTGGCAGCGAACTTCTGCACGAACTGGTCGTACACGCCGTCCTGCACGTAGATGCGGTTGGCGCAGACGCAGGTCTGGCCGGCGTTGCGGTATTTGCTGGCCATGGCACCTTCCACGGCCGAGTCGATGTCGGCATCGTCAAAGACGATGAAGGGCGCATTGCCACCGAGTTCCAGCGAGAGTTTCTTGACCGTGGGCGCGCTCTGCGCCATCAGGATGCGGCCCACTTCGGTGGAACCGGTGAAGCTGATGTGGCGCACCACCTCGCTGGCGCAGAAGACCTTGCCCACGGCAATCGAGTTGTCGCCGTCGGCGGTGATCATGTTGAGCACGCCGGCCGGGATGCCGGCGCGGATGGCCAGCTCGGCGGCGGCCAGCGCCGTCAGCGGCGTCAGCTCGGCCGGCTTGATGATGACGGGGCAACCCGCGGCAAGCGCCGGCGCCACCTTGCGCGTGATCATGGCCAGCGGGAAGTTCCAGGGCGTGATGGCCGCGCAGACACCGATGGGCTGTTTGATGACCATCAGGCGGCGGTTGTTGTCGAAGGGCGGCAAGGTCTCGCCGTTGACGCGCTTGGCCTCCTCGGCGAACCACTCGACGAAGCTGGCGCCGTAGGCCACCTCGCCCTTGGCTTCGGGGAAAGGCTTGCCCTGTTCGGCGGTCATGATGCGCCCCAGGTCTTCCTGGTTGGCCATCAGCAGGTCGAACCACTTGCGCAGGATGATGCTGCGCTGCTTGCCGGTCAGGGCGCGCCAGGCCGGCCAGGCCGCGTTGGCCGCCTTGATGGCCTGCTCGGCATCGGCCGGGCCCAGGTTGGCCACGTCGGCCAGCTTCTGGCCGTTGGACGGGTCCAGCACGTCGAAACGCTTGGCTGCGGCACCTTGGACCCACTGGCCGTTGATCAGCGCGTCGGTCTTGAGCAAGCTGGGGTCCTTGAGCAGGGCCAGGGGAGAGGTCTTCATGTCCATGGTGGGTCTCTTCGGTGGTTGTGTGAGGGGCGTGGCGGATGATTTTGCCAGTGAGTGGGCCGTGGGGGCTTCACAGGGGCGACAGGGGAAGCGCCAACGCCTCAAACTTATAATCGATAGTTCAAGTAAATCAAGCAGTTACGTGCGTGCCGCGATCCCCCGGGGAGCAAGCGCACGGTCCAGGAAAACCATGAGCCAACCCGTCATCTCCGTTGCCGACATCCGCAAGACCTTTCTGGACTTCTTTGCCGCCAAGGGCCACACCGTCGTACAGTCCAGCCCGCTGGTGCCAGGCAACGACCCGACCCTGATGTTCACCAACTCCGGCATGGTGCAGTTCAAGGATGTTTTCCTGGGCAGCGACAAGCGCAGCTATGTGCGCGCGGCCTCGGTGCAGGCCTGCCTGCGCGCCGGCGGCAAGCACAACGACCTGGAGAACGTGGGCTACACCGCGCGCCACCACACCTTCTTCGAGATGCTGGGCAACTGGAGCTTTGGTGACTATTTCAAACGTGAGAGTCTGAAATGGGCCTGGGAGCTGCTGACCGAGGTCTACAAGCTGCCCAAGGAGCGCCTGCTGGCCACCGTGTATGCCGAGGACGACGAGGCCTACGACATCTGGACCAAGGAAATCGGCCTGCCGCCCGAGCGCGTGATCCGCATCGGCGACAACAAGGGTGGCCGCTACAAGTCCGACAACTTCTGGATGATGGCCGACACCGGCCCCTGCGGCCCCTGCTCGGAGATCTTCTATGACCACGGCGACCACATCGCCGGCGGCCCCCCGGGCAGCCCCGGTGAAGACGGCGACCGCTACATCGAGATCTGGAACAACGTGTTCATGCAGTTCAACATGGACGAGACGGGCGCCGTCACGCCGCTGCCCGCGCCCTGCGTGGACACCGGCATGGGCCTGGAGCGCCTGGCCGCCATCCTGCAGCACGTGCACAGCAACTACGAGATCGACATCTTCGCCGCACTGATCAAGGCCGCGGGTCGCGAGACTGGAACGCAGGACCTGACGAACCCCTCGCTCAAGGTGATCGCCGACCACATCCGCGCCACCGCCTTCCTGGTGAGCGACGGCGTGATCCCCAGCAACGAGGGCCGCGGTTACGTGCAGCGTCGCATCGTGCGCCGCGCCATCCGCCACGGTTACAAGCTGGGCCAGAAGAAGCCCTTCTTCCACAAGCTCGTCGCCGAGCTGGTGCGCCTGATGGGCGACGCCTACCCCCGCCTCAAGGCCGAGGAAAAGCGCATCACCGAAGTGCTCAAGGCCGAGGAAGAGCGTTTCTACGAGACGCTGGAAAACGGCATGGAGATCCTGGACGCGGCCCTGGCCGGTGGTGCCAAGGTGCTGCCGGGTGAGGTGGCCTTCAAGCTGCACGACACCTATGGCTTCCCGCTGGACCTGTCTGCCGACGTCTGCCGCGAGCGCGGCCTCAGCGTGGACGAAGACGGTTTCAAAGCCGCCATGGAGAAGCAGAAGAACCAGGCCCGTGCCGCCGGCAAGTTCAAGATGGACAAGGCGCTTGAGTACACGGGCGCGGGCAACCAGTTTGTGGGTTACGAGAAGCTGGAGGCCCAGGCCAAGGTTGTCGCGCTGTATGTCGACGGCACATCCACCGCCGTGCTCAAGGCCGGGCAGAACGGCGTCGTGGTGCTCGACACCACGCCTTTCTACGCCGAGAGCGGCGGCCAGGTGGGTGACGAGGGCGTCCTGATCGCCGGCTCGGCCCGCTTCGAGGTGGGGGACACGCAGAAGATCAAGGCCGATGTCTATGGCCACCACGGCACCCTGGCCCAGGGCACGCTCAATGTGGGCGACCACGTGACGGCCCAGGTGAACCTGGGCCTGCGCGCGGCCACCATGCGCAACCACTCGGTCACGCACCTGATGCACAAGGCCCTGCGCGAAGTGCTGGGCACCCATGTGCAGCAGAAGGGCTCGCTGGTGAATGCCGAGCGCACCCGTTTCGACTTTGCGCACAACGCGCCGGTCACCGAAGCCCAGATCCGCGCGATCGAGGCGAAGGTGAACGACGAGATCCTGGCCAACGCCGCCACCCAGGCCCGCGTGATGGACATCGAGTCCGCGCAGAAGACCGGCGCCATGATGCTGTTCGGCGAGAAATACGGCGACAGCGTGCGCGTGCTCGACATCGGCAGCAGCCGTGAACTCTGCGGCGGCACGCACGTGCAGCGCACGGGCGACATCGGCCTGTTCAAGGTCGTGGCCGAAGGCGGTGTGGCCGCTGGCGTGCGCCGCATCGAGGCGGTGACCGGTGTCAACGCGCTGGGCTATCTGCAGCAGCTCGAAGACACGGTGACGCAGGCCGCCGGCACGCTCAAGGCTCCGAGCACGGAACTCAACGCCCGCCTGGGCCAGGTGCTGGACCAGGTCAAGGCGCTGGAAAAGGAAATCGCCGCGCTCAAGGGCAAGCTGGCGTCGAGCCAGGGCGACGACCTGGCGACGCAGGCCGTGGACGTCAAGGGCCTCAAGGTGCTGGCTGCGCGCCTGGAAGGCGCCGACGCCAAGACCCTGCGCGACACCCTCGACCAGCTCAAGAACAAGCTCAAGACTGCGGCCATCGTGCTGGCTGCCGTGGACGGCGACAAGGTGCAACTGGCGGCCGGCGTGACGGCCGACAGCATCGGCAAGGTGAAAGCCGGCGAACTGGTCAACTTCGTGGCCCAGCAGGTCGGTGGCAAGGGCGGCGGCAAACCCGACATGGCCATGGCCGGCGGCACCGACGCCAGCAAGCTCGGTGCGGCCCTGGCCAGCGTGCAGGGCTGGGTGGCGGAAAAACTTTGATGCAGCGTCGCGACCTCCTGGGCCTGACCCTGGCCACGCTGGCCGGTCCGGCGCTGGCCCAGCGCGGTTATGACGTGAGCCCCTGGCCGGCCAGGCAACCGGCGCCCGCGCTGCGTGCGCTCGACCTGCAGGGCAAGACCTGGACCCTGGCCGAATTGCGTGGCCGCGCCGTCGTGCTGAACTTCTGGGCCACCTGGTGCCCGCCTTGCCGGGCCGAGATGCCCTCGCTGCAGCAATTGGCCGAGATCTACGGCCCCGAGCAGCTGCAGGTGCTGGCCATCAATGTGGGCGAGGGGCCGCGGCGCATCACCCAGTACCTGCAGTCCAGCGGCCTGGAGCTCACGGTGCTGCTCGACCCGCAGAGCGAAGCCGCCAAGGCCTGGGGCGCCAATGTGCTGCCCACCACACTCCTGATCGATGCCGAAGGGCGCCCGCGTCAGCGTGTGCGTGGTGAGGTGGACTGGTCCGGTCGCGAGGCGCTGGCGCTCGTGGAGCCGCTTCTGCGCGGCAAGCCCCAGCGCGCCAGCGGCGTTTCGACGTAACGCTCGAAAGCCCAGGCCAGCGCCATGCTGGCCAGCCAGTAGCCCAGCACGACGCAGGCCAGCGTGACGGCGCTCGCAGAGTCCAGCTGTGCGTAGAAGACATTGACCAGCATGAGCACGGGAAAGTGGATCAGGAAGAGCGCATAGGACGTCTTGGCGCCGCGGTGCAGCAGCTGCCGCAAGGGCACGGGCAGCGGATGTTCCCGTCGCGGAAGGCGGTGTCGGTGCCATACCAGGATACCCAGCAGCAGGGCCACGACCAGCGCCAGGGCAATGCGTTCACGGAACTCCAGCCAGAGCGCAGCGATGCCGATCAGCGACAGCAGGCCCAGCGCGGCCAGCGGGTGGCGCGAGCGCCCGGCCCACCAGGCCGCGGCGCCCAGGCCATAGGAGCCGAAGAAGTACGGGGCCCAGGGCTCCAGCTCGGGCTGGCGGTTGAAGAGCAGCAGCGACGCCAGCATCAGGCCCAGCACCAGCAGGACCGTCACGGTCTTGCTGGCATCCACCCGATAGCCCAGGCGCATGAGCAGTGCCAGCAGCAGGAAGAGCTGGAAGTCGATGGCCACATACCAGGTGCCGGCCGACAGGGCTTCGATGTCCAGCACATCCTGCAGCAGCAGGGCATGGGCCAGGATCTGGCCCATGCCCGGTGCGGCCGGCACAAATTCATCGTCCAGACCCAGCCGTGTCAGCGCCGCACAGGCCACGGCCAGCAGCAGGGCGGCGAAGAAGGGCAGGACCAGGCGCTGGTAGCGTCGCACCAGGGCCATGCGCAAGGAGGACTGGGCGCTGGCCATGGGCCCCAGGTGCTGCACCGCGAGGAAACCGCCCAGCACCAGGAAGAGCTGGACCGCCATGCGGGCGTAGTCGTAGAGCCAGCCGCCGACGGTGGGCGCCATGCGGTGCAGGGCCTCGGCCAGCGGACCATAGGCCGAGAGGTGGTGCAAGACGATAAGCTGCGCGCCCAGCGTCTTGAGCCCGTCGACAAATGTATGCCGCGCCTGCATGCGTCTGTGCGCGACGCTCAGGTCCTGGGGATGGGCATGTCGCTGGTGCCGGGGCGCACCCAGCGCGCGAACTCGCGTGTGGTGTCCATGCAGCCGCCGGCTTCGGTGTAGACGCCGCGCGGCTCGCGCCAGCGCGTCATGCGCGCCATGACCTGCGCCAGTTCGTCCGGGTTGGCGAGTGTGGCCTCGATCAGTGGCTCGATGCGGACTTCGTCGATCTGCGATTCACCCTGGTCGTCGCGGTACAGACCGTGGCGCCAGTGGTAGATCTCGACGCACTTGCGGGTGAGGGTGTAGGGCTGGTGCTGTTTCCAGAAGTTGGTGAACAGGCCGTTGCCCAGGTACATGACCCAGGAGCCTTCGAAGCCGCAGGCGTCGGCCGAGGCCTCGTCGGGGTTGCGGAACCAGACGCGGTCGCCCGGCACATAGTAGAGCGGGGGCACCGGCGCTTCCATGGAGCCCTGTTCGCGCAGGAAGACGGTATGGAACTCCTCGGACATGATGGCGCGCTGGCGCCAGACGTCCTGCAGGCGCTCGAACAGCTCGGTGTTGCTGCGCGCCAGCTCCTGGGCGATGCCCAGCAGCGTCACGTATTCGGTGGCACGGTAGCAGGAGAAGGAGTAGAGCCGACCCGAGATGTCGGGCTGCGTGGTCTTGACCAGCGCGTCGATCAGCGGCACGTCCGGCAGCAGGGTGAAGCCCCGGTCTTCGTCGTAGGTCCAACAGTCCTGGGGGCGCTCGGCGGCTTCGGTGTCGAAGGCCAGCGTGGTGCGGCGCGCGGCCTGCACGATGTTGCGGCGGATGTGGATGGCCGACTCGAACTCGTCCAGGCTGGGGAAGTCCAGGCCGGTCGGGCTCATCAGCAGGGTCACCAGGACCTCGCGCTGCAGGTCGGTCTCGCTGTCCAGCGTGCGCAAGCCCAGGGTGCTGGCCAGTTGCATGGTGTTGTGGCCCGGTGCCCAGGCCTGACGGGCGGGGTGGTCCAGCCAGAGCCGCACCCCATGGCCCTGCGGGCCCTGGCCGGGTTCGGCACGGATGTGGGCGGCCAGGTCGGTGGCGCCCAGCTGCTCCAGGAAGACACGGCGCACGCTTTCGGTGCTGTGGCTGCCCACGCCGCGCAGCAGGATGCCACGACTGGCGAGCCCTTGCCCTGTCTGCTCCATCGTATTGAAGGTCTCCAGCAGCTTTCTCATAGGTGTGGCGGTCAATATACCCCAAGCTTCGTGGGGTTTAGCTTGGGGATTACTCCGGGGTGGGGTGGGCTCGATAATCTGGGTAGCCACGCGATATTCCATCGCGTGCAGCCGTTCCGGAGCATCTTGACCTGTGCCGGCGGCCTTTACACACCATGACGGAGCTCTCTTGATGACCACCGAACGTCGAACATTCCTGAAGAACGCGGCAGGCCTGTCGGCCGCCTACACGCTGCCGGCCCTGGGCCTGGCGCAGACCGCACCGGCGCAGCGCCAGTTCAACCCCCAACCCGGCGCCTGGCGCACCTTCGAGGTGACGACTCGTGTCGACATCCAGCAGGCCGAAGGCGCCACCCGCGTCTGGTTGCCGGTGCCTTCGGTCGATGCCGACTGGCAGCGTTCGCTGGGCAACAGCTATGCCAGCAATGGCCAGGCCCGCATGGGCAGCGACTTGGTCTACGGTGCCCGGCTGCTGCAGGTGGACTTCGCACCTGGCGAGAAAAAGCCCTGGGTCGAGCTGACCAGCCGCATCCAGACCAACAACCGTGCCGTGAACTGGGCGACCAAAAAGCCGGTCCCCGAGGCGGCGGCCAATCTCCAGTTCTGGACCCGGCCCACGGCCCTGCTGCCCACCGACGGCATCGTGCGCAAGACCGCGCTGGAAGCCACGCGCGGCGCCCGGACCGACGCCGAGAAGGCGAAGAAGATCTACGACTGGGTGGTGGCCAACACCTGGCGCGAACCCAAGGTGCGCGGCTGCGGCGAGGGTGACATCAAGGCCATGCTGGAGACCGGCAACCTGGGCGGCAAGTGCGCCGACCTGAATGCGGTACTCGTCGGCCTGTGCCGTGCCGTGGGCCTGCCCGCGCGCGACGTCTACGGCCTGCGCCTGGTGCCTTCGGCTTTCGGCTACAAGGAACTCAGCGGCAACCCGGCCAGCCTCAAGGGCGCGCAGCACTGCCGCGCCGAGGTCTACCTCAAGGACCATGGCTGGGTGGCCATGGACCCGGCCGACGTGGCCAAGGTCATGCGCCTGGAGACGCCGCAGTGGATCAAGAACACCACTGATCCAGTGGTGGCGCCGGTCAACCAGGCCCTGTTCGGCGGCTGGGAAGGCAACTGGCTGGCCTGGAACATGGCGCATGACGTGGCGCTGCCCGGCGCCAAGGGCCCCAGGCTGGGCTTCCTGATGTACCCGGTGGCCGAGACCGCCGAAGAGCGCCTGGACTCCTACTCGCCCGACGCCTTCAAGTACCAGATCACGGCGCGCGAACTCACGGTCTGAGTCCGCTGCGACGGGATAAAAAAAGGGCGCCATCGGCGCCCTTTGCAATTCCCTCTGGAGAACTCCCTCTCACCCTCACCCATCAGTTGCGCAGTCGCCCGTTGCGCGTGACCATGGCCAGTTCCACGTACTTGCTGCCGTGGTTCTGCTCGGGTCCGTAGTGCACCGTGTAGCCGCCCACGTCATAACTGCCCAGGGTGCGCAGCGCGGCCAGCGTGGCCTTGGCGTCACCGACGCGCTTGCTGCGGCGCATGGCCTCGGCCAGCACCTTGGCGCCGATGCAGGCTTCCAGGTGCGTGCTGTTCATGGCTTTGCTGATGCCGGCGTCCTGCAGGGCCTTGCCGCATTCGCGGATGATGGGCAGCGAGGCGGAGGCGTTGGGCACCACCTGCGAAATCGAGGCGCCCGCGCCGGCCGCCCCGGCGGCGTCGATGTACTGCTGCGCGCCGACGAAGGACAGGCTGGACATGGGCACATAGAGCCCGCGTGCGGTCAGCTGCTTGCTGATGTCGGCCGCCGGGCCGGAGAGCACGGTGTTGATGATGACCTCGGGCTGCAGGGCGACCAGCGCGTCCATCTTGGCGGCGTCGATCCTGGCGTTACGCTGCAGTGCGAAGGCCCTGGGTGTCTTGCCCTGGCGCACCAGGTAGTCGGTGACCACCGCCAGGTTCTGCACGCCGACCTCGTCGTCGTAGTGCACCACCACCACCTGTTTCATGCCCAGGCTCATCCAGAAGGTCAGCATCTTCTCCAGCTCGTCGCCATAGGAGGCGCGCAAGGTGTAGACCACGGGGCTGGGCTTGCGCACCGGGTTGGCGCCGGAGAAGGGGGCATAAAAGAGCACGCCGGCCTTCTCGGCCTGGGGCATGGCGTCCAGGCTCAGCGTGGCCGAGCCGTAGCCGAACAGGGCCACCAGGCCCTTGGTCTGCAGCAGCCTGGTGGTGTTCTCGCCGGCGAGCTTGCGCTGGTTCTGATCGTCCAGGGTCAGCAGCTCGACCGGCGCACCGGCCACTCCGCCCTGGGCGTTGAGCATCTTGAAATAGGCCAGGGCGCCGTCGCGGATGTCCTGGCCGAAGACGGCATTGCTGCCGGACAGCGGTGCGGACTGGCCGACGACCCAGGCGTTCTGGGCCTGCGCGGTGGCGTGCAGCAAGCCGCCCAGTGTCCACAGCAGAGTGGCCAGACCCAGGCGCTTGAAGTGTCGAGTGAACATGTGCGGTCCCATGGAAAACTTGATGCCTCCATGGTGATCCCGAACTTGTTTCAGGACTAGGGCTGAAACGGAAACACCTGTGTGCAGGTGTTTAGCCGCGTAAGCAATTGTTTCGTGATTCAGTTGCGCAGCTTGCCGCCGCGCGTGACCATGCCCAGTTCCACGTACTTGCTGCCGTGGTTCTGCTCCGGTCCGTAGGTCACGGTGAAACCGCCGGTATCAAAACTGCCCAGGTTCCTCAGGGCAGCCAGCAGGGCCTTGTGGTCGCCGGGTTTCTTGCTGCGGCGCATGGCCTCGGCCAGCACCTTGGCGGCTATGCAGGCTTCCAGGTGCGTGCTGTTCATGGCCTTGGTGACGCCGGACTCCTGCAGGGCCTTGCTGCATTCACGCACGACGGGCAGCGAGGCGCCGGTGCTGGGCACCACCTGGGAGATGGACACGCCGGCGCCGGCATCGCCGGCCGCATCGATGTACTGCTGCGCGCCGACGAAGGACAGGCTGGACATGGGGATGTACATGCCGCGTGCCACCAGCTGCTTGCTGATCTCGGCGGCCGGGCCGGAGAGCACGGTGTTGATGATGACTTCGGGCTTGAGGGCGGCCAGCTGCGTGAAACGGGCGTCGTCCAGCTTGGCATTTCGCTCCAGGGCGAAGGCTTGCGGCTGCTTGCCCTGGCGCGCCAGGTAGTCCTTGACCACCCCGAGGTTCTGGATGCCGACCTCGTCGTCGTAGTGCACCACCACCACCTGCTTCATGCCCAGCCCGGTCCAGAAGGCCAGCATCTTTTCCAGCTCGTCGCCATAGGAGGCGCGCAGGGTGTGGACCACGGGGCTGGGCTTGCGTACCGGGTTGGCACCGGAGAAGGGGGCGAAGAAGAGCATGCCGGCCTTCTCGGCCTGGGGCATGGCGTCCAGGCTCAGCGTGGCCGAGGCGTAGCCGAACAGGGCGACCAGGTTGCGGTTCTGCAGCAGCTTGGTGGTGTTTTCGCCGGCGATCTTGCGCTGGTTCTGGTCATCCAGCGTGACGAGCTCGATGGGGACACCGCCCACGCCGCCCTGGGCATTGACCAGCTTGAAATAGGCCAGGGCGCCGTCGCGGATGTCCTGCCCGAAGACGGCATTGCTGCCGGACAGCGGTGCAGATTGGCCGACGACCCAGGCATTCTGGGCCGTTGCTGTCGTACCGATCAATGTTCCCAACGCGCACAGCAGCGCGGATATGGTTATACGCATAAGCCATCACTCATAAAAGTGCCGCTGGAGCTTGCGACTGATTTCCATGATGACAGGTTTTTACGCTTCGGCTATTGCGTTAGTACTTATGAACGCATCTACCTGTGTGTCGCTGTAGCCAAATTCCTTGAGCAACTCGCGGGTGTGCTGGCCCAGCAGGGGGGCCGGGCGCGTGACCTGCGCCGGGGTGGCGGAGAAATGGATGGGGCAGCCCAGGGCACGTGTCAGCCCGGCCTGCGGATGGTCCAGCTCCACCACCATGCCGCGTGCCAGGGTCTGCGGGTGGCTCAGCGCCTCGCCCACGGTGTGCACCGGACCGGCCGGCACGCCGGCGTTGTCGAAGGCGGACTGCCACTCGGCCCGCGTGCGTGTGCGCAGCACGGCGTTCATCAGCGCCACCAGTTCCTCGCGGTGCGCCATGCGGTCGCTGTTGGTGACAAAGCGCGCGTCGCTGCGCCACTCGGGGTGGCCCAGCACCTCGGCGATGCGCTCCCAGTTGGCCTGGTTGGCGCCGCCGATATTGATCCAGCCGTCGCTGGCCTCGAAGGCCTGGTAGGGCGCGGTCAGGATGTGGGCCGAGCCCGTGGGCTCACTCGACTTGCCGGTGGCGAAGAAGATGGCCGCGTGCCAGTAGAGTTGCTGCAGGGCCGCATCGCTGAGCGAGGTGTCGACGATCTGGCCCTCACCCGTCTTGAGCTTGTGCACATAGGCTGCCACGATGCCCAAAGCGCCCAGGATGCCGGCGTTCATGTCCGACACCGCATTGCCGTTCTTGGCCGGTGCGCCGCCGGGCTCGCCCGTGATGGACATCAGGCCGGCGAAACCCTGGGCGATCAGATCGAACCCGCCCTTGCCGGCATACGGCCCGCTGCGGCCGTAACCCGTGATGGCGCAGTAGATCAGGCCCGGATTGACCTTCGAGAGTTCCTCGTAGCCCAGGCCCAGCTTGTCCATGGTGCCGCCACGGAAGTTTTCCACCAGCACGTCGGACTTCTCGACCATGCGCAGCAGCACGGCCTTGCCGTCGGCGTGCTTGAGGTCGATGGCGATGCCGCGCTTGTTGCGGTTCATCATCATGAAGGGGGCCGAGACGCCGTTGACGAGCGGGTCGCGGTAGGCGCGCGCATCGTCGCCGCCGGGCAGCTTCTCGACCTTGATCACATCGGCCCCCATGTCGGCCAGCAGCTGGCCGCAGGTCGGGCCCGACATGATCTGCGTGAGTTCGAGCACGCGCAGGCCGTTCAGCGGGCCGGGGCGTGTGGTCTTGTCGCTCATCACTTTCCTTTCCAGGCCGGGGGGCGCTTCTCGACGAAGGCGCTCACGCCCTCGCGGAAGTCGGCGCTGCCATAGGCGGCGCGCACCAGGTCCTCGCCCTCGGGCAGGCTGTGCACGGTCAGGCGGCGCAGGCCTTCCTTGCTGACGCGCTGCGTCACCGGGGCCAGGGCCGCGAGCTTGCCCGTGAGGCGCGACACGGCGGCATCAAGCTCGCCCGGTGCACCCACCTCCTGCAGGTAGCCGCAGGCCAGTGCCTCGTCGGCGTTGATCATCTCGGCCAGCAGCAGCATGCGCCTGACGCGCTGCATGCCGAAGGCGGCCGACAGGCGCGCCAGGTTGCTCACCGACAGGCAGTTGCCGAGGGTCTTGGCAATCGGCACGCCGAACTTGGCCGTGGGCGTGGCGATGCGGAAATCGCAGCCGGTGGCAATCGCCACGCCGCCGCCCACGCACCAGCCCTCGACCACGGCCAGCGTGGGCATGGGCAGACTGCCCAGCAGTTCCATGCAGGCGTCGATCTGGCGCTCATAGGCCACGCCGTCCTCGCCGCCTTTCGTTCCACTGCCAAAGTTCTGGAACTGCGCGATGTCGGTACCGGCCACAAAGGCCTCGCCACCGGCGCCGCGGAAAGTGACGACGCGCACGCTGCGGTCGTCCTTGAGCTGGCGGCAGATGACCATCAGCTGCTCGTACATGGCCCAGGTCATCGCGTTGCGTGCCTGGGGTCGGTCAAAGAGCACCGAGGCCACGCCGGCCTCGATGCGCAGGGTGACCCGGCCTGATTCGTTCATGGGAAAGATGCCCGTTTGAAGGTTCGCCACATTGGCGGGTTTCAATGCGAGGGACGCCGTGGAACCGGCTTCGCCGGGCCACTGGCGTCGCCCCCTGAAAGGGGGGAGAGGTGCCGCACGATGTGCGGCACCTCACGGGGGTTAGCTCTCTACCGTCACCTTGGCGTCCTTGATGATCTTGCCCCACTTCAGCTGCTCCGCGCGAATGAACTCGGCAAACTGCTGGGCCGTGCCGCCGCCGTCTTCGGCGCCGTACAGGTCCAGCTTTTCCTTCACGTCGGGCATGGCCAGCACCTTGTTGATGTCTTCGTTCATGCGCTGTGCCATGGCCGCCGGCATCTTGCCCGGGCCCACCAGGCCATACCAGGTGGTGGCCTCGAAGCCGGGGAAACCGGCCTCGGCCATGGTCGGCACTGTCGGATGACCCGAGGCGCGCTTGGCGCGCGTCTGGGCGATGGCACGTACCTTGCCGCTCTTCACGTGCGGGGTGGCGGCCGTCATGGTGTCGAAGGAGTACTGGATCTGGCCGCCGATCAGGTCGACCAGCATGGGGCCCGAGCCTTTGTAGGGCACGTGCAGCGCATCCACGCCGGCCGCGAGCTTGAAGGACTCCATGGCCAGGTGCTGGGCCGAGCCCTGGCCGGCCGAGCCGAAGCTGACCTTGCCCGGTTCGGCCTTGCAATGGGCCACCACATCGGCCACCGTCCTGGCGGGCAGGTTGGTGTTGGCGATCAGCAGGTTGGGCGTGACGCCCACCAGCGTCAGCGGCGTGAAGTCGCGCTCCACCACGTAGCCCAGCTTGGGCATGAGCCCGGGGGCTAGGGCGTGGCTGTTGATGTGGGCCATCAGCAGGGTGTTGCCATCCGCCGGGGCCTTGGCCACGAAGTCGGCCGCGATGACGCCGGAGGCGCCAGCCTTGTTCTCGATGACGACCGTGGTGTTCCACATGGCCTGCAGTTTCTGGCCGACGATGCGGGCCAGCACGTCGGTGCCGCCGCCCGGGGCGAAGCCCACGATGATGCGGACCGGTCCGCCGGGCAGGGTCTGCGCCTGGAGCATGGGGGCCGCCAGGGTGGCAGCTGTGGCCGCCGTGGCGGTGACGAAGGTTCTGCGTTTCATGGGTGTCTCCTCGGGTCGTTGTAGAAATTCTGCTTGTCGATCAGGCGGCCTTGCGCTGGGGCACGGCCGCCGGGTGGCCAGCGTAGTAGTCCATGATGGCCTGCACGCCCGAGCCCGCCAGCTTCACGCCGCCGAGCTTCAGGCCCATCTCGCAGGCGGCTATGGTGCCGATCAGCGTGAGGTCGTTGCTGTCACCCAGGTGGCCGATGCGGAACATGCGGCCCTTGATCTTGCCCAGGCCCGTGCCCAGCGAGCAGTCGAAACGCTCGTAGACGATCTTGCGGATGGCATCGGCGTCCACACCCTCGGGCGTCATCACGCCGGTCAGGATGGGCGAGTACACGCCCGCGTCGGCACACTGGATGGGCAGGCCCCAGGCGTTCACCGCGGCGCGCACGCCGGCGGCCCAGCGCTGGTGGCGCGCCAGCACGGTCTCCAGGCCTTGGCCCAGGATCATGTCGGCCGCTTCGCTCAGGCCGTACATGAGGTTGGTGTTGGGCGTGTAGGGCCAGTAGCCCGTCTTGTTCATCTCGATGATCTCGTCCCAGGCCCAGAAGCTGCGCGGCAGCTTGGCGGTCTTGCTGGCTTCGATGGCCTTGGGCGAGAGCGCGTTGAAGCTCATGCCCGGCGGCAGCATCAGGCCTTTCTGCGAGCCGCTGATGGAGACGTCCACGCCCCATTCGTCGTGTCGGTAGTCGGCCGAGGCCAGGCCCGAGATGGTGTCCACCAGCAGTAGGGCCGGATGTTTTGCCGCGTCCATCGCCTTGCGCACGGCGGCGATGTTGCTGGTCGCGCCCGTCGACGTTTCGTTGTGCACCACGCACACAGCCTTGATGCTGTGGCCCGGGTCGGCCCTCAGGCGCTGCTCGATCAGCTCGGCCGAGACGCCGCGGCGCCAGCTGGCCGGCACGCCGTTGTCGGTGCCGGGCAGGGCGATGACCTCGGCCTTCAGGCCCAGGCGCGTGGCCAGGCGGTTCCAGAGGAAGGCAAAGTGGCCTGTCTCGTACATGAGCACATGGTCGCCGGGCGAGAGGGTGTTGGTCAGCGCGGCTTCCCAGGCGCCGGTGCCCGAGGCCGGGTAGATGATGACCGGGTGTTTGGTCTGGAAGATCTTCTGGATGTCGGCCAGGATCTTCAGGCCCATGGCGCCGAACTCGGGGCCGCGGTGGTCGATGGTGGGCAGGCTCATGGCGCGCAGGACGCGGTCGGGCACGGGGGAGGGGCCCGGGATCTGCAGGAAGTGGCGGCCGGTGGGGTGGAAATCAGTGGTCAGCATGGCAAATCAGAGGTGAAGAACAGACGCATTTTTTGCATACAAAATTTGTTTGTCAATCAGAAAGACCCTAAAATCGCCTGAAATCACGATCTTTTTGAATACAAAGCATATCCATGGCTGAAATCCTGTCCATGCCCACGGCCCTGCACGGGCAGGTCACCCAGCGCCTGCGCCAGCTGCTGGTGGAAGGGCAGATCGCCCCCGGCGCCAAACTCAACGAGCGCGAACTGTGCGAGCAGATGAAGGTCTCGCGCACCCCGCTGCGCGAGGCCATCAAGACCCTGGCCGCCGAAGGCCTGGTGGAGCTGCTGCCCAACCGCGGCGCCATTGCCGTGGAGCTGAGCGAGGCCGACATCCTCAACACCTTCGAGGTCATGGCCGGCCTGGAAGGTCTGTCGGGCGAACTGGCGGCACAACGCATCACGCCCGCGGAGCTGGCCGAGATCGAGGCCATGCACTACGAGATGAAGGCCGCCTATACCCGGCGCGACCTCTCGGCCTATTACCGGCTCAACGCGGCCATCCACCGCGCCTTCAACGCCGCCGCCCGCAACCCGGTGCTCACCGCCACCTACCAGCAGGTCAACGCCCGACTGCAGGCCCTGCGCTTCCGCTCCAACCAGGATGGCGAGAAATGGGCGCGCGCCATGCAGGAGCACGACCGCATGATCGAGGCCCTGCAAAGGCGCGACGGCGCCGCCCTGCGCACCGAACTCGTCGCCCACCTGGGCCACAAGCGTGATGTCGTGGTGGAGCAAATGCGCGCGGCTCAGACAGCGCAGATCGCAAAGTGAGATGGATATGAACGCCCCCCTGCCCGCCAATGTGACACCCGCCTCCCAGACCTACGAGACCGTTTCCCGCCTCAGCAACGAAGTCGCCGGTCGCCTGGCCGCGCGCCTGCGCGCCGAGACCCAGGGCGAGGTGCTGTTCAGCCCGGCCGACCGCGGCCGTTACGCCACCGACGCCTCCATCTACCAGGCCATGCCCGTGGGCGTGTTCCTGCCGCGCGAGGCCTGCGACGTGCGCCTGGCCATCGACATCTGCCGCGACCTGGGTGTGCCCATCGTGCCGCGCGGCGGCGGCACCAGCCAGTGCGGCCAGACGGTGGGTGCGGGGCTGGTCATCGACCACAGCAAACACATGCGCAAGATCCTCGACGTCAACGTCGAGCAGCGCACCGCGCGCGTGGAGCCCGGCCTGGTGCTGGACCACCTGAACGCCGATCTCAAGAAGCACGGCCTCTGGTACCCGGTGGACGTCTCCACCAGCGCGCAGGCCACGCTGGGCGGCATGGCCGGCAACAACTCCTGCGGCAGCCGCTCCATCGCCTACGGCAATATGGTGCACAACGTCATCGGCGCCCAGGCCTGGCTGGCCGACGGCGAACTGCTGACCTTCGGCCGTTACGACCAGGCCAGTGGCCGCGAGAAGCAGATCGGCGACTACGTGCGCGGCCTGGCCGGCCTGCACCGCGACGAGATCGAAGCCCGCTGGCCCAAGGTGCTGCGCCGTGTGGCCGGCTACAACCTCGACATCTTCCACAACCAGAACGAGAAGCCGTACACGAAGGACGGCTCGGTCAACCTGGCCCACCTGCTCATCGGCAGCGAAGGCACGCTGGCGCTCACCCGCTCGCTCTGCCTGCAGCTCAGCGAGCTGCCGCGCGCCAAGGTGCTGGGCGTGGTGAACTTCCCCACCTTCTACCAGGCGATGGACAGCGCCCAGCACATCGTCAAGCTGGGCCACAACATGCGCGAGGGTGCGCTCACGGCCGTGGAGCTGGTGGACCGCACCATGATCGAGCTCTCGCTGCAGAACCCGGCCTTCGCCCCCACCATCCGCACCGCGCTCTCGCCCGCCATCAACGGCGGCAAACCCGAAGCCGTGCTGCTGGTGGAATTCTCCGGCGCCAGCAAGGCCGACATCGCGCCCAAGATCAAGGAACTGGTGGACCTGATGGGTGAGCTGGGCCTGCCCGGCAGCGTGGTGGAGATGATCGACGACGCGCCGCAGAAGAACCTGTGGGAAGTGCGCAAGGCCGGCCTCAACATCATGATGAGCCTGCGCGGCGACGGCAAACCCGTGAGCTTCATCGAAGACTGCGCCGTGCCCCTGGTGCACCTGGCCGAATACACCAACGCGCTCACCGAGGTCTTCAGCAAATACGGCAGCCGCGGCACCTGGTACGCCCACGCCTCGGTCGGCACGCTGCACGTGCGCCCCATCCTGGACATGCGGCGCGATGGCGCCAAGAAGATGCGCGCCATCGCCGAAGAGGCCAGCGAGCTGGTGCGCAAGTACAAGGGCGCCTACAGCGGCGAGCACGGCGATGGCCTGTGCCGCGGCGAGTGGATCGAATGGCAGTTCGGCCCGCGCCTCACGCAAGCCTTCACCCAGATCAAGGAGTACCTGGATCCGGCCTGTCTGCTCAGCCCCAAGCGTTTGATCAACCCGCCCAGGATGGACGACACCACGCTGATGCGCTTCCGGCCCAGCTACAAGGTGGTGCCCATCCAGCCCGCGCTGGACTGGAGCGCCTGGAACGTGCAGGCCGACCCGGTGACCGAAGTGACCACTGCCCCCGGCACCGGCGGCGACCCGGCCCAGGGCCTTGCCAAGGCCGTGGAGATGTGCAACAACAACGGCCACTGCCGCAAGTTCGACGCCGGCACCATGTGCCCGAGCTACCGCGTCACACGCGACGAACAGCACCTCACCCGCGGCCGCGCCAACACCCTGCGCCTGGCGCTCAGCGGCCAGATCGAGGGGCTGGACGGCAAGGATGCCTTGACCAGCGAAGTCGTGCGCGAAGCGATGGATCTTTGCGTGAGCTGCAAGGGCTGCAAGCGCGACTGCCCCACCGGCGTGGACATGGCCAAGCTCAAGGTCGAGTTCCTGCAGCACTACAAGGCCAAACACGGCCACACGCTCAAGGACAAGCTGGTGGGCCAACTGCCCGACTACGCGCGCCACGCCGCCAAGGTGGCCCCGCTGCTCAACCTGCGCGACAAGGTTCCTCTGATGGCCCAGCTCAGCGAAAAGCTCTTCGGCTTTTCCGCCAAACGCAGCCTGCCGCAATGGAAGTCAACCCACTTCTTCAATACACCCGTGCAGAGCGCCACGCGCGCCGAAGTGCTGGCCGCCGCCAAACCCGTGGTGCTCTTCGTCGACACCTTCAACGGCTTTTTCGAATCCGAGAACGCCCACGCCGCCCTGCAGGTGCTGCAGGCTGCGGGCTACACCGTGCACATCGCCAGCAAGGTGCAAGAAGACGGCAAGCACCTCTGCTGTGGCCGCACCCTGCTCTCCGCCGGCATGGTGGACCAGGCCAGGGTGAAAGCGCGCGAGGTGGTGGACAGCCTCTTGCCCTTCGCCGAAAAAGGCATCGCCATCGTGGGCATGGAGCCGTCTTGTCTGCTGACCCTGCGCGACGAACTGCTGGTGATGGGCGTGGGCGAACCGGCGCAGGCCATTGCCAGACAGGCCCTGCTGTTCGAAGAGTTCCTGGCCCGCGAAGCCAGGGCCGGCCAGCTGGAAGCCTTCAAGGCCAAACTCAAACCCGTGAGCCAGCCCGTACTGCTGCACGGCCACTGCCACCAGAAAGCCTTCGCCGCCGTCACGCCCGTGATGGAAGTGCTCAGCCTGATCCCCGGTGCCAAGCCCGAGCTGATCGAAAGCAGTTGCTGCGGCATGGCCGGCAGCTTCGGCTACGAGGCCGAGCACTACGAGGTATCGATGCAGATGGCCGAGGCGGCGCTGTTGCCGGCCGTGCGGGCCAAGGTCGATGCGATAGTCGTGGCGGACGGCACCAGTTGCAGGCACCAGATCGCGGATGGTGCGCAGCGTGAGGCGGTGCACGTGGCGAGGCTGCTCGCAGGACAGCTGGGCTAGTACTGCAACCCAGAGGTAGAGGAACATGATGAAAGCGATGAATTCGTGCGCAGGGCGAGGCGCAAACCACAGTCATAGCCTTCGCTATGGCGAGGATTTGCAACGCGGCCATGCGCGCGAAGGCGCGCTTTCATGTTTCGATACTTCTGGGGCGCAGTACTAGGCCAGGCCTGGTCGAGACATGCGGTCCCTGCGCAGCAGCTTGCTGCTGGCTGTCGTATTCTCCGTGCTCCTGCACGCAGTGGTGCTTGCCTTGGCCGTCAACTACCGGTTCAGTCTGTCCGGCAAGTCTCCTCCGCCGGAAGCGGCGGAGGTCGTCACCGGGGTCGGGGTTGTGCCACCTCCTCCCACGAGGGCGCTCCCTGTCCCGGCCTATCCGGCGATCCTGGGGCCCCGGCCAGCCGCGATCACGGCTCCTGCGAAAACGGTCCTGCCCGACCGCACCGTGACGGCCGCGGCGGCCGGGCGTCAACCGGCTTCCATGCCCGCACCGCCGGCGCCCACTGCCGAAGAGTGGGCCTTCGCCGCCAGATACACGCGCAGGAACAGCAAGGGTTACCGCTACAGCTGGGGTCAGCAGGTCCGCAGCCTGATGGGCACGGCGATCGAGGGCCCCGACCAGGGCCTGGTCAGGTTTCGGGTGGAAATTGCGCCTGATGGGAGCTTGTCGAAGCTGGAGCTGTTGTGGAGCACTTCCGCCCTTGCCGAGCAACGGGCCCGTCGAGCCATCGAGAGCATGCCGCGTTTGCCGGCGACGCCGACTGGCAAACCCCTGCGCTTCGAGAGGACGATCTCGTTCACGCCTTTTGCTTCGGAGGGGCCCCCGATCTACCGGGACGACTGCCTGCCGGAGCCGCCTTCGTTCCGCAATCCGTTTGCGTGGGACGGGCGGTCCCCGCAAGTCCCGACCGAGCCCGAGCCGGTCGAGAAACTCGACCCGCAGGCTGTCGAGGAATGCCTCAGGCAACTGCCCCAGGACTCCATCGAGGCCGAGGGCGCGCACGACCAGAGACAGCTTGAGCAATGGGGATCGGACAAACTGGGCCGCTGACGATCCGATGCGGGTATGGGTTCGCTGCCATCGAAGCCCTGCGCCGGGGCCTCGTGTGACCGTGACGGTGCCACGCCTTGTGGAGCACCTCTGCCCCGGCAAAGTTGGCAGCCCCCGCGGATCGTCCTAAGATGCAGGCGAACCCACATCCATCCAGAAACGGAGTCTTGCCATGTACAAGCGCATCCTGTTGGGCTACGACGGTTCCGAGTCCGGGCAGCAGGCCCTGCTGGGCAGCCGCGAGATCGCGCAGTGGAGCCAGGCCGAGCTGGTGCTCGTGGCCGTGATGCCGCTGCCCATCGCCAGCCTGGGGCCCGAGGGCGGGCTCTATGACCCCAAGGTGGAGGAGATCGAGCGGGAACGTTACCGCCTCATCCTTGAGGCCGGGGTGCAGCGTCTGGCGCAGGCGGGTTTGCAGGCACGCGGTGAGGTGCTCAGTGGCGATCCGGTGCACGAGCTGGCCAAGGCTGCCGGCCGCCTGCAGGCCGACCTGATCGTGCTGGGGCACCAGCACCAGGACAGCTGGGCCGCGCGCTGGTGGCGCGGCTCGGTCTCCAAATCACTCATCGAGCACGCGCCCTGTAGCGTGCTGGTGGTGATCACGCGCTGAGCACTTGCGAATACATCTACGGCGCTGGCCCGTCGCGGCGTTGGGCGGTGCTCGTCATCCTCACGTACCTGAAGTACGTTCCGGTGACTGCGCTCCGTCCGCCTTGCGCTCGGGCCGCTCGCTATGATTTCTTCACAAGTTCTGAAGGCGCCCGCTCAGCCCCGCAGCAGCGCAGTGATCTGCTGGTCTTTTTCTTCCCAGATGGCCGCCAGCCAGCGGTGGAACTGGCCGCGGAATTCCGCGTCGTCCTCGTAGTCGCCCGTGCAGAACTCGGCCGGGATGGGCAGCTGGCGCGCACGCACGATCACCCTGGGCGTGCGGCCGCAGAGGAACTGCCAGAAGGTGGGGGCGCCATCGGGGTAGACGATGGTCACGTCGATCATGGCGTGGAACTGATCGCCCATGGCGTTGAGCGCCAGTGCCAGCGCGCCGGCCTTGGGCTTGAGCAGGTGGCGGTAGGGCGAGCCCGAGGACTGGTGCTTGGCCGCGGTGAAACGCGTGCCTTCGGCAAAGTTCATCACGCTGGTGGGCACGCGGGCGAATTTCTGGCAGGCGCGGCGCGTGGTCTCGCGGTCCTGGCGGCGCAGGTCGGGGTTCTTGCGCAAGGCGGCCTTGCCGTGCCGGCGCATGAAGGGGAAGTCCAGCGCCCACCAGGCCAGGCCGATCACGGGCACGTAGATGAGCTGCTGCTTCAGGAAGAACTTCAGCATGGGGATGCGCCGGTTCATCACATGCTGCAGCACGAAGATGTCCACCCAGGACTGGTGGTTGCAGTTCACCAGGTACCAGCCCTGGTAGGGCAGCTCGGCCACGCCCTGCACATCCCAGCGGGTTTTCTGCGTAAGCCACATCCAGCCGCTGTTGCAGGCGATCCAGGCGGTGGCGATGGCATTGAGGACCGGGTCGATGGCTTGCCGCACGGCCTGGAAGGGCAACACCAGCTTGACCAGCGCGAACATGAACAACAGCGAGCACCAGGAGAGCGTGTTGATCGCCAGCAGCAAGGAGGCGAGGATGCCTTTGACGAGGGAAGGCAGGAAACTGAGCATGGCAGGTCGGGGTGGGCGGAGGACAGGCCAAGTTCTGGCCCGGACGCCGCCACAAATGAAGCGGTAGGCACATTGTGCGTCTTGTGCGGGCTTCCGGCACTGCGCTAGATCATCATTTGACGGATTTCCCCTGATGTAAGGCGGGTGGCAGCGAGCCGGCACATAATTGCAGGCAAGAAGCCGGGGCCGGGGCTCCGGCCGGGTTGGAGCTGACTATTCAAGAAATGCAGATGAAACGTCTGGATGATTTCCGCATGCGCCTGGGTCGCCAGGAACTGGTACCCATCATGATCGGTGGCATGGGGGTGGACATCTCCTCCGCCGATCTCGCCGTGGAGGCCGCCCGCCTGGGCGGGGTGGGGCATATCTCCGATGCCATGGTCAAGACGGTGAGCGACCGCCGCTACAAGACCAAGTTCGTCAAGGCCAAGCAGGCGCAGTACCAGTACAACGTGGAGTCGGCGGACAAGTCGGCCGTGAAGTTCAACCTGGAGGATCTGGCCGAGGCCACGCGCCTGCACGTGGGCAACACCATGGCGCGCAAGACCGGCAGCGGCCAGATCTTCATTAACTGCATGGAAAAGCTCACGATGAACGGGCCCAAGGAGACGCTCAGCGTGCGCATGAACGCGGCGCTGGACGCGGGCATCGACGGCATCACGCTGGCGGCCGGCCTGCACCTGGGCTCTTTCGCGCTGATCGAGGGCAACCCGCGTTTTCGTGACGCCAAGCTGGGCATCATCGTGTCTTCGCTGCGCGCGCTGCAGCTCTTCCTGAAGAAGAACAGCCGCCTGAACCGCCTGCCCGACTATGTGGTGGTGGAAGGCCCGCTGGCCGGCGGTCACCTGGGTTTCGGCATGGACTGGGCCCAGTACGACCTGGCCACCATCGTGGCCGAGATCCTGGCCTACCTGAAGCAGGAGCAGCTCGACATTCCCGTCATCCCCGCGGGCGGTATCTTCACGGGCAGCGATGCCGTGCGCTTCATGGAGATGGGCGCCTCGGGTGTGCAGGTGGCCACGCGCTTCACCGTCACCAGGGAGTGCGGCCTGCCGGAGGACATCAAGCAGGAATACTTCAAGGCCAAGGAAGAGGACATCGAGGTCAACGAGATCTCGCCCACGGGTTATCCCATGCGCATGATCAAGGGCAGCCCCGGCATCGGCGACGGCATCCGCCCGAACTGCGAGGCCTACGGCTATCTGCTGGACGCCAACGGCAAGTGCGCCTATATCGAGGCCTATAACCGCGAGGTGGCGGCCCACCCCGGCGAGCGCAAGGTCAAGGTGTGGGACAAGACCTGCCTGTGCACCCACATGCGCAACTTCGACATCTGGACCTGCGGCCAGCTGGCCTGGCGCCTGAAGGACACCAGCGTGCGCCACGCCGACGGCAGCTACCAGCTGCTCAGCGCGCAGCACGTCTTCGAGGACTACCAGTTCAGCACCGACAACCAGGTGCGCCTGCCGGCGGCCGAGGCGGCGCCGGTGTCAGCCGACTGATCCGCTCGTTCGCGCCTTCGGGGCCGCCCAGGGCGGATCGGCCTACCCTAGGTGATCTTGAAGACGGTTCTTGTTTTCCGGGAACCCGCTATTTCATCGTAGGCCGCCCATTGCTTGATGCCCTTGACCAGGACCGAGGCACTGACGTCCTTGAGGGCTGACTTGGCCTTGAGCTTGCTGGTGACCCAGTCCTGCACATGCGGCAGGGTGCTGCCTTGCTCACCCGTCGGGATGAGCAGCTCCTTGCCTGCAACGATGCCGGCCGATGTGACTTTGATCTCGGTGGCGGGCATGCTGCGGGTCTCTTGTGCGTGAAGGGTGTCTGGATTATCCATGCCGGGCTGCGGCCCGCCCCGCAACCGCACGCCCTCAGCCGCAGACCTTGCGCGCGATCAGGTCCTTCATGATCTCGTTGGTGCCGCCGTAGATCTTCTGCACGCGGGCGTCGGCCCAGAGGCGGGCGATGGGGTATTCGGCCATGTAGCCGTAGCCGCCAAAGAGCTGCAGGCATTCGTCCGTCACCTTGCACTGCTGCTCGGTGGTCCACCACTTGGCCATGTACGCCGCCTCCACGTCCAGCGTGCCGTCGAGCAGGCGCTGGGTGCAGTCGTTCACGAAGCTGCGCACCACGTGCGCCAGCGTGGCGCATTCGGCCAGCCTGAAGCGCGTGTTCTGGAAATCGATCACGCGCTGGCCAAAGGCCTTGCGCTGCTGCGTGTAGTCCACCGTGAGCTCCACCGCGCGTTCGATGACCGAGGCCGCAGCCACGGCCAGCAGCATGCGCTCGAAGGGCAGCTGGCTCATGAGTTGTGCAAAACCCTGGCCTTCCGTGCCGCCCAGCAGGTTGGCGACGGGCGCGCGCGCACCGTCGAAAAAGAGCTCGCAGGTGTCCGAGGCGTGCAGGCCCACCTTTTCCAGGAGGGTGGCGCGAAAGCCCGGCAGCTTCTCCGTTTCGAGCACCAGCAGCGAGACGCCCTTGCTGCCCTCGCCGCCGGTGCGCACGACCACGACCAGCAGGTTGGCGGTGTAGCCGTTGGTGATGAAAACCTTGCTGCCGTCGACCACGTAGTCATCGCCCTCACGGCGTGCGCGGGTACGGATGGCTTTGAGGTCGGAGCCGGCGCCGGGCTCGGTCATGGCGATGCCGGCGATCAGTTCGCCGCTGGCCAGACCGGGCAGCCAGCGCTGCTTCTGCTCTTCGGTGCCGTAGTCCAGGATGTAGTGCGCGGCGATGGTGTGCACGGCGACCGTCCCGGGGATTTCGGCGCGCGCCAGTTCGTCGGCCACCACCAGCTGGTAGGCCAGGCTGGCGCCGGCGCCGCCATAGGCTTCGGGCATCTCGGGCAGCAGGAAACCCAGCTCACCGAAAGGCCGCCAGACTCCGCGCGGGATGTAACCCTGCTGGCGCCAGCCAGCGAGGTGCGGCAGCAGTTGGGCGTTGACGTAACGACGCAGCTGGTCGCGGAAGGCGTCGATGTCCGTATCCATCCAGGGGTGGCGGTGCAGTTGCGGCAGCATGGGGTTCCTTCGGTGGCGGCGCGTGTGCTGCCGATTGTGCGACAGGCTTGCGCTGCCGTTGAAGCTGCCGGCGCCGGAGGCCGTCCGTGCTTTCCCGAGCTTTACATCATTCAAACAGACGTTAGAATGTACGCATGAAAAAGCGCGAACTCAAGGACCTGCTCTACGAACAGGTGGCCCGCATCGGCAAGGCCGTCTCCAGTCCCAAGCGGCTGGAGCTGCTGGAACTGCTGGCCCAGGGCGAGAAGACGGTGGAGGTGCTGGCGGCCGAACTGTCCATCGACGTCAAACTGGCCAGCGCGCACCTCAAGGCGCTCAAGGCCGCGCGCCTGGTGGAGCACCGGCGCGAGGGCAAGTACATGGTCTACCGCCTCAGTGGTGAGGACGTGGGCCAGCTCTGGGTGACGCTGCGCCTGGTGGCCGAGGAGCATCTGGTGGAGCTGCAGCTGGCGCTGCAGAAGATGGTGGCCGCACCCGAGCAGCTCACCCAGGCCAGCCGCAAGGAACTGCTGGCCCAGGCCAAGCGCGGCGAGGTCATCGTGCTGGACGTGCGGCCCGAGGAAGAGTACGAGGTGGCGCACCTGCCCTATGCGCGCTCCATGCCGGTGGCCGAGATCGAGAAACGCCTGGCCGAACTGCCCAAGGGGCGCGAGATCGTTGCCTATTGCCGTGGACCGTTCTGCCTGTTTTCCGAGGAAGCGCAGCAACTGCTCACGCGCAAGGGCTACCGCGTGCGCAAGCTGCTGGACGGCGTGGCCGAGTGGCGGGCCGCCGGTTTGCCGCTGGAACGCGGATAAGAGGAGACACCATGTTTTTCAGGCAACTGGCGACGAAAGAAGCGTCGCTGTCCTATTTTTTCGGGTGCGCAACGGCTGCCAAGGCGGTGGCCGTGGACGTCGTGGCGGGGGATGAACCCTGGTTCATCGATGAAGCGAAGAAGGCCGGGGTGTCGATCACGCACGTGATCGACACCCACGTCCACGCCGACCACTACTCCGGCGGGCGCAAGCTGGCCGCCATGCTGGGCGCGCCGTACTGCCTGCACGAGGCTGACCGCAGCGTCGTGCAGTTCGACTTCGAGCCGCTGCGCGACGGCCAGACCCTGGATCTGGGCAATGTGCAGGTGGAAGTGCTGCACACGCCGGGGCATACGCCCGACAGCATCTGCCCGCTGGTCACCGACCTGCGCCGCGGCGGCGCGCCCTGGTTCGTGCTGACGGGCGACACGCTGTTCGTCGGCGCCGTCGGCCGCCCCGACCTGGCAGGACAAGAGCGCGTGATGGCGGGGCAGCTCCATGACGCTTTGCAGACCCGGCTGATGCGCCTGCCGGCCGATCTGGAGATCTACCCTGGCCACCAGGCGGGTAGCGCCTGTGGTGTCGGCCTGTCGGGCAAGCCCTCGTCCACCATCGGCTTTGAGAAGCGCTGGAACCCGGCGCTTTCCATGCGCCGCGAAGAGTTCATCACCGAGCTCACGCGCGAGATCCCGCCGCGCCCGGCCGACATGGACCGTATGGTCGCGGCCAATATCTCGGCCTGAACGGGGAAGCATTGTGAGTGAACTCAGCGTGGCGCGCCACGAGGTGCAAGACTATTTGCACGGCATCCGTCAGAACCTGGCGCAGTTCGTCCACCAGTTGCTGCAGGTGCTGCTGGTGGGCCTGACCATCGGCATGATGCGCACCGTGGTGCCGGCCCTGGCCAGTGTCGAGTTCGGCGTGCCCCAGGGCTCCTTCATGCTGCTGATCTCCTTTGTCGTGGCCTTCGGCTTCGTCAAGGGCACCCTCAACTTCGTGGCCGGTCGCCTGTCGGAGCGTTTCGGGCGCAAGCGTGTGCTGCTGATCGGCTGGCTCAGCGCGCTGCCGATTCCCTTCATGATCCTGTGGGCCCCGAGCTGGGGCTGGATCGTGGCAGCCACGGTGTTGCTGGGCATGAACCAGGGCTTCGCCTGGTCCATGACGCAGACGGCCAAACTCGACATCACGCGCGCCGACCAGCGCGGCCTGACCATCGGCCTCAACGAGTTCGCCGGTTATGTGGGCGTGGCCATCGCCGGAATCGTGACCGGCTACATGGCCACGGCCTTCGGCGCGCGGCTGGGCCTGCTGATCTTCGGCCTGGTGGTGATCGTCTCGGCGCTGCTGCTGACGCTGTTCTTCGTCCGGGAAACCCTGCCTTGGGCCAAGGCCGAAGGGGCGCGCCATGCGGCCGGCAAGGCCGGCGGGCCGGTGCCGCGTTATCCCGTCAACGTGCCTGCCAAGCCCAGCACCTGGGACCTGTTTGCGCTGATGACCTGGCGCGACCGCCGCCTGGCCGCGCTCTGCCAGGCCGGCCTGGTGGAGAAGTTCGTCGATGCGCTGATCTGGGTCTTCTACCCGGTGTTCCTCTACCAGCAGGGCCTGTGCCTGCCCCAGGTGGGCTGGGTCATCGGCGTCTATGGTTTTGTCTGGGGCGGCTCGCAGCTCTTTACGGGCAAGCTGTCGGACCGTATCGGCCGCCACCTGCCCAATGTGGCCGGCATGGGGATCTGCGGCGCCGGCGTGGCCATGATGCTGCTGGGCTCGGGCGTGGCCTGGTGGTCGTTTTCGGCGGCGGTGTCGGGTCTGGGCATGGCGCTGCTGTACCCCAACCTCTCGGCCGCTGTGGCCGACATCTCGCACCCCAGCTGGCGCGGCTCGGCCATCGGCATCTACCGCTTCTGGCGCGACCTGGGCTACGGCATCGGCGCGCTGGGCCTGGGCGCGGTGGCGCATTTCACCGGTCACATGGAGGGCGCCTTCTGGTTCGTGGCCCTGTCCATGGCCCTTTCCGGTGCGCTGCTGTGGTGGTGGGGTGAGGAAACCCACCCGCGGATCAACCCCGCCTGAACCGATTCAAACTGGAGAAATGAAACCATGAAAAAACTGCTGACCCTCTCCCTGCTCGCGCTGTCCGCTGCTGTTGCCAGCCTGCCGGCCCATGCCGACGACAAGGCGGTCCTCGATGCGCTGGAGGGCTATTTCGAGTTCGTCGATTACGGCGGCGCCACCATCTTCCCCGAGCAGATCCCCAAGGACGACTGGAAGAAGTTCTTCGTCATCGACGCGCGTGACAAGGGTCAGTTCGACAAGGGCCACATCCCCGGCGCGCACCACATCGAGTGGCGCCAGGTGCTGGCCAAGCGCAACGAGATCCCCAAGGACAAGCCGGTGCTGATCTATTGCAACCAGGGCACGCTGTCGGCGCAGGCCGGGCTGGCGCTGCGCCTGGCAGGGTACGAGAACGTGCGCATCCTGCAGGGCGGCATGGGCGAGTGGAAAGCCAAGGGCGGTTTCGACGCGGCCAGCCGCGCCACGGGCGCACCCTCGCACAGCGGGAACTGACGTCGCAGGCCCTAGACCCGCTCGTACAGCGTCACCACGCAGGCGCCACCCAGGCCCAGGTTGTGTTGCAGGGCCAGGCGCGCATCGGCCACCTGGCGTGCGCCGGCCTGGCCACGCAACTGCTGCACGAGCTCGGTGCACTGGGCCAGGCCCGTGGCGCCCAGCGGGTGGCCCTTGCTAAGCAGGCCGCCCGAGGGGTTGGTGACGAACTGGCCGCCGTAAGTGTTGTCACCGTCCATGACGAACTTCTCGGCGCCGCCTTCCGGGCACAGGCCCAGGGCCTCGTAGCTGATGAGTTCGTTCTGGGCGAAACAGTCGTGCAGTTCCACCACGTCCATGTCCTGCGGGGCGATGCCGGCCTGCTCGTAGACCTGGCGCGCGGCGTCCTTCGCCATGGAGAAACCGACCACCTCGCGCATGTCACGCGCCTCGAAGGTGGCAGGCGTGTCGGTGGTCATGGCCTGGGCGCGGATGCGCACGCTGCGGTCCAGTCCGTGCTTTCGCGCGAACGCATCCGAGCAGATCACGGCCGCTGCGGCGCCGCAGGTGGGCGGGCAGGCCATCAGGCGCGTCATCACGCCGTCCCACAGCATGGGCGCGGCCATCACATCGTCGGTTGTCACTTCCTTGCGGAAGAGCGCCAGCGGGTTGTGCGCGGCGTGGCGGCTGGCCTTGGCGCGGATGGCGGCGAAGGTTTCCAGCTTCGTGCCGTACTGCTGCATATGCGCCAGGCCGGCGCCGCCGAAGTAGCGCAGGGCCAGCGGTATCTCGGCATGGCCGACCAGCTCCTCGGTGGCGTGGTCGAAGCGGTCGAAGGGCGAGGGCCGGTCGCCGAACACGGCGCCCAGGGCGCCGGGGCTCATGTGTTCGAAGCCCAGGGCCAGCACACAGTCGGCCGCACCGCTGGCCACGGCCTGGCGCGCCAGGAACAGGGCGGTGGAGCCGGTGGAGCAGTTGTTGTTGACGTTGATGATGGGGATGCCGCTCATGCCCACCTCGTAGAGCGCGCGCTGGCCAGCAGTGGAGTCGCCGTAGACGTAGCCCACGTAGGCCTGCTGGATCTGCGCGTAATCCAGGCCGGCGTCGGCCAGGGCCGCGCGCGTGGCTTCGGCGGCCATCTCGGGGTAGGGGCGGTTGGCGCCGGGTTTGGTGAAGGGGATCATGCCGACACCGGCGACCAGGACGTGGCTGGACATGGGGAGCTCCGCAGTTCTGACTGCTGCCAGCTTAGCACCGGCCGGCGGCGCGCCGAATTCGCCAATGGCCGCGTATGTTTGCTGCTTGTCGCGAGCAGGTCATGGCCGGCCGCGGCTGGCTTGGGCGTGGGACACTCAAGTTTCAGCGCTTTGGGGTCGACAGACAGCCAGGGCGGTCAGCGGGATCGCCGGGCCAGGGCGCCCATGGACAGCGTGCAAGGGATCGTGGGAAAACCGTGCTGATCGTCATTGCCCTGAACCTGATCCGGCGTTATGCTGATTCCGGTCCTCCGATGCCACCTCCCCCAAATGAACAACGACCAGGGACTCCCGATGAACAACCTCAAGATCTCCACGCGACTCACCCTGCTGGTCGGCGTGCTCGTCCTGCTGCTGCTGATCGTCGGTTTCATAGGCATACGGGGGATGGGCGATACCAATGACGGCTTGAAGACGGTCTACGAAGACCGTACCGTGCCCATGGGGCAGCTGCTGGACGTGCAGCGCAACATCCTGCGCAACCGGGTGGCGGCCAACAACGCCATCGCCATGCCCACGCCGGAGAACATCAAGGAGAGGGCAGACGAAATCGATCAGAACATCGCTGCGATCAACAAGGTGTGGAAAGAATACATGGCCACCTACCTGACCCCCAAGGAGACCGAGATTGCCAAGGCCTTCGCCCAGGATTGGGACCGTTTTGTCGGTGAATTCCTGCGGCCCGTCCAGACGGCCCTGCGCGCCAACGACCTCGATACGGCGCGCCGTTTGTTGGCCGAAAAAGACAGGGTGATCTATCCGGAGGTGCGCAAGCAGCTGGGGCTGCTGACCGAACTGCAACTGGACGTGGCCAGGCAGGAATATGACGGCGCCGTCGCGCGTTTCACCACGGCCCGCATGATGATGATCGGCTTCTTCATCCTGGGCGCAGGCTTCGCCATTGTTTTTGGCTGGATGCTGGTGCGCAATATTTCGCGTGCCCTGGCCGAGGCCATCGAGACTGCGCATGCCGTGTCGCAGGGTGATTTGTCGCGCCCCATCACGACGACCGGCAAGGACGAGGTGGCGCAGTTGCTGCAGGCCCTGTCGTCCATGCAGAGTTCCCTGGTGGGGGTGGTGGGCACGGTGCGCCAGGGCTCGGAGTCTGTCTCCACGGCCAGCGCCGAGATTGCCCAGGGTAACAACGACCTGAGCGCGCGCACCGAAAGCCAGGCCAGCGCGCTGGAAGAGACGGCGGCCTCGATGGAAGAACTCTCCTCCACGGTGAAGCAGAACGCCGACAACGCCCGCCAGGCCAACCAGCTGGCGCAGAGCGCGAGCACCGTGGCCGTGCAGGGCGGTGAAGTCGTGGCTCGGGTGGTGGACACCATGAAAGGCATCAATGACAGTTCCAAGAAGATCGCCGATATCATCAGCGTGATCGACGGTATCGCTTTCCAGACCAACATCCTGGCGCTCAATGCGGCGGTGGAGGCCGCGCGTGCTGGCGAGCAGGGCCGCGGCTTTGCCGTGGTGGCCGCCGAAGTACGCAGCCTGGCCGGGCGCAGCGCGGAAGCCGCCAAGGAGATCAAGACCCTGATCACGGAAAGTGTGGGCCGGGTCGAGCAGGGTACGACCCTGGTGGACCAGGCCGGCGCCACCATGAACGAAGTGGTGGTCAGCATCCGGCGCGTGACCGACATCATGGGCGAGATCAGCGCGGCCAGCACCGAGCAGAGCCAGGGCGTGGCGCAGATCGGCGAGGCGGTCACGCAGATGGACCAGGCCACGCAGCAGAACGCCGCGCTGGTGGAGGAGATGGCGGCGGCGGCCAGCAGCCTGCGCGGGCAGGCACAGGACCTGGTGCAGGCGGTGGCCGTCTTCAAGCTGGCCCAGGGGGCGCAGGCTGCGGCCACACCTGCACCCAGCCGCGCGCCTGCCAGCAAGCCGGCACCGCGCCCGGCCACTCCCAAGCCGGCGCTATCTTCGCCGGCGGCTTCTTCCGCCGTGCCGGTCAAGTCCAGCGCGGGGGGGGATGCCGGAGACTGGGAAAGCTTCTGAACAAACTGTCTGAGGGGTGAGGGTCGGCGTGTGGCCGTTCCATGCAGGCTTACTGGCCAGCTTAGCGCCCAACAATGAGTTCGCCAGTGCAGCGGTCGCCTGAGCCCGCTGCGCTGGCCCGGGTCCGATTACTCGGGCTTGATACCAGCCTTCTTGACCACCTGCCCCCAGGTGTCGTACTCGCGCTTCATGTAGGCCGCGAGTTCGGCCGGGGTGCTGGGGCTGGGTGACAGGCCCTTCAACTCAAGTTCCTTGACCACCTCCGGTTCCTTGAGGATCCTGACCAGCACCTGGTTCAGGCGGTCCACCACAGCCTTGGGCGTCTTCGCGGGCACCACGTAGGCGTACCAGTTCAGCGTATCGAAGCCGGGGTAACCCTGCTCGGCCACGGTGGGCACGTCGGGCATCAGCGGGTCGCGCTTGAGACCGGTGGTGGCCAGGGCGCGGATCTTGCCGCTCTTGATGTGCGGGCCGGCCGTGGGCGGGGTAGACATGAAGGAATCGACCTCGCCGCCGAGCAGGCCCAGCATGGCCGGGCCGCCGCCCTTGTAAGCGACGTGGGTGAGGTCGATGTCGGCCTTGATCTTCAGCAGTTCGCCCGCCAGGTGGCCGGCGCCGCCGATGCCGGGCGATGCGTAGGTCAGCTTGCCGGGTTGTGCCTTGGCCAGCTTCACATAGTCGGCCAGGTTTTTCACGGGCAGGTCAGCCTTGACCACCAGCACGTTGGAGAACACCACGGCCATGGTGACGGGGGCGAAGTCCTGCAGCGGCTTGTAGGGCAGCTTGGCATTCATGTGCGGGGCGACCGTGAGCGAACCCACGCTGCCCAGCAGCAGGGTGTGGCCGTCCGGCTCGGCGCGGGCCACGAAGTCGGTGGCGATGTTGCCGCCGGCACCGGCCTTGTTGTCGACCACCACGTTCTGCTTGAGCTCATCGCCCAGGTGTTTGGCGATGATGCGGGCCACCGCGTCGGTGGCGCCGCCGGCGGCAAAACCCACCACCATGGTCAGGGGTTTGGTCGGCCAGTTGGCCTGGGCCAGCGCGGGGCCGGCGGTCAGCAAGGTGCCCAGCGCGAGGGCGAGCGTCGTGATCTTGAAGGTCATGGAATCTCCTCAGGTGGATGCAGCCCGCCAGGCGGGCCGATGCAATCTTTCAGTATAGGGAGCACGGCCGTCCGTCGGACGCTGGTTAGTACTTAGCAGCTATCGGAAAAAGTGATAGCCCCATGGTGTCGGGCGATCACCAGCGCAGGCCCGCCTTCATGCCCCAGGAGGTGGTGTCGCCGGTCTTGTCGGTTTCGAGGGCGAGGTTGAACAGGCCCAGGTTCAGGTTGAGGCCGATGAAGAGCTTGCCCTGGCTGAAGCTTTCGCCCGCGAGGTTGCCCGCATTGGGCGAGCTGTTGACCCAGACCTGGCCGACACCGGCGTAGGGCGTGAGCACGGTGAAGCCCTTGGAGATGGAGATGTCCAGGCTGCGCGTGCTCAGGGCGAGCTGGCTGGCGCCGTCGAGCCGGGTGTAGGCGCCGCGCACGCCGATGGCCGGCATGGCCACGCCGCCACCGAGCAGGGCATACCGTACTTCGGCGCCGTAGAGCTGGGCGTTGATGGCCGGGACGTTGGCGATGAAGCCCCCCACGTCCAGCCCGAGCGGCAGCCCTTTGTGCAGATGCAGCTTCGGGATCAGCAGCGTGTTCATGCTGCTGTCGCTGGCGCCGGCCCGTGACAGGGCGCCGGCGCTACGGGAGATGTCGGTGCCGGTGACTTCGAGGCCGATGTCGAAGCCCGTGATGCCTTGCGCCTCGGTCGGCGCAATGGGCTTGTAGCTGAAGGCGGCGCCCAGGTCTTCGGAGACCCGGCGGAATTCCGACTGGCTGAGGTTGCCGAGTGCCGAGAGGTCGCCGGCGAGGGCGGGCTGGGCCAGGAAGGCGGTGAAGGCGAGCAGTGTGAGGTGTTTTTTCATGGTGTCGTGGTGCAGGAAATGCGTTGCAGTATCGCCGTGTCGTGGCAGTTGCGCTGTTTCAAGACGTATCACCTTGCCGCCAGCTGGCGCCGGCTTTCGAAGTGGCGCGACTCGCCGGTGACGGGGTCGGTGAAGGCCAGCGCGCGCGCCAGCAGCTGGAGGGGGTGGCTCCAGTCTTCCTCGGCCTGGCCCGGGCCATGGACCACTTCAGGGTAGAAGAGGTCGCCGGTGATCGGGCGCCCCAGCGCGTCCATGTGCACGCGCAGCTGGTGCGTCTTGCCGCTGCGCGGGCGCAGGCGGTAACGCGCCAGATCGCCGAGCGCTTCGATGAGCTCGATCTGCGTTTCGCTGTTGGGGGCACCCGGTACCTCGCGCTGGCGGAAGAAGCGTGCATCGGGTTCGATACGGCTGCGATGCACGGCCGGCAGCGGCAGATCGGGTCGTAGCGGGGCGATGGCTTCGTATTCCTTGTGCACCACCTGCTCGCGAAACAGGGCCTGGTAGGCGCCGCGGTCCTGCGGCTGCACGCTGAACAGCACCAGGCCGGCGGTCTCGCGGTCGATGCGGTGGATGGGGCTCAGATGTTCGATGCCGGTGCGGCGCTTGAGGCGCACCAGCAGGGTCTGCTGCACGAAGCGGCCGGTGGGGGTGACGGGCAGGAAATGCGGCTTGTCGGCCACCAGCAGGTGGGCATCCTGGTAGAGCACTTCTTCTTCAAAGGGGATGAGGGGCTCGGTCTCGAGTTCGCGGTAGTAGTAGACGCGCGTACCGGGGACAAAACGCGCCTCGGGCGGCAGCGCCATGCCTGCTTCGTCCAGCACACGGCCTGCACCCATGCGCTGCATCCACTGTTCGGGGCTGATGGCTGGCAGACGCTCGGCCAGGAAGTCGATGAGCCGCGGCCACGCGCCGTGCGGCAGGGCCACGCAGCTCGCACTCACGCCGTCGACCATGGGCGGCTTGTGGCGGTGTGGCGGGCGGCTCATGGCCGGACGGAGGTCAGATGCGCGTGAACACCAGATCCCAGACCCCGTGGCCCAGGCGCAGGCCGCGTTTCTCGAACTTGGTCAGAGGGCGGTAGTCGGGCTTGGGGGCGTAGTCCTCGGCGGTGTTCTTCAGCAGCGGCTCGGCGCCCAGCACGGCCAGCATTTGCTGGGCATAGGGTTCCCAGTCGGTGGCGCAGTGCAGGTAGCCGCCCGGTTTGAGGCGTGTCGCCAGCTTGGCCACCAGCGGGGCCTGCAGCAGGCGACGCTTGTGGTGCTTGGTCTTGTGCCAGGGATCGGGAAAGAAGATGTGCACACCGTCCAGGCTCTGCTCCGGCAGCATGTGGTCCAGCACCTCGACCGCGTCGTGCTGCAGGATGCGGAGGTTGGTCAGCCCGCGTTCGCCGATGTGCTTGAGCAGCGCGCCCACACCGGGCTCATGCACCTCGCAGCCCAGGAAGTTGGTATCGCGCATCAGGTCTGCGATATGCGCCGTGGCGTCGCCCATGCCGAAGCCGATCTCCAGGATCAGCGGGCGCTTCGCCGCTTCCGCGCCGAAGACCGCCACCCGGTCCAGCGGCGCTGCGCTGTAAGGCAGCACAAAACGCGGGCCATACAGCTCGAAGGCCTTGGCCTGGCCCGTGGTGGTGCGCCCGGCACGCTTGACGAAGCTCTTGATGGTCTTGGGAAAGTCGACGCCGGGCGGCGGCAGGCGGCGCCGGTCTTTGGGCGGGCCTGACGCTGCGGCATCCTGTGCGGGGGGCTTGGGGGTATCGGTCACCCCTGGATTTTAGCGGGCGCTCTCCAGACGGCAGCCCATTGCGCCGTGGCCGCCGCCAGCCAGTCGCCGATGGTCGTGCCCGATACGTGCAGGCCCAGCACGGCGGCGGCGGTCTTGAGGGCGAGCAGCGGATCGTGTGTGTCCAGCGCCAGGGCGCCGTTCTGTTTGCTGAGTTTTTCGCCGTTGGCGCCCAGCACCAGCGGTGTATGCAGGTAGGCGGGCGTGGGCAGGCCAAGCGCGCGCTGCAGCAGGAGCTGGCGCGCCGTGTTGTCGGCCAGGTCCTCGCCGCGCACGATGTGCGTGATGCCCTGGTCGCCGTCGTCCACCACCACCGCGAGCTGGTAGGCGAAATGGCCGTCGGCGCGTTTCAGCACGACGTCGCCGACGTCCTGTTCCACGTCCTGCGATTGCGGGCCCAGACGACGGTCGGTCCAGGGCACGACGCCGGCGGGCACACGCAGGCGCCAGGCCCGCGCCTGCTTGCCGTGCAGACCGTCGCGGCAGGTGCCGGGGTAGACCAGCTCACCATGGCGCGGTTTCACACGCCCCAGGCGCTGCTGCTCGGCTTCGATGTCACGGCGAGAGCAGGCACAAGGGTAGGCCAGGCCGCGCGCCACGAGCGCATCAAGTGCCTGCTCGTAGAGCGCGCTGCGCTGCGACTGGTAAAGGGGCGGCTCGTCCGGCAGCAGGCCGCAATCGGCGAGCTGCTGCAGGATCACCCGGTCGGCGCCGGGCACACAGCGTGGCACGTCGACGTCCTCGATGCGCACCAGCCAGCGCCCGCCGTGGGCGCGGGCATCGAGCCAGCTGGCGAGTGCGGCCACCAGCGAGCCGGCGTGCAGCGGGCCGGTGGGCGAGGGGGCGAAGCGACCGACGTAGTTCGCAGGCATTCACCAAGCGCGGATGTTTCGCCGCCGGGCCGCCCCAAGGCGAAACTCGGCCCCCTCGGGGGGCAGGGAGCACACGCAGTGAGCGACCGTGGGGGTCATGTTCGTCATGCCACCTTGAGTGCCAGCTCCAGCCCCGAGATGAAGGCATCCTCGACGCGGTGGCCCATGCACCAGTCGCCGCAGGCGCCGATGCGCGCGGCCGGATCCCACAGATGGCTCTGGTCCAGGGGCTGGAGGGTCTGCGCGTAGTGCCAGCGGTGCACGGTGGCGTAGCTGGGTTCGGCGCGGATGCCCGTGACTTCGGCAAAGGCCTTGAGCAGCTTGGACTGCACGCGCTCGGCGTCGTCGTTGAGGTGTTCCTGCGACCAGGCCGGGCTGGCCTGTACGGTCCAGCGTTCGATGGGGCCGCGTCGCGGCTTGCTCGATTCGCGTGCCAGCCAGGCGATGCGGTGGTGGGTGCTGCGCGCCGCATTCCACTGCGGCCCCAGCGCCGACAGGCCCGGTTGCATGGCCTGCGGAAAGGCCACCATCAGCGTCCAGCAGGGCGCCACACGGACTTCGGCAATGCGCTCGGCCAGGGCGGGTGCCTGTTTCGAGTTGCGCAGCAGTTCGAGCGCCTGCACGCTGGGCATGGCCAGCAGCACGCCATCAAAACCGGAGTGCACGTGGCGGCTGTCGTCCACGCCTTCGGTGTGCAGCTGCCAGCGGCGCTCGTTGAGCGCATCACGTTCGATCTTGACCACCCGGGTCTGCAGTTCCACCGCACCCTGGGCCAGCAGCGGTTCGGCCCAGCGCTTGACGAGCGCGTTCATGCCGGGGGTGGCCACCCAGTGCGATTCGCGCGTGGGCAGCGGCGCGGCCACCACGCGGCCCAGCGGGTCGAGCACGCGCACGGCGTTGGCGCTCCAGGGCCGGCACAGGCCGGGCACGGTTTCCAGGGCGCGCGCGAACATCGGGTTGCGCACCGTGAAGTACTGGGTGCCGTGGTCGAAGCTGCCGAACTCGGTATCACGCGTGGCCATGCGGCCGCCGGCGCCGCGGCTTTTCTCGAACAGCTTGACCTGGTGGCCGGCCTGCACCAGGGTGCGGGCGCAGGCCACGCCGGCCATGCCGGCGCCGATGACGGCGTAGTGTTGCGCGGGTTTTTTCATGTCGGCAGTCTCCGTTCTTGTCGATATTTCAGTTGCACCTTCGCTTCCACTGTACCGGAGCGGCGGCCGGCCTTCCCGGGGACCACCGCCGGGCCTCAGAAACTGGTGTGGACCGGCCCGAGCAGTGCCCGCCGCGTGGCCGGGCTTTCGAGCTGCTGCAGCCACCACTGCAGGGCGCGGCCTTGCTGGTGCTCGGTGCCGCCGCGCCAGGCGTAACTCACGCGCACCACCCGTGGCGGTCGCTCGGTTTTCTTGACCACGAGGTGGCCGGCGTCGATGTGCGGTCGCGCCATGCTCTCGGGCACGAAGCCGCCGCCCAGGCCGCGCAGCTGCGCATCGAGCTTGCTCTGCATGGTGGCCACGGTGAAGACATCCTGTCCGGCCAGCAGGCCGATGGTCAGGCCGCTGCCGCGCTGCGCCGAGTCGGCCACCGCCACGGCGCGATGGCGCAGCAGCATCTCGTCGGTCAGAGGCTCGGGCGCTGCCGCCAGCGGGTGATGCGGCGCCACCGCGTAGACGAAGCTGACCGGCCCCAGGGGTTTGCCGTGCACGCCGGCGCTGGTGCTGGGGTCCAGGGCCACGCCGATGGCCAGGTCGGCTTGGCCGGCGGTCAGCGCCTCCAGCGTGCCCGAGAGGGTTTCCTCGCGCAGTTTCAGGCGCGTCGGCGCGCCCAGGGCGAAGAAGCTCTCGCACAGTTCCATCACCGTGGTGCGGTGGATGATGCCGTCCAGCGCCACCGTGAACTGCGATTCCCAGCCCGTGGCCACGCGCCTGACGCGGTTGGCCACGGCGTCGATTTCCGCCAGCAGGCGCTGCCCTTCGCGCAGCAGCTCGGCGCCGGCGGCGGTGAGCCGGGCCTGGCGCGAGCTGCGGTCATAGAGCAGCACGTCCAAAGCATCCTCGATCTGGCGCACCCGGTAGGTCAGGGCGCTGGGGACCACGCCCAGGGCGCGCGCGGCAGCGGCAAAGCTGCCGGCGTGCTCGATGGTCTGCAGCATGGCCAGGGCGTCGGGGGTCAGAACGTCACGGGCGGTTTGCATGGTGGATCATCTTAAATTCAATTAATTTGAATGATGCCATCAAAGCGCATGGATCGCAAACCCCGCGGACCGGCCTAAAGTTCACCCCATCGCAGGCCTGTCCTGCTGAACCCTGGAAGGAGCCCACCATGCTGACCGTACGCAAATCGCAGGACCGCGGCTACGCCGATCACGGCTGGCTCAAGTCCTTCCACAGTTTTTCCTTTGCCGGTTATTACGACCCGCAGCACATGGGCTGGGGCAACCTGCGCGTGATCAACGAGGACCGCATCGCCCCGGGCACCGGCTTCGGCACGCACGGCCACCGCGACATGGAGATCATCAGCTACGTGCTGTCCGGCGAACTCGCGCACAAGGACAACATGGGCAACGGCCGCGCCATCCCGCCGGGCGATGTGCAGCGCATGAGCGCCGGCAACGGCGTGATGCACAGCGAATACAACCATGCGCCCAAGGACACGACGCATTTCTTCCAGATATGGATCGAGCCGAACGTGACCGGCATTCCGGCCAGCTACGAACAGAAGACCTTTGCCACGCCCGAGAAGCGCGGTGCGCTGCGCCTGGTGGCCTCGCCCGATGGCGCCAACGGCTCAGTGACCGTCCATGCCGATGCCCGTCTGTATGCCGGTTTGTTCGATGGCAGCGAAAGCGCGACACTGTCCCTGGATCCGGTGCGCAAGAGCTATGTGCACCTGGTGCGCGGCGAGCTGGAGGTCAATGGCCAGCGGCTGAGCGGCGGCGACGCTGCCCTGCTGGCCGGCGAAAGTCGGGTCGAGCTCCAGGCCGGCAAGGATGCCGAAGTGCTGGTTTTCGACCTGGCCGACTGACTGTTTTTCCACCCTGTTTCATTTTTTACCCAAGGAGCTTCCCATGTTCAACACACTGCAAAACCCCCTGTCCCTCATCGGTCGACTGCTGCTGGCCGCCCTGTTCCTGCCGGCTGGCATCAGCAAGATCGGTGGCTTTGCCGGTACCGCCGGTTACATCGCTTCCAAGGGCCTGCCCCTGCCGGAAGTGGGCGCAGCCATCGCCGTCGCGGTGGAAATCCTCGGTGGCCTGGCCCTGATCCTCGGTTTCGGCACCCGCCTGGCCGCCCTGGCGCTGGCCCTGTTCACGCTGGTCGCGACCTTCATCTTCCACAACTACTGGGGCGTGCCGGCCGACCAGGCCTTCGTGCAACAGCTGATGTTCAACAAGAACATCGCGGTGGTCGGTGGCCTGCTGGTGCTGGCCGCGCACGGTGCCGGCGCCTGGAGCCTGGACGCCAAGCGTCAGCGCTGATCCTCAGCCCGCGTGCCGGGTCTCGTGACACACGAGACCCGGCACGCGTCCCTGCAAATTTCTCAAATCGTTTTTTACCGGAGTCATCTCATGGCAAAAGTTGCTGTTGTCTTTCATTCGGGTTACGGTCACACCCAGCGCCTGGCCCAATCCGTGGCCGAAGGGGCCGGCGCCGAGCTGCTCACCATCGACGCCGAGGGCAACCTGCCCGAAGCGGCGTGGGAGACGCTGGCCGCCGCCGACGCCATCATCATGGGCTCGCCCACCTACATGGGCAGCGTGAGTTGGCAGTTCAAGAAGTTCGCCGACGCTTCCAGCAAGCCCTGGTACACCCAGGCCTGGAAGGACAAGGTGTTCGCAGGTTTCACCAACAGTTCCAACGTCAATGGCGACAAGGGTTCCACCTTGAGCTATCTGCACACGCTGGCCATGCAGCATGGCGGCCTGTGGGTCGGTCTGGGCATGGCGTACCACAACACCAAGGACTCCAAGCGCAGCGACGTGAACTATCTCGCCGCAAACGCCGGCCTCATGGGTCAGACCGCCTCCGATGCGCCGGCCGACAAGATGGAAGCCGGTGACCTGGAAACCGCGCGCCTGTTCGGCCAGCGCGTGGCCGCGGCTGCCGCCAAGCTGCGCGGCTGAGCGTAGAGTCGGGCTCCAGGAGGGCCACAACACCATGACATCGCCACCGCATATCCTCACGGGCCACCAGAAGGATCTGGGGGGCGGTTTCCTGGTGCGGCGCCTCCTGCCGGCTGCGACGCAGCGTTCGGTCGGCCCCTTCATCTTCTTTGACCACTTCGGCCCCGCGCTGGAAACGCCCGCAAGCGAGCACGACGTGCGGCCGCATCCGCACATCGGCCTGGCCACGGTCACTTATCTGTTCGAGGGTGCGATGATGCACCGCGACAGCATCGGCTCTTCGCAGCTGATCGAGCCCGGCGCCATCAACTGGATGACGGCCGGGCGCGGTATCGTGCATTCCGAGCGCCGCCCCGAGTCGCTGCGCAGCAGTACCTACACCAACCATGGCTTGCAGCTCTGGGTGGCCTTGCCGCGTGAGCACGAGGAGACCGAGCCGTCTTTCGAGCACACACCGGCGGCGGCGATTCCCGAAGGGCGTGTCGATGATGCGACCGTGCGCGTGCTGGTGGGGCAGGCCTTCGGCTTGCGTTCGCCGGTGCACACGCTGATGCCCACGCTCTACCTGGATGTGCAGCTGCCGGCCGGCGGCCGTCTCAAACTGCCCGCGCTGGCGCCCGAGATGGCGGTCTACGTGGTACAGGGCTCGCTGAACTGCGATGGCCAGCCGCTGGCGGCGCAGCAGATGGTGGTGCCGGACCCGGCGGGCGCGGAGTTGATCGCCAGCGCAGCCACCCGCCTGGTGGTGATCGGCGGTGCACCGCTCGATGCGCCACGCCATATGTGGTGGAACTTCGTTTCAGCGCGCCGCGAGCGCATCGTGCAGGCGGCCGACGACTGGGAGGCTCAGCGCCTGGGCCAGGTGCCGGGCGAGACCGAGTTCATTCCCCTGCCCGAGCGACGCTTCCTGGCCTGAGGCAAGCGACGAGACCCGGCCTGGACCTCGTGGCCATGGATCAGCTGGTGATCTTGAACACGCTGACCATCTCGTTGAGACGGTTGGCCTGATCGCGCAGGCTGGCCGCTGCGGCGGCGGATTCCTCGACCAGGGCCGAGTTCTGCTGCGTCATCTGGTCGATGCCGGTGATCGAGTCGTTGACGCGGGCGATGCCTGAGGACTGCTCGACCGTGGCCGCGCTGATCTCGCCGATCAGGTCGGTCACGCGCCGGACCTGCGCCACGATCTCGCCCATGGTGTTGCCGGCGTCGCCGACCAGGTGCGAACCCTTGTCCACCTGGTTCACGCTGTCGGAGATCAGGGCCTTGATCTCCTTGGCGGCCTCGGCGCTGCGCTGCGCCAGCAGACGCACTTCACCAGCCACCACGGCAAAACCCCGGCCTTGCTCACCGGCGCGCGCGGCTTCCACGGCGGCGTTGAGGGCCAGGATGTTGGTCTGGAAGGCAATGCCGTCGATCACGCCGATGATGTCGTTGATCTTCTTCGAGGCATGCTGGATGCCGGCCATGGTGCTCACGACTTCTCCCACGGCCTGGCCGCCACGCGCTGCGACCTCGGACGCGGTGGCCGCCAGCTGGGAGGCCTGGCGCGCGTTGTCGGCACTGTGCTGCACGGTCTGCGTGAGGCTGCCCATGGCCGAGGCGGTCTGCTCCAGGGAGCCGGCCTGCTGTTCTGTGCGGGAGCTCAGGTCGGCATTGCCCTGGGCGATTTCCGAGGAGGCGGTGGCGATGGACTCGGCCGCGCCCTTGACGTTGCTGATGATGCCGACCAGGGAGCGGTCAGCGCGGCGCAGGTCGTCCATCAGGTCGGCGAATTCGTCGCGTGTGGCCGGTTCGGGCACGGTGCCCAGCTCGCCCGCCGCAATGGCGCGGCCAGCCTGCTTGGCCTGCTGCATGGCACCCGTGATGCCGAAATACATGCCCATGTAGAGGTAGATCGAGACCAGGATGCCCAGGCCCAGCACGATGCCCAGCAGGGTGCGCTTGGTGGCGGCGCTGCTGGAGCGCTCGGCCAGCAGTTCGTCCATGACCTTGCGGTTCTGCTCGACCAGCGCCCACGCCGCATCGATGGTGGCCTGCGCCGCCTGACCGGCCTGTTGCTGGTTGACTCCGATGGTGTCAGCGGTGGTGAAGTTCTTGCGCGTGAAGGCGATGAATTCCTTGGCACTGGACTTGAGTGTGTCGAAGTTCTTGCTGAGCTTCTTTTCCACGTCGGGGTTGGCCTTCATGGCCTGGGAGAGCATGGTCTCGACCGTGCCGAAGGTGTCGCTCAGGCGCGCCTCGGTCACTTCGTAGAACACCTTGTCGGCGGGCTTGATGTCGCCGCGCGAGACGTTGAGCGTCGAATAGGCGGCCATGCGCACGGCGATGCCGGCGGTGCTGGGCGTGTTGTTGGCCAGCGGGTAGCCCAGGTAGAACAGGTCCAGGTCCGGGTCCAGCGACATGCGCGAGCGGTTGCCCATGTCGCGCATGAAGGCGTACAGGCGGCCGTACTCCGGGGCGTGCGCGCCGAAGGCCTTCTGTGCGAAGTCGGCATCCAGCGGCAGGGCGTCGACCTTCTTCTGCAGTTCGGCCCAGCCCTCCTGCAGACCCTTCAGCTCCTTGCCCATGTCGAACCAGGGCGTGGAGGCTTTCACACCGTCTTCGATGCGCTTGAGCACGGCGTCCACCGCCTTGGCGTTGTCCTTGAAGCGCTGGCGCACACCCTGGTCGCCGGGTGCGGCCGTGATGGTGATGCGCCGGCTTTCGATCAGCACCTTGTTCCATTCGACCAGATCGGCCATCAGGGCGACGGCAGCGCGTTCCGAGGCGATCATGCTCACGCGCGACTGCAGGGCCGTGAGCTGGGAGATGCCCATGTAGAGCAGCAGGGCCAGGGCCACGAGGCCGGAGAGTGCGAATTTGTAGCTGAAGCGCAGGCGCGCCATCAGGGCCGTGGCGGGTCCGAAAAAACCGGTCATGGGGGAGACTCCAGGGGAAACGGATGAACTTTATGGACTAGATCGACCAAATCGGCCAAAGCTTGAGGCCGGGCATAGAAATAGCCCTGGAACAGGCGACAGCCCTGCTGCTGCAGGATGTCGCGCTGGGCCTGGGTTTCCACGCCCTCGGCGATCACTTCCAGGCCCAGGCTGCGGCCCAGGGCGACGATGGTCTGGGTGATGACCACGTCGTTGGGGTCGGTCTGCAGATCGCGCACGAAGGAGGCGTCGATCTTGAGCTGCTGGATGGGCAGGCGCTTGAGGTAGCTGAGCGAAGAGTAGCCGGTGCCGAAGTCGTCCAGCGCGAACTGCACGCCCAACGCCACCAGCCGGCGCATCTTGTGGGTGGCGTCGTCGATGTTGTGGGCCAGCACGCTTTCGGTCAGCTCCAGCTGCAGCTTGTTGGCGTCGGCGCCGGTGGCCATCAGCACCGAGGTGACGCTTTCGACAAAATTGGCCTGCAGCAGCTGGTGGGCGCAGAGGTTGACGGAGATCACGAGCTCGCCCAGCACCGGCTGGCCGCGCCAGCGCTCGATCTGCTGGCAGACCTGCTCCAGCACCCACTGGCCCAGCGGCAGGATCAGGCCGGTTTCCTCGGCCAGGGGGATGAAGTGGCCCGGCGTCACCAGGCCGCGCTGTGGATGCAGCCAGCGCACCAGGGCCTCGGCGCCGACCATGCGGCCGTCACCGTCGAATTGTGGCTGGTAGTACACGCGGAACTGCTGCAGGGCCAGCGCCTGGTTCAGTTCGGCTTCCAGGGTCACGCGCTGGCTGAGGTGCACGGCGATGTCGTGGTCGAAGAAGCGGATGGCATTGCGTCCGCCGGCCTTGGCCTCGTACATGGCCATGTCGGCGCGCTTGATCAGTTCGTCGGCACCGGTTTCGGGGCCATCGAACAGCGCCACGCCGATGCTGACCGACATCTGGTGGTATTGGCTGTCGATGCCGAAGGGTTCGCGCATGCTGCTGCGCAGCTTCTCGGCCAGGCTGCGTGCCTGGGCACTGGCGCGCTCGGGGTCGAGGTTCTCCAGCAGCACCGCGAACTCGTCGCCGCCGGTGTGCGCCACTAGGCCCTGGTCGCCGACGATGCGCTGCATGCGCCCGGCCACGGCTTGCAGCAGCGCGTCGCCGACCTTGTGGCCCAGGGTGTCGTTGATCTGCTTGAAACGGTCCAGGTCCGAGAACAGCAGGGCGCCGCGGCTGCTTCCGTTGCTGCGCCCCAGGGTTTCCTGCAGACGCTCGAACAGCAGGCGGCGGTTGGGCAGGCCGGTGAGGGCATCGTGGTAGGCCAGGTGGTAGATGTGTTCGCTGTGCGCCTTGCGCTCGGAGATGTCGGAGAACACGGTCACGCTGCGCACGAATCGGTCCTTGCGCCGCACCGGCCGGCTGCTGATCTCAACGGGAAAAGTCTTGCCGCTGGCGCTCAGGAAGGTGCTCTCTCCTTCGCAGGGCTGCTGCCAGCGCTGCGGATCGAGCAGGGAGGTCTGGAGGCTGCCGGGGGCGGAGGGCTGGGACGTGGGCGAGACGATCAAGGGCAGCAGTTGCCGGCCCAGCAGGGCCTCGCGCTGGTAACCGAGCAGGCGACAGGCGGCGCGGTTGATGTAGGTGACGATGCCCTGGCGGTCCAGCACGAACATGCCTTCGCCCATGGCGTTGCTGAACGAGTCCATGCGCTGGCGCAAGACCATCTCGCGCAGGCCCATGACCACGAGGAGGAGCAGGGTCAGGACCGCGCTGGCGAGCAGCAGGCCGTATTGCTGCCAGATGTCGCGCCAGGAGATGTCCGGCGGCTTGTCGAAGGGGGGGGCCCGCAGTTCGCGCATCATGGCGCGCACCGGCTCGTAGTCGGCCGGCACGGTGAAGCCGTAGATGCCCATGCGCCGCGCGGCTTCGCCGCCGTGAGGCAGCGAAAGCAGGGCGCCGGCGATGCGCACCGACAGGTCTTCCGACAGGTGCGACATGGCGACGACCGGCCATTCCGGGTAAAGCCGCGAGGACAGGGCGTAGGGATAGCCGGGATAGTTCTGCTGTGCCAGGACCTTGAGCTCCCCTAGCTTGAGGCGTCCCTCGCGCACCAGGGTTTCGAGCAGGCCGGTGCGCACGAAGGCGACGTCGGCCTCGTCGGTCAGCAGCGCTTCGATGACGCGGTCCTGCGGCAGGCCGGTTTCCACCAGGCGCCCGGGGCTGATGCCCTGGCGCGCCAGCTCGGTGGCCTGGATCTGGTAGGCGCCGAAGGACAGGCGCGAGACGGTGGCGATGCGCTGGCCTTGCAGGTCCCAGGTCCTGGCGCGCGCTGCGCGCCAGGATGACACCGCCCATGGCACGCACCGGTCGCCCGTTTTCCAGATTGATCAGGGTGGCCAGTGGGGAGGAGAGACCGTTCTGGTGCACCATGCGGACGTACTCCCCGGGCTGGGTGATCACCAGGTCCACCGCCTGCTGCCGCACGGCCTCCTGCATGGGGCCGTATTCGTATACCTTGATTTCGAAGTGCGCGGAGGGGACCGCGCGGTTGAGGTAGTCGGTCAGGGGCTTCCACTGGGCCAGGGCGAGGGCTTCAGGACGGAACGACAGGACACCCACCACAATGGTTTCAGGATTGGCCCGCAGCGACGTGGCGGCCAGGGCCAGCAGCAGGCTGGCAAATGCGCGTGGCAGGCGGCGTTGGGTCATCATGTGGCAGTGGCCGGCAGGTAGGCACCACTGTAGAGCAAACGGGTATCCACCGGCTGTCGGATGATGCCAGCCTGCAGCATGATGGCCGAGAGCTTGCCCGTGACGCGCCGCAGATCACCCTCCTGGGCCGAGAGATAGCGCTGGTTGCCGATCAGATCCGGCAACTCCAGGCCGCGCAGTGAAGCAATCATCTCCTCCGCGCTGACACCCAGATGCTGCGCCGTCTGGTAGGCCGAGTCCCAGGGGTTCTGCCGCAGGTAGCTCAGGGCCTTGAAATACCCTTCCAGACTGGTGCGCAGGATGTGACCGTGCGTTTCCAGCGCCCCCGTGCGTACCGCCAGCACATCGAAAATGGTGTCGGGCATTTCGCGTGTGCTCAGCAGCTGGCGCGCGCCGGTCTTCTTGAGACGGGTTGCGACCGGCTCATAAGTCACGAGGGCGTCGAGCCCGCCCCGGGACCAGGCTGCTTCGTGCTCGTCGTAGACGATGCGCTGCACCTGCACATCTTCCAGCCCCAGGCCCGCCTTTTCCAGCACCATGGCCAGCATCAGGGAACCCAGGGCACTGTCTTCGGCACCGATGCGCCGGCCTTTCAGGTCGGCCAGGCGAGTGAGCGTCGGGCGCGCCAGCAGGACGTCGGCGCCCTTGGAAACATCGAAGACCAGCACGATCTGCAGGGGCACCCCCTCGTCGCGCAGCAGCAGGATTTCATCGAGGGTCAGCATGGCGCCATCGGCCGAACCATTCTTGACGGCGTCGATGGAGGCCTGCACCGTGGGGGCTTCTAGCAGGCTCAGATCCTTGGGCGCGTACCCCAGCGAGCGTGCCAGGAACATGGGCTCATAGCCGGGCCAGGGGTGTCCGGCCAGCACCAGGGGGCGCCTGGGACTGCAGGCGGTGAGCGGCAGCAGCCAGGACAGCGCAGCGCCCAGCAAAGTCCTGCGCCTTGCGACCGACAGCGGGCGATGTGTTGTTAGGACAGTCCGTTGGGCGTGCATGGGTGGGGCCCGCTGACGTCTTCAAAGACAGCGGACTCGACCCCATGGTAATCGACCAGATGCCCGGACAACAGGCCCCTGGCCTTACCCGAGTGCCGATTCGGGTGAAATAAGTCTCGCTTGTCCGTTCAGTTGCGTCGGGCTTGAAGATCGGCCCCCAGGGCCTCGCGTTCGTCGAACACGAAGCATTCGCCTTTGAAGTGCGCGCCGCCGGTTTCCTCGAAATACTTGAGGATGCCGCCTTCAAGCTGGTAGACGTGCTCCCGCCCGTCTTCCCGCATGAGGATGGCCGCCTTTTCACAGCGGATGCCGCCGGTACAGAAGCTCACCACGGTCTTGCCTTCCAGTTCGTCCCGGTGCGCCTGCAGCGCCTGCGGGAAATCGGAGAACTTGTGGAGGCGCCAGTCGATCGCGCCTTCGAAGGTGCCGTGGTCGACCTCGAAGGCATTGCGCGTGTCCAGTGTCACCACCGGGCGTCCGGCATCGTCATATCCCTGGTCCAGCCAGCGCTTGACGGTGGCGGCCGTCACTGCCGGCGCACGCCCCTGTGCGGGGCGGATGGTCGGATGGTTCATGCGGATGATCTCGCGCTTGACCTTGACCAGCATCTTGCGAAAGGGCTGGCGGGCCGACCAGCTTTCCTTGGGCGTCAGGTCGGACAGGCGTGGATCTTCATGCAGTTGCGCCACGAAGGCGCGCACGGCTTCGCCCGGCCCCGCGAGAAACAGGTTGATGCCTTCCTCGGCCAGCAGCACCGTGCCCTTGAGGTCGAGCGCCACTGCCTGCGCGTGCAGCTTTTCGCGCAGGGCATGGGCGTCGGGGAGAGGGACGAATTTGTAGGCGGAGATGTTGAGGATGTCGTTCACGAGGCTGATTCTAGTTTTTTGGCTTTAAGGTGGCGGCTTGCATGCGTGGCATGGTCGGGATGTGCCCCCGACAAGGCAGAAACTTTTGCTTCGCCAGAAAGAAAGTGAGTCGCCCGCCGGGGCGAGACCCGGCCAAGCCGCGCCAAAAGAAACGCCGCAGCAAAGAGGGGAAACCTTAGAAAGGGGCAAGCGCCAGCCTACTAAAATCAAACCCATATGTTCACCCATCTGCGCCTGCACACCGAGTTCTCCGTCGTCGACGGCACCGTCCGTATCGAGGACATCGTCAAGGCCGCAGCCAAGGACGGCCAGCCGGCGCTGGCCATCACCGACCTGAACAACCTGTTCGGGGCCATCAAGTTCTACAAGGAAGCGCGCGGCAAGGGCGTCAAGCCCTTGATCGGTGTCGAGATCATGCTGGAGGGCCTGGGCCAGGACCCGCTGGCTACCTCGCGCCTGCTGCTGCTGGTGCAGAACAAGCAGGGTTACCTCAACCTCTCCGAAATCCTGGCGCGTGCCTGGACCGGTAATGTGGTGAAGGCCCAGGCGGTGGTCAGGCTGGCCTGGCTCAAGGAGTTGCATGAAGGTCTGATTGCCCTTTCCGGCGCGCAGGCCGGCGCCGTGGGCCAGGCCCTGGTGCAGGGTGACGCCGAGCGCGCCCATGAGGCAGCGCTGCAGCTGTCCACCGTGTTCCCGCACCGTTATTACCTGGAACTGCAGCGCGCGGGCCGCCCGGACGACGAGGCCCATGTGACGGCCACCGTGCAACTGGCTGCGCGCATGAAGCTGCCCGTGGTGGCCACGCACCCGGTGCAGTTCGCCACGCCGGACGACTACGAGGCGCACGAGGCGCGCGTCTGCATCTCCGAGGGCGAGATCCTGGGCAACCCGCGCCGGGTGCGCAAGTTCACGCGCGAGCAGTATTTCAAGAACGCCCAGCAGATGCAGACGCTGTTCGCCGATCTGCCCAGCGCGGTGGCCAACACCCTGGAGATTGCCAAGCGCTGCAATCTGACGCTGGTGCTGGGCAAGCCGCAGTTGCCCAACTTCCCCATCCCTGGCGGCCTGAGCATCGAGGCATACTTCCGCCAGGTTTCGTTTGAGGGCCTGGAAGAACGCCTCGCGCATCTGTACCCCGACGCAGCCAAGCGCGATGCCGAACGGCCGCGCTACGTGGAACGCCTGGAGTTCGAGATCAACACCATCCTGAAGATGGGTTTTCCGGGTTATTTCCTGATCGTGGGTGACTTCATCCAGTGGGCCAAGGCCAATGGCTGCCCGGTCGGACCAGGTCGCGGCTCGGGGGCGGGATCACTCGTGGCTTACGCGCTGAAGATCACCGACCTCGACCCGCTGGAATACAAGCTGCTGTTCGAACGTTTCCTGAACCCGGAACGCGTCTCGATGCCGGACTTCGACATCGACTTCTGCCAGGCCAACCGCGACCGCGTGATCGACTACGTGAAGGACAAGTACGGCAAGGAGGCGGTGAGCCAGATCGCCACCTTCGGCACCATGGCCGCGCGCGCCGCCATCCGCGACGTGGGCCGCGTGCTGGACATGAGCTACACCTTCTGCGACGGCATCTCCAAGCTCATCCCCAACAAGCCGGGCCAGCACATCACGATTGCCGACGCCATCCAGGCCGAGCCCATCCTGGCCGAGCGGCTGGACAAGGAAGACGAGGTCAAGACCCTGCTGGCGCTCGCGCAGAAGCTCGAAGGGCTGACGCGCAATGTCGGCATGCACGCCGGCGGCGTGCTGATCGCGCCGGGCAAGCTGACCGACTTCTGCCCGCTCTACCAGCAGCCCGGCAGCGACGCGGCCGTGAGCCAGTACGACAAGGACGACGTGGAGGCCGTGGGCCTGGTGAAGTTCGACTTCCTGGGCCTGGCCACGCTGACCATCCTGGAGATCGCGCGCGAGTTCATCATGGCGCGCCACCCGGGCCAGGAGAATTTCGCCTTCGAGAACATCCCGCTCAACGACAAGCCGACCTACCACCTGTTCCAGGAAGGCAAGACGGAAGCGGTGTTCCAGTTTGAAAGTCGCGGCATGCAGGGCATGCTGCGCGACGCCAAGCCCACGCGCCTGGAAGACCTGATCGCGCTGAACGCCCTGTACCGCCCGGGCCCCATGGACCTGATCCCGAGTTTCGTGGCTCGCAAGCATGGGCGGGAAGAGGTCGAGTACCCGCACCCGGCGGTCGCCGAGATGTTGTCCGAGACCTACGGCATCATGGTCTACCAGGAGCAGGTGATGCAGACCGCGCAGATCCTGGGCGGCTACTCGCTGGGCGGCGCCGACCTGCTACGCCGCGCCATGGGCAAGAAGAAGGCCGAGGAGATGGCCGAGCACCGCGAGAAATTCCGCGCTGGTGCCTTGGCGACCCACAACATCCCCCAGGACAAGGCCGACGAGGTTTTCGACCTGATGGAGAAGTTCGCCGGCTACGGCTTCAACAAGTCACACGCTGCCGCCTACTCCCTGCTGGCCTATCACACGGCTTGGCTCAAGGTGCACTACACGGCCGAGTTCTTCTGCGCGAACATGACCGTGGAAATGGACGACACCGACAAGCTCAAGGTGCTGTTCGAGGATGCCCTCAAGATGGGCATGAGCTTTGAGTCGCCGGACGTCAACCGCGGCCACTACCGCTTCGAGCCCATTTCCGACAAGGCCATCCGCTACGGTCTGGGCGCCGTCAAGGGCACGGGCCAGCAGGCCATCGAGGCCATCGTCAAAGCCCGCGAAGAAGGTGGTCCCTTCACCAGCCTCTACGACTTCTGTGTGCGCGTGGACCGCACGCGCCTGAACAAGCGCAGCATCGAGGCGCTGATCAAGGCCGGCGCTTTCGACTCCTTGCAGCTCAATCGGGCCTCCCTGGTGGCCTCGGTCGATCGTGCCTTCGACTTCGCCAACGCCACGGCAGCCAATATCAATCAGGGCGGCCTCTTCGACCTGGGGGACGACAGCCATGGCGCCAGCACCCAGGAGCCGGACCTGGTGGACATGCTGCCCTGGGGCGTGAAGGAGCGCCTCACCAACGAGAAGACCGCGGTGGGTTTTTACCTCTCGGGCCATTTGTTCGATGAGGTGGCGCTGGAGGTACGGCGTTTCGCCAAGCGCGAGTTGGCCGACCTGATCGACACACGCGAGCCGCAGCTGCTGGCCGGCATCGTCAGCGATTTCCGCGTCATCAACGGCCAGCGCGGCAAGCTCGCGCTCTTCAAGCTCGACGACAAGACCGCCGTGCTCGACGCCCGCGTGGACGAGGCGCTGATGAACGCCAACCGCAACCTGCTCAAGGATGACGAACTCATCATCGTCATGGCCAAGGTCATGCCCGACCGTTTTTCCGGCGGCCTGCAGCTCAACATCAACCAGGTCTGGAGCCTGGAGGCGGCGCGTTGCCGCTTCGGCAAGTACCTGCGCGTGGCCGTCAATGGCCGTGCCCCCGACGTGCAGCGTCTGGTTTCCGAGCATCCGCCCAAGAAGGAGATCACCGAACAGGGCGAGTTGTTGCGCGGGCTGGGTGTGCGCCTGACCTTGCGCCGCCAGGGGCCGGGGCTGGGCGCTGCGGCCGAACTGCAGTTGGGAGAGGATGCGAAGTTTTATCCCACTGATGCGGCCTTGGCGGGGTGGATGGCGCAGGCGGATCAGGGGAAGGCTGTGATCGTTTACGAGTGACGCCTCTGCTTCTTTGCGCTGCCTGACTGGCAGCAACACCACGCAAAAAAGAAAAAGCCCGCACGCAGCGGGCCTTCCCAAGCAGAGCCTGGAGACAACAATCAGATGTTGTCGGTGAAGCTGCGCAGCTTGTCCGAACGCGACGGGTGCTTGAGCTTGCGCAGCGCCTTGGCTTCGATCTGGCGGATGCGTTCGCGCGTCACGTCGAACTGCTTGCCCACTTCTTCCAGCGTGTGGTCGCTGGTCATCTCGATACCGAAGCGCATGCGCAGCACCTTGGCTTCGCGCGGCGTCAGGCTGTCCAGGATGTCTTTGACCACGTCGCGCAGGCCGGCCTGCATGGCGGCTTCCACCGGGGCGGTGTTGGCCGTGTCCTCGATGAAGTCGCCCAGGTGGCTGTCGTCGTCGTCGCCGATGGGGGTTTCCATCGAGATCGGCTCCTTGGCGATCTTCATGATCTTGCGGATCTTGTCTTCCGGAATCTCCATCTTCTGCGCCAGCAGGCTGGCGTCGGGCTCGAAGCCGAACTCCTGCAGGTGCTGGCGCGAGATGCGGTTCATCTTGTTGATGGTCTCGATCATGTGCACCGGGATGCGGATGGTGCGGGCCTGGTCCGCGATGGAGCGGGTGATGGCCTGGCGGATCCACCAGGTGGCGTAGGTCGAGAACTTGTAGCCACGGCGGTATTCGAACTTGTCCACCGCCTTCATCAGGCCGATGTTGCCTTCCTGGATCAGGTCCAGGAACTGCAGGCCGCGGTTGGTGTACTTCTTGGCGATGGAGATCACCAGGCGCAGGTTGGCCTCGATCATCTCCTTCTTGGCCGCGCGCGAGGAGGCCTCGCCCTCGTTCATGCGCTTGTTGATGTCCTTGAGCTGGTCCAGCGGCACCACCACACGCGACTGCAGGTCCATCAGCTTTTGCTGCAGGTCCTGCACCGGGGGCACGTTGCGTGCCATGACGGCGCTCCAGGGCTTGCCGGCGGCGGCCTGCTTCTCGATCCACTTGAGGTCGAGCAGGTGCGATTTGGCAGGGTGGCCGTGCTTGTCACGACCGCTGAAGTCGGCGATGAAATGGTCCTGCGGGTAGCCGCACTTGTCCACGATGATGCGGCGCAGCTCGCGCTCCTTCTTGCGGATGTCGTCCACCTGGGCGCGCACCAGGTCGCACAGCTTCTCGATGGTCTTGGCCGTGAAGCGGATGGTCATCAGCTCGTCCGACAGGGCCTTCTGGGCCTTCTGGTAGGCCGGGGTGCCGTAGCCTTCCTTGTCGTAGATCTTGTGCACCTTCTCGAAGAGGCTGCGCAGGCGATCGAATCGCTCCAGCGCCTGGTTCTTGAGCTCTTCGAGCTTCTTGGTCAGGGCCTTGGAGCCGCCCTTGCCGTCGTCGTCGTCGGCTTCGTCGTATTCGTCGAAGTCTTCCTCGGCCACGAAGTCGTCGGCCTCGCCGATGCTGACGAAGCCGTCGACCACGGTGGAGATGACGATCTTGCCTTCACGGATTTCCTCGCCCAGGCGCAGGATCTCGGCGATGGTGGCCGGGGAGGCGCTGATGGCCTCCATCATGTCCATCAGGCCGCCTTCGATGCGCTTGGCGATCTCGATCTCGCCTTCACGCGTCAGCAGCTCGACCGTGCCCATCTCGCGCATGTACATGCGCACCGGGTCGGTGGTGCGGCCGAATTCGCTGTCCACGGTGGACAGGGCGGCTTCGGCTTCCTCTTCCGCTTCCTCTTCGGTGGCAGCGGTCGGGCCGGTGTTGTTCAGCAGCAGGGTCTCGGCGTCCGGGGTCTGCTCGTAGACGGCCACGCCCATGTCGTTGAGCATGGAGATCACGACTTCCAGCGTCTCGGCATCGATCAGCTTGTCGGGCAGGTGGTCGGAGATTTCACCGTGCGTCAGGTAACCGCGCGTCTTGCCCAGCTTGATCAGCTGCTTGAGGCGCTGGCGGCGCTTGGCCATGTCCTCTTCGGACAGCACGGTCTCGTCCAGGCCGAATTCCTTCATCAGGGCCCGTTCCTTGGCCTTGCTGATCTTCATGCGCAGGGGCTTGACCTTTTCGCCGGGCGCGGCTGCGGGTTCTTCGGCAAATTCGGCTTCGATGTCTGACAGGTCCAGGTCACCCTCGGGCTTGTCGACGGCATTCTTGGGCTTGCGACCGCGCTTGGCGCCGGTCTTGGCCGGTGCGCCGGCATCGGCGCTGGCGGCCTTGGGCGGGCGGCCGGGTTTCTTCTTGGCGACCACGGCTTCAGCAGCGGGCGCGGCGGCCTTTTTCAGCTCGGCAGCGCTGGGCTTGCCGGCCTTCTCGGCTTTTTCAGTCTTGGCGGTCGTCTTGGCAGGGGTCTTGGAAGCAGGCACTGGCTTGGCTTTCGTGGCGGGCTGTACCTTGGCCTTGGGCGCCGGCTTGGCCGTTGCCTTCACAGCCGCCTTGGGGGCAGGTTTGGCAACGGTTTTGGCCTTCGCGGCGGGTTTGGATGCAGCCTTGGCGACGGGTTTGGCGGCGGGCTTTGCAGGCTTCTTGGACTTTTGAGCGGGCATGGATCAACCTCGAAACATCAAAAACTGACACAAAGAAACAAACACAGCACCGACAAACCGGCGCGGTTGGGGGACAGAGGAGAAATCCTCAGAGGCAAGATGAGAGGGCGAACATTTGGGATGCAGTCCTTGCGGTAAGGTGGCCGGTCGTGCGCGGAGGCTACGGTTGGCCTGGCCCGGAGGTGCTGCTGTCGCTCTTGCCGAAATCAGAAATGGATTATACCCGGCGATTCCGGAAATTCAATGCCGGCGCGGGCTGGCGGGTCATGTCCGCACGGATTTCCCCAGGTCATGCAGTGATTTCTTGTAGGCCAGCTGCTGCTGGATCAGCTGCTTTTCCTGCTCGATGCGGGTACCGTCGCTCGATGACAGGGCCTGGACCTGCTTGAGCTCCATGTCGATTGCTTCCAGGTGCAGCCGGGTCACCGCGACCCGCAGGTCCGACAGTGGCGTTTCCGGGTCTTCGATCTGGCGCCCCAGGGGTTGCAGATTGTCGAATTCGATGAGCTGGCGGGCCTGGGCCTCGAACGGCTGCCCGGCCATGCCCGCCAGCAGGGCCGCCATGGGTTGCGCGCCATGTTCGTGCACCTGGCTGTCAATCCAGCGGAACAGGTCGCCGAAAGCGCCTTCGAGCTGGCACAGGACCTCATGGTCGGCCGCCGTCAACTGCTCCCAGAATCCCGGGTTGCGGAAGACGAGGCGTGCAATATTGCTCGCCCCGGCTTCCATGGCCGGGCGGATGGGCAGGCGGCGGGAGTTGCGGGTGGCGGGCCGGTGGTCGCGCCGCGGTGGGGCGCCCGCGCCTGTGGAGGGGGGGGCTTCCTTGCTTTTGGCGCCGCCCCAGAGTTCCTGCAGCTCCTGAGTTTCCACCTGGACCTGTGCGGCGATCTCCTTGAGCAGCTGGCGCTTGAGGGCGCCGTCGGGCAACTGGCTCCACAGCGGCTTGGCGTTGCTGGCCAGGCGGGCCCGGCCCTCGGCGCTGGAGAGGTCGCAGCCTTCGCGTGCAGCCTCGATCAGGAAGCGGCTCAGCGGCATGGCCTCGCCGACGCAGCGGGCAAAGGCCTCCTTGCCGTTTTCGCGGATGTAGCTGTCCGGGTCGTGCTCGGCTGGCAGGAACAGGAACTTGATGCTGCGCACATCGGTGGCGTAGGGCAGGGCGCCGTCGAGTGCGCGGCGCGCGGCGCGCCGCCCGGCGCTGTCGCCGTCGAAGCTGAAGACGACGGAGTCGGTGAAGCGGAACAGTTTCTGCACGTGGTCGGTGGTGCAGGCCGTGCCCAGCGTGGCTACCGCGTTGGGGAAACCGAGCTGGGCCAGGGCCACCACGTCCATATAGCCCTCGGTCACCAGCACGTAGCCGGCGTTCCGGATGGCGTTGCGGGCTTCAAAGAGGCCGTAAAGCTCATGCCCCTTGCTGAAGACCGGCGTCTCGGGCGAGTTCAGATATTTGGGCTTTTCGTCGCCCAGCACCCGGCCGCCAAAACCGATGCACTCGCCCTTGACGTTGCGGATGGGGAACATGATGCGGTCGCGGAAGCGGTCGTAGCGCTTTTCCTCGCCGCTGTTCTCGTCGGCATTGGTGATGACCAGGCCGGACTCCACTAGCAGCGGGTCGTCGTACTGGGGGAACACGCTGGCCAGGCTGCGCCAGCCCTCGGGCGCGTAACCCAGGCCGAACTGCTTGGCAATTTCGCCGGACAGGCCGCGGCCCTTGAGATAGTCGACAGCCTTGGGTGAACTCTTGAGCTGCTTGCGCCAGGCCTCGCCGGCCTTTTCCAGCACGTCGGAGAGCGTGGCCTGCTTCTGGCGCTGCTCGGCGGCGCGCGCGCGGTCCTGTGGGCTGGCTTCGTCTTCAGGCACCTGCAGGCCGTAGTGCTGGGCCAGATCGCGTACGGCTTCGATGAAGCTCATGCCGGTCTGTTCCATCAGGAAGTTGATCGCGTCGCCGTGCTTGCCGCATCCGAAGCAGTGGTAGAACTGCTTGGTCGGGCTGACCGTGAAGGAGGGGGATTTCTCCGCGTGGAAGGGGCACAGGCCCATGAAGTTGGCGCCGCCCTTCTTGAGCTGCACGGTACGGCCGACGATCTCGACGACGTCGGCACGGGCGAGCAATTCCTGGATGAAGGACTGGGGGATGGCCATGGCTCGATTGTAGGAAGAGTGCCCGAGGCCACCCGATGCCGGCTCAATCGCCTTTGACCACACCCTCGCGCCGCGGGTCGGCGCCGCCGTACAGGCCCTTGCCGCGCACCTGGATGGCCTGCAGGCCGCTGGTCAGCGCCTGCTCCTGCACGCGATGGCCGCGCTGGCGCAGGGCCGCTGCCGTACTCGGGGGGAAACGCCGCTCCTCCAGCAGGACCGGGCCGCCAAAGGCTGCGAAATTGGGCAGGTTGATGGCCTGCTGCACATCCAGCCCCCAGTGCAAGGTGCCATAGAGCAGCTTGCCCGTGTAATGGATGATGTAGGCGCCGCCCGGGCTGCCGCCGCTGAGCAGGAAATCGCCGCGGGGCCGGTCGAACACCAGCACCGGGGTCATGGACGAGCGCGGCCGCTTGCGCGGCTCGACGCGGTTGGCGATCGGGGCGCCGGATTCGCTGCGCGGCACGAAGCTGAAGTCGGTCAGCTGGTTGTTGAGCAGAAAGCCACCGGCCAGCCCCTGGCCACGGTTGACCATGAGGTGGGCGCCCCAGGCGGCCTCGATGCTGCTGGTCATCGCCAGGGCGTGGCCCTGGCCATCGACGATGCTGATGTGCGAGGTGCCGTACTCGACCTGCTCGGGCATGGGGCCCTGGCTCTGCTGGACGCCGGCCGGGATGCCCGCCGGCGCCTCGGGCATGCGCCGCGTACGCGGCCCGCCGCCGATCAGCTTGGCACGCTGTGCCAGGTAGTCGTCGTCGAGCAGGCTCATCCAGCTGCTGCCTGGCGGCGGCACGTAATCCGGATCCGCCACGTAGACGGCGCGGTCCGCAAAGGCCAGGCGCGAGGCTTCGGTGTAGAGGTGCAGCCAGTCGGGCCCGGGTACCGGTCCCGAGGGGCCGCGTTGCAACGGGAATCGGGAAGCGGGCGTGTGCGCCAACAGGCCCAGGATCTGCCCCAAGGCGAGGGTGCCCGAACTCGGCGGGGGCATGCCGCAGATACGGACGTCGCGCTGGCGTGCATGCTTGGGATTCACGGGGCCTGCGCTGTGCACAAAACACAGGGGCGCGCGTACTGTGGCCTCGTACTCGGCCAGGTCGGCCAGCGTGAGACGCCCTGGATTGGCCGGGTGCTCGCGCACCTTGCGCACCATGGCCTCGGCCAACTCACCCTCGTAGAAGCTGCGCACCCCTTCCGCGGCGATGCGACGCAGTACCGCGGCCAGTTCCGGGTTCTTCAGGCGATGGCCGATGGGCCAGGGCCGGCCGGCGGTGTCGAAGAAATACGTCGCTGCGGCTGGGTCCTGCTGCAGCGCAGCGGCGTTGGAGAGCAGTGCATGCAGGCGCGGGCTGACCGGAAAACCATCTTCGGCCAGGGTTATGGCGGGTTCGAAGAGCTGGCGCCAGGGCAGGCGACCATGCTGGCGGTGCGCCAGCGCCAGCATGTGCAACATGCCGGGTGTGCCGACCGCGCGCCCACCCACGGCCGCGGCCTGGAAACCCAGGGGCTGGCGCTGCGCATCGAGGAACAGATCTTCATCGGCGCCCGAGGGGGCGGTCTCGCGGCCGTCGTAGGCCTCGGTGATGAGTCCGTCGTGGTGCAGCATGAACGCGCCGCCGCCGATGCCGCTGGACTGGGGTTCGACCAGGGTCAGCACCATCTGCACGGCCACCGCGGCATCCACGGCGCCGCCACCGGCCTTGAGGATCTGGTAACCCGCGTCAACGGCCAGCGGGTGCGCCGCCGCGACCGCAAACTTCTTGCTGGACCAGCCGGGCTTGGCACGCTGGACACTGGCGGCTTCGGGTTGGGCCGGGACGCCTGTCTCCGGGGCCGGTGATTTCGCGTGGGCGTGCGGCGCCGCCAGGAGCAGGCCCGCGAGCAGCAGGAACGGGAGATGCCGTGTGCTGCGCATGGGGGCAACTGGTGGCTGCGGACTCAGCGCGGTGCCAGGCGGATGGCGCCGTCCAGGCGGATCACCTCGCCGTTGAGCATGTCGTTTTCGAAGATGTGCTTCGCGAGTTTGGCGTAGTCCTCGGGCGTGCCCAGGCGGCTGGGGAAGGGCACGCTGGCGGCCAGTGCGTCCTGCACTTCCTGCGGCATGCCGAAAAGCATGGGGGTGCCGAAGATGCCAGGGGCGATGGTCATGTTGCGTATGCCATTGCGCGCCAGGTCACGTGCGATGGGCAGCGTCATGCCGACCACCCCGCCCTTGGAGGCGCTGTAGGCGGCCTGGCCGATCTGGCCGTCGTAGGCTGCGACCGATGCCGTGGAGATCAGCACACCGCGCTCGCCGGTCGACTCCGGCTCGTTCTTGCACATGGCATCGGCCGCCAGGCGGATCATGTTGAAGCTGCCGATCAGGTTGACCGTGATGGTGCGGCTGAAGGTGGACAGCGCGTGCGCGCCGTTCTTGCCCACGGTCTTCTCGGCCGGGGCGATGCCGGCGCAGTTCACCAGCCCCATGAGCTTGCCCAGCGAGACGGCCTTGGCCACCACGGCCTGCGCATCGGCTTCCTGGCTCACGTCGCACTTGACGAAAGCGCCGCCGATCTCACCGGCGACGGCTTCGCCCTTGTCGGCCTGCATGTCGGCAATGACGACCTTGCCGCCGTTGGCCGCCAGCATGCGTGCCGTGCCTTCGCCGAGGCCCGAAGCGCCGCCGGTGACGATGAATACCTTGCCTGCGATCTGCATGAAATGCTCCTGTGTTTTGACGTTGACGTTAACGTCAATTATGGCGCAGCCCTCTTTTTCTCTCGCGCTCTGGAGGCGAAGTGAAAAGTGGGGCGAAGTTTGCTGCTATACTCGCGGTCTCGAACGAATTCTCAGGCGCGTAGCTCAGCTGGTTAGAGCACCACCTTGACATGGTGGGGGTCGTTGGTTCGAGTCCAATCGCGCCTACCAAAATCCCTTTCCGTCTTGTCGCCATCCGCTCTCAGGGTAAACCTTGGGGCGGTGGCGCAACCGGCTTCCTAGAATGTGTTGCAGCGCAATACATGAAAGCGGTCCGCAGGACCGAGGAGAGGAGATCAGGGTATGAAAGAAAAAAAGGGTGAGGCCGCTGCCGGCGCTGAGCGGATCATCAAGAAATATCCCAATCGCCGTCTGTACGATACCCGCACGTCCGGCTACATCACGCTGACGGAGGTCAAGCAGCTGGTCATGGAAGGCGCCCCCTTCGTGGTGCGTGACGCCAAGACCGGCGAAGACCTCACGCGCAGCATCCTGCTGCAGATCATCCTGGAAGAAGAGGCGGGCGGCTCGCCCATGTTCAGCACCGCGGTGCTCTCCAACATCATCCGCTTCTACGGTCACGCCATGCAGGGTTTCATGGGCGGTTATCTGGAGAAGAACATCCAGTCTTTGCAGGATGTACAGGCCAGGCTCGCCGAGCAGTCCAGGGGGCTGAGCCCCGAGATGTGGACGCAGTTCATGGCCATGCAGACACCCGCGATGCAGGGCTTGGTGACGCAGAACCTGGAGCAGTCCCAGAACCTGTTCGTGCAGATGCAGGAGCAGATGCAGAAACAGACGGAGCAGATGATGGAGTCCTTCGGCTTGAAACGCTGAGGTCACCGAATACTGGGACAATACGGGCATGAGTGAAGTCCTGTCCCCGAATACCAATGCGCCTGCGCCCAAGATCGGTTTTGTCAGCCTGGGCTGCCCCAAGGCCCTGACCGATTCCGAGCTCATCCTCACCCAGCTCAGCGCCGAGGGCTACCAGACCGCCAAGACCTTCCAGGGCGCGGACCTGGTCATCGTCAACACCTGCGGTTTCATCGACGACGCCGTCAAGGAAAGCCTGGACACCATCGGCGAGGCCCTGGCCGAGAACGGCAAGGTCATCGTGACCGGCTGTCTGGGTGCCAAGGCCGGTGAGGGCGGCGGCAATATGGTCAAGCAGATGCACCCCAGTGTGCTGGCCGTGACCGGCCCGCACGCTACCCAGGAGGTGATGGATGCGGTGCACGCCCACCTGCCCAAGCCGCACGATCCCTTCATCGACCTGGTGCCAGGCGCCTTCGGCGAGGCCGGGCTCAAGCTCACGCCGCGTCACTATGCGTACCTGAAGATCAGCGAGGGCTGCAACCATCGTTGCACTTTCTGCATCATCCCTTCGATGCGCGGCGACCTGGTGTCGCGCCCAGTGGGTGACGTGCTCAAGGAAGCCAAGGCCCTGTTCGAAGGCGGCGTGAAAGAGTTGCTGGTGATCAGCCAGGACACCTCGGCCTACGGCGTGGACGTGAAGTACCGCACCGGTTTCTGGGACGGCAAACCGGTCAAGACCCGTTTGCTGGACCTGGTGCAGTCCCTGGGCGAGCTGGCCGAAGCGCACGGCGCCTGGGTGCGGCTGCACTATGTCTATCCCTATCCCCATGTGGACGACATCCTGCCGCTGATGGCCGCGGGCAAGGTGCTGCCCTACCTGGACGTGCCTTTCCAGCACAGCCACCCGGACGTGTTGCGGCGCATGAAGCGCCCGGCCAGCGGGGAACGCAATCTGGAGCGCATCCAGCGTTGGCGCGAGATCTGCCCGGAACTGGTGATCCGCAGCACCTTCATCGCCGGTTTCCCGGGCGAGACCGAAGAGGAGTTCGAGCATCTGCTGGGCTTCGTGCGCGAGGCGCAGATCGACCGGGCCGGCTGTTTTGCCTACAGCCCGGTGCAGGGTGCGGCGGCCAATGAACTGCCGGGCATGCTGCCCGAGGCGCTGCGCGAGGAGCGCCGGGCCCGTTTCATGGCCGTCGCCGAGGAGGTGTCGACCGCGCGCCTGCAGCGCCGCATCGGTGCCACCATGCAGGTGCTGGTCGATTCGGCGCCGGCCCTGGGCCGCAAGGGCGGCGTCGGCCGCAGTTATGCCGATGCGCCGGAGATCGATGGCTTGGTGCAGTTGCTGCCGCCGGAGAAGATCAGCAAGACGCTGAAGGTCGGTGAGTTCACGCGTGCGCGCATCGTCGGCACGCAAGGCCATGACCTGGTGGCGGTGCCGGTGTGACGACCGGCCTCGGCTCACTCACCCGGCGCCATGCGGGCCGGGAAATAAAAAAGCCGCTGAGGTCTCAGCGGCTTTCAGTTGGTAAAACCAACTCGGTTTTACCGTATATTTGTGGTGCCCAGAAGAGGACTCGAACCTCCACGATGTTACTCGCTAGTACCTGAAACTAGTGCGTCTACCAATTCCGCCATCTGGGCATCTCAGGAAAGAGAGAAGTATATCAGAAATATTGAGCGCTCCGGCAGCCTGCTGGAAGAAATTGAAGGGACCATCAACGGACACCGTGACGGTCATGGTTTTGTGGTGCGTGACGACGGCGAGCCCGACATCTACCTGCCACCCAACGAGATGCGCGCCGTGCTGCACAAGGACCGCGTCAAGGCGCGCATCGTGCGACTGGATCGCAAGGGCCGGCCCGAGGGGCGCGTGGTCGAGATCGTGGAGCGCGCGCCGCAACCCATCATCGGCCGCCTGCTGCAGGAGAGCGGCGTCTGGCTGGTGGCGCCCGAGGACAAGCGTTACGGCCAGGACATCCTGATCCCCAAGAGTGCCACCGGGCAGGCCAAGGCGGGCCAGGTGGTGGTGGTCGAGCTGGTCGAGCCGCCGGCGCTCTTCGGACAGCCCGTGGGGCGCATCAAGGAAGTGCTGGGTGAGGTCGATGACCCGGGCATGGAAATCGAGATCGCGGTGCGCAAGTACAGCGTGCCCCATGAGTTCTCCGAGGCCTGCATTGCCCAGGCGCGCGGCCTGCCCGACAAGGTGAGGGAGCAGGACAGCCGGCACCGCGTCGACCTGACCGACGTCCCGCTGGTCACCATCGACGGCGAGGATGCACGCGACTTCGACGATGCCGTCTACTGCGAGCCGTCCAACCAGGGCCGCGGCCGGAGTGCCCAGCAAGGCTGGCGTCTGCTGGTGGCGATCGCCGACGTCAGCCACTACGTGGAGACCGGCTCGCCGATCGACGTGGATGCCTACGAACGGGCCACCAGCGTCTACTTCCCGCGCCGCGTGATCCCCATGCTGCCGGAGAAGCTGTCCAACGGCCTGTGTTCGCTGAACCCGGATGTGGATCGCCTGTGCATGGTCTGCGACATGTTCGTGAGCAGCGAGGGCGAGGTCACGGCCTACCAGTTCTACCCGGCCGTGATGCACAGCCACGCGCGCTTCACCTACACCGAGGTGGCGGCCATCCTGGCCAACACCCGCGGACCGGAAGCCGCCAAGCGCAAGGATCGCATCCAGGACCTGCTGCATCTGCACGATGTCTACCGCGCCCTGCTGGCCGCGCGCGCCAAGCGTGGCGCCGTGGACTTCGAGACCACCGAGACGCAGATCATCTGCGACGAGAGCGGACGCATCGAGAAGATCGTGCCGCGCACGCGCAATGACGCACACCGCCTGATCGAGGAGGCCATGCTGGCGGCCAACGTCTGCAGTGCGGACTTCATCGGCCAGAGCAAGCACGCCGGCCTGTTCCGCGTGCACGAGGGGCCGACGCCCGAGAAGAACGAGCTGTTGCGCAACTACCTCAAGGTCACGGGCGTGGGCCTGACCATCAGCGAGGACCCCTCGCCGGCGGAGTTCCAGGCCATCGCCATCGCCACCAAGGAGCGTCCGGACGCCCAGCAGATCCATTCCATGCTGCTGCGCTCCATGCAGCAGGCGATCTACACGCCGCACAACAGCGGGCACTTCGGCCTGGCTTTCGAGGCCTACACCCACTTCACCAGCCCGATCCGGCGTTACCCGGACCTGCTGGTGCATCGGGTGATCAAGGCCATCCTGGGTAAGACGCGTTACCACCTGCCGGTCCTGCCCACGCCGGGCGAGGCGCATGCCAAGCTCTCCAAGCGGATCGAGAAGAGCGAAGTCGCCAAGATGAAGAACTCGGGTGAGAAGCCCAAGAAGGTCAGCGCGGAATTGATGGCCTGGCAGGCTGCAGGCCTGCATTGCAGCGCCAACGAGCGCCGCGCCGACGAGGCCAGCCGCGACGTCGAGGCCTGGCTCAAGTGCAAGTACATGCGCGAGCACCTGGGCGAGGAGTTCGGCGGCGTGGTCACGTCGGCCACCAGCTTCGGCTTGTTCGTCACACTCGACGCCATGTACGTGGAGGGATTGATCCACATCACCGAACTCGGCGGCGAGTATTTCCGCTTCGACGAGGCGCGCCAGGAACTTCGCGGCGAGCGCACGGGCATCCGTTACGCCATCGGCACGCGGGTGCGGGTACAGGTCAGCCGCGTGGACCTCGACGGCCGCCGCATCGACTTCCGACTGGTGCGCGAGGGCGAGGAGCTTACCAGCCGCGCCCTGCGTGACAAGGGGCTGGCGCCTGAGGAGGCCGGCGAAGCTACCGGGGTGCCGCGCAAGGCTTCACTCAAGCGGGAGACTCGCAACAAAAAGGCCGGCGATGCGAGCAAGCGTGCCTTGCCCTCGCCGATCCAGGCACTGAAAGCCTCGGTCAAGGCGGCGGCCAAGAAGGTCACGAACAAGGCCAGGGGCAAGGGGCGCAAGACGCGCCGTTGATTTTTGAACCAGGGAGACACAAGGCAATGAGTGGAGTGAAGAAGGTCGCCATCGTGACCGGCGCGGGCACGGGCATCGGCAAGGCAGCAGCACTTGCGCTGCTGAAAGACGGTTACAACGTGGCGCTGGCCGGACGCCGGCGCGAACCGCTGGAGGCGGTCGCCGCAGACAGCGGTGCCGGTGCGCGGGCTCTGGTGCTGCCGACCGATGTGGCCAAGCCGGAGGCCGTGCGTGCGCTGTTTGACACCACGGTGCAGACCTGGGGGCGGGTGGATGTGCTGTTCAACAATGCCGGCATGGGCGCGCCCGGGGTGCCGCTGGAGGAGCTGACCGTCGAGCAATGGCGGTCGGTGGTGGAAGTGAACCTCTCTGGCATGTTCTTCTGCATCCAGAACGCTTTTCGCGTGATGAAGGCGCAGAGCCCGCGCGGCGGCCGCATCATCAACAACGGCTCGATCTCCGCGCATGCACCGCGCCCCAACTCGATCGCCTACACCGCCACCAAACACGGCGTGATGGGCCTGACCAAGGCGGCTTCGCTGGACGGCCGTCCTTACGACATTGCCGTGGGGCAGATCGACATCGGCAATGCCGCGACCGATCTGGCCGCGCGCATGGCCAAGGGCGTGCCCCAGGCCAATGGCGAGATCGCCGTGGAGCCGCTGATGGACGTGGACATCGTCGGCCAGTCGGTGCTCTACATGGCAAAGCTGCCGCTAGAAGTCAACGTGCTGTTCCATACGGTGATGGCGACGAAGATGCCCTTCGTAGGGCGCGGCTGAGTTCCTTTTCTCAGACGATGGCTTGCGCCAGTGCGCCAGCTGTCAGGGCTCGGTCCTGCGGCCAGGCGTCTGCGGCCTGGCCATGGAGCCAGACGGCGGCGCACGCAGCGTCAAACGAGCTTTCGCCCTGCGCCAGACGCGCACCGATCAGACCGGCCAGCACGTCGCCGGTGCCGGCTGTGGCCAGGCGCGCATTGCCGGTCGGGTTGATGACCGGCAGCCGGTCCGGTGCGGCGATCACCGTGCCCGAGCCTTTCAAGACCACGGTGCAGCCGAACCGCTGCGCCAGCTGCTGCGCAGCCGCCAGCCGGTCGGCCTGCACGGCCGCTGTCGTGCTAGCCAGCAGGCGCGCCGCTTCCAGAGGATGCGGGGTCAGCACGGTCTGGCGCTGACGCGAGCCGCGCGCCGCCAGGAGGGTCGCGAGCTGTCTGTCATTTGCTATTGAATTGAGAGCGTCGGCGTCCAGCACCAGGCGCGCCACCGTCGACAGCAGGCGCGGCAGCTGAGCGGAGATGGCCTGGCCGCCGCCGCAGCCGGCGACCACGTTCAGGGCTGCAACATCCAGAGCCGCGGGCGCGCGGAACATCAACTCGGGGAGCCTGGGGTCCACCGTCATGCCGCTCTCATCGAGCAAGCCGACATAAACGCGACCGGCGCCATGGTGCAGTGCCGCGCCGGCGGCCAGCAAGGCCGCACCACTCATGCCACGGGCACCGCCGATGACGGCCACGTCGCCGTAACTGCCTTTGTGCGTGGCGTGGCGGCGGGGGGACGTAGCGGGCGCGCCAGCCAGACCCGCCTGGGGCTCCGCGGACGCTACTTTTGCGCCGAGGGACTCGTACCAGACCTGACCGGTCTGGTCGCGACCCTGCGCTGTGTAGAGACCGGGTTTGAGCGTGAGCAGGCTGAGCGTGTGGCTGGCGTGCACGCAAGGGCCGGGCGTGGTGCCGGTGTCGGCGTGCAGTCCCGAGGGCAGGTCCACGGCCAGCACCGGCACGTTCAGGGTGTTGATGTGTGCGATCCAGTCGGCCAGCCGACCTTCGGGGGGGCGGCTCGCGCCGGTGCCGAGCAGGGCGTCGATGCAGATGTCGCAGTCCGCGGGCGGTGCATCGACAAGGCGCACACCGGCAGCCAGGGCGCGGGCGTGCGAGGCGCGGGCATCGGCGGGGGCGGTTTCAGGGGTGCCGAGCCAGGTCACGAGCGGCGTCTTGCCCCACTGCTGCAGGTGCATGGCCGCTTCCAGGCCGTCGCCGCCGTTGTTGCCTGGACCGCAGGCGATCCAGTAGCTGCGCGCGTGCGGAGCGATGGCCAGGGCCAGTTGTGCCGTGGCCAGGCCGGCGCGCTGCATCAGGGTGTGGGGCGGCAGCATCGCGGCAAGTGCGGCTTCCAGCGTGCGCGTGGCGGCGGCGCTGTACAGCGGCTGGGGGGTGCCGGAGGGGAGGCGTTGCATGGAGCCGGCCCGGCTCAGAATTCGTAGCTGTGGCCTTCGAAGGCCAGCCGGATCTCCGGCCCGCCCGCGGGCACGGGGGTGTCGGCCAGGGCCTGGGCGAAGGCCGCTTCCAGCGCATCGTCGCTGCGGGTGGGCTCGTGGTGCGTGCAGTAGAGCACCTTGGCGCCGGCCTGGCAGGCGGCCTCGATGCTGGTCTTGAAGGTGCCATGGCCCCAGCCGACCTTGGCCGGGTATTCCTGGGCGGTGTAGGAGGTGTCGGCGATCAGCACGTCCACGCCGCGCATGGCCTGGATGATGGACGCCTGCTTTTCGTCCACGAAGGACTGGTATTCGGCGTATTCGGCGTCACCCGGATCGTAGATGTTGTAGGGGGGCTCATGGTCGCCGGTGAAGAAGACCGATTTGCCATTGGCCTCGATGCGGTAGCCGAAGTTGATGACCGGGTGATTGAGCAGATAGGGTGTGATGGTGGCGCTGCCCACCTGGATGCTCTGTTCAGGCATCAGCGTCACGTACTCGATGGTGCCCTTCATTTCGGCTTCGCGCACCGGGAAATAGCTGTACTGCAGCTGCACCGCCATGACCTGTTCCACCCCCTGGCCCGAGACCGGGTCGTGGGCGCCGTGCAGGCGCAGCACATTGCCGGGGATGAAGTTGGGGATGAAGAAGGGCAGACCCTGGATGTGGTCCCAGTGCGAGTGGGTGATGAGCACGTTGGCCTGCACCGGCAGTTCGGCCAGCAGGGTCTGCGACAGCGGGAAGATGCCGGTACCGGCGTCCAGGATGATGAGCTCGTTGCTGTCGGTGCGCACCTCAATGCAGGTGGTGTTGCCGCCATAGCGTACCGTGTGCGGCCCCGGCGAGGCGATCGAACCGCGCACACCCCAGAATTTGACTTTCATGATTCGAGCTTGGAAAAGACCTGCGCTTCCTCGAAAAGCGCCTGGAGATCGCCGAGTTCGGCGATGACGTGGTCGAGGTCGCCGCCGAGCCGCCTGGCGACGACCGGCGGGAGGGGCTCCGCAAAGGGGTTGCCGCCGAAGCCGAAATGCAGCTTCTTGCTGATCTGGTTGGCGGCGAAGACACAGGCCACCATGGGCGTGTCCAGCACTTCGGGGCCGTGCATGTTCTGGATGGTCTGGACCAGGTTGGGGGCGAAGCGCCATTTCTCCACCAGCATGCCTCCGACCACCGCGTGGTCCACACCGATGATCTGGCGCAATGCCTCGTGCAGCGAACTGCCATTCTCCTGGCAGGCTTCGAGGGCCTGGCGGAACTCGTTGGGCATGAACTGGGCGAAGACCACCTTGCCGAAATCATGCAGCAGGCCGGCGATGAAACAGTCCATCGGGTCTGCGCCCTCCACATCGCTGGCAATCCTCTTGGCAATGTTCGCCGTGGCCAGCGAGTGCAGCAGGTACTGCTGCACGTCGAAGCCGGCGGCATTGCTCTTGGGCAGCATGCCGATGGCGGCGATGCCCAGGGCCAGGTTCTTGATGGTGTTGAAGCCCAGGAAGACCACGGCGTGGTTGATCGAGGTAACCTGCTTGGGCAGGCTGTAGTAGGCCGAGTTGATGACCTTGAGGATCTTGACCGTGACCACCGGGTCCTTGTCGATCACCTGCACCAGGTCCTTGGGGGTGCAATTGACGTCCCGGGTCAGGTCCAGGATGGCCTGCACGCTTTTGGGGAAGGCCGGCATGCCATCGACGGCAGCGGCCAGTTTTTGCGACAGTTCAGGACTCATGATTGCATTGTGTACCGGGAGTGCACCTACTGTACACAATCCCCCCCTCAGGGGCGCAGCCGTTCGATGCCGAAGCCGTCCAGCGCGAGTTCGGGTCGGTGGCCGCCCACCAGGTCGGCCAGGGCGCGGGCCGAGCCGCAGCCCAGGGTCCAGCCACTGGAGCCGTGGCCGCAGTTCAGCCACAGGCCCGGGATGCCGCTGGCGCCCAGCAGGGGCGGGCCGTCGGGCAGCATGGGGCGTGCGCCCTTCCAGGTCTGCACGCCGCTGGAGAGCACGGCGGCGCCGGGAAACCAGTCCTGCAGCACCTTGTAGAGGGTCTGCAGGGCGTCCTTGCGCTGACGCTCGGGGCGCCCTCCCAGTTCGGCGCCGCCACCCACGCGCACCCGGTTGCCCAGGCGGGCGATGGCCACCTTGTAGCGCTCATCCATGACGGCGCTGCGCGGAGCGTTCAGCGGCTCGCGCACGGTAGCGCTCACCGAGTAGCCATACACGGCAGCCATCGGAATCTTCACGCCCAGGGGGCGCAACAGCCGGGCCGAGTCGACGCCGGCGCACAGCACGGCAGCATCGAAGCGGCGTGGTTGCGATTCGCCGGTCAACTGCACGTCCATGCCCTGGCCGGGGGTCAGGCGTTCGACCGTGGTGCCGAAGGCAAACTGCACGCCGCGGGCCAGCGCCGCGTTCTTGAGCAGCAGGGCAAATTGCCGGCAGTTGCCAACCTCGTCCTCGGGCAGGTGCAGCGCGCCGTGAAAAGCCGTGTCGGGATTCAGGGCCGGCTCGATGGCGCGCGCCTCTTCGGGCGTGAGCTCGCGATGCGCCAAGCCCTGATCGCGCAGCAACTGCAGGCCGGGGCGCAGCAGGGTGTGGTCGCGCTCCGAGCGCAGCAGGACCAGCAGGCCCTGGCTGCGGTCGAAATCGAGTTCCAGTTCGGCCGCGAGTTCGTGCAGGCGCGTGCGGCTGTAGCGGGCCAGCCCCTGGAGGTTCTGGCGGTTGCGCAGATAGGTTTCGCTGCCGCAGGCGCGCCAGGACTTCCACATCCAGGCCAGGTCGCTGCCGCGCAGGGGCAGGGAAAAATGCACCGGTGCGTGACGCAGCAGCAGGTGACGCAGGATCTTGAAGGGCATGCCGGGGGCGGCCCAGGGGGCGGTATAGCCGGGGGCGAGGATGCCGGTGTTGGCAAAGCTGCCTTCTTCGGCGGCGGCGATGCGACGTTCGAAGACGGTGACCTCGTGGCCGTCGCGGGCCAGTTCCCAGGCGGTGGTAACGCCGATGATGCCGGCGCCGATGACTGCAATTTTCATGAATCGGGAGTGGGTTCCCGCTGGCCGGGCTGGCTGGCGGGATGGGGGATTATGGTTGTTGGGGGCGCAGCAGGGTTTCGATCTGCTGTGCGATGTTCAGGACCACATCATCGCGCATCGCGCCTTGCCAGACCATCAGGCCCACGGGCAGTTCGTCCGGCGCGTGGCAGGGCAGGGAGATGGCGCAGCCGTCGAGCATGTTCACCACGCTGGGGTTGCGCAGCAGCAGGCCGTTGATGCGGAAGAAGGCTTCGTCGCGCTCGGGCCCTGGCAGCACCTCGGCCAGCGCCGGCGCCACGATGGGCACGGTGGGTGAGAGCACCGCGTCGAAGCCGGCCAGGGCCTGCTCGACGCGCGCGATCCAGTCGCGCCGTGCCTGCAACAGGTCGATGTAGTCAGCTGCGCTGATGGTCGCGCCGCGCTGGATGCGCGACAGGACGCGCGGGTCGTATTGGGCCGCGTGGCCTGCCAGCAGGTGGCGATGCCAGGCGTAGCTTTCGGCCGCGGCAAAACCGCCGCTGGCCTGCAGGCCAGCGAGTTCGCCCAGCGCCGGCAGGGGGAGTTCCTCGATGCGGGCGCCGGCATCGCGCAGGATCCGCAACGTGCGTTCGAAGGCGCGCGCCACATGGGCGTCGATGCCATCGAACATGACTTGCGGCACGACAGCCAGCCGATAGTGCGACAGCGGGGCCTGGCTGCGCGTGACGCGGCGCGCGGCCAGGATCTCGTGCACGGTGATCGCGTCACGCACCGAGCGTGTCATGGCGCAGGCCGTGTCGAGCGTGAAGGACAGGGGCACCGTGCCGTCCAGCGGCACCAGGCGCTGGGTGCTCTTGAAGCCCACGATGCCCTGCAGGGCGGCCGGGATGCGGATGGAGCCGCCGGTGTCCGAGCCCAGGCCGACAAAGGCGGCTCCCATGGCGACGGAAACGGCCGCGCCGCTGGACGAGCCGCCCGGCACGCGTGGTTGGTCGGTGGCCGCCGCATTGGCCGGGGTGCCGTGGTGCGGGTTGGTACCGACGCCGGAATAGGCGAATTCGGACATGTTGGTGCGGCCTATCAGGGCGGCGCCGGCGGCACGCAGGCGGGCCACGGCCACGGCGTCCTGGTTTGCCGGGGCGGCGTCTTTCAGGACGATGGCGCCGGCACGGCTGACCTGGCCGGCCACGTCGAAAAGGTCCTTGACCGAGACCGCCAGCCCGGCCAGGGGCTGGCGGGCCGGATCGGCCGCGGCGGCCTGGACCCGGGCGCCCCCGAAGTCGGTCTGGAGGAAGGCGTGTGTGCAGGCCGGGGCTAGGGCGCGGGTGATGGCCTGTTCGATCTCGGCCCCCGGGCTGGTGTGGCCGGCCAGCAGGCGCTGGCGGATGGCGTGGAGGTCGGTGGCGGGAGGCATTGGAAAGTGGGCCTGTGCTATACTCGTTGGGCTTTGCTGGAAGGGCCTGCGCATCTCGCGCAAGCAGCCGCAGAGTAAATCGCAAACCGGTCCATCCAGGTGTTGCAGCCGGCGCCAGACGCCGATTGCAAAGAGGACCGGATTTTAGACCCAACCTTCGGAGTACTTCACATGTCCGTGACCATGCGTCAAATGCTGGAAGCAGGTGTCCATTTTGGCCACCAGACCCGCTTCTGGAACCCCAAGATGGCCCCCTTCATCTTCGGCCATCGCAACAAGATTCACATCATCAACCTGGAAAAATCGCTGCCGATGTTCCAGGACGCAGCCAAGTTTGCCAAGCAGCTGGCTGCCAAGCGCGGCACCATCCTGATGGTGGGCACCAAGCGCACCGCCCGCGAAACCGTGGCTGCCGAAGCCCAGCGCGCCGGCGTGCCCTACGTCGACCAGCGTTGGCTGGGCGGCATGCTGACCAACTTCAAGACCGTCAAGACCTCGATCAAGCGCCTGAAGGACATGAAGGCCCAGCAGGAAACCGGCCTGGACGCCATGAGCAAGAAAGAACAACTCATGTTCGCCCGTGAACTCGAGAAGCTCGAGAAGGACATCGGCGGCATCCAGGACATGAACACCCTGCCGGACGCGATCTTCGTGATCGACGTCGGTTACCACAAGATCGCCATTGCCGAAGCCAAGAAGCTGGGCATCCCGCTGATCGGCGTGGTCGACTCCAACCACTCGCCCGAGGGCATCGACTACGTGATCCCGGGCAACGACGACTCGTCCAAGGCCGTGACCCTGTACGCCCGCGGCATCGCCGACGCCATCCTGGAAGGCCGTGCCAATGCCGTGGATGACGTGGTCAAGGCCGTGGCATCCGAGAGCGGTGACGAGTTCGTGGAAGTGAACGAAGCTTCCGCCTGATCCACGCCCGACCCGAAGAAAGGGGCGCTGTGCCCCTTTTTTTTAGTCCCAATCTGATTTTGAATTGAAGACGGAGTAAGAAGATGGCTGCAATTACCGCAAGCATGGTCGCCGAACTGCGCGGCAAGACCGACGCACCGATGATGGAATGCAAGAAGGCCCTGACCGAGGCCGATGGCGACATGGCCAAGGCCGAAGAGCTGTTGCGTGTGAAGCTGGGTACCAAGGCTGGCAAGGCCGCTTCGCGTGTGACCGCCGAAGGCGTGGTGGCCAGCTCGATCAGCGGCAGCACCGGCGCCCTGATCGAAGTGAACTGCGAGACCGACTTCGTGACCAAGAACGACAGCTTCCTGGCCCTGGCCAAGGCTGCTGCCGATCTGGTCGCCAAGCACAAGCCGGCCGACGTGGCCGCCCTGGGCGCGCTGCCCTACAGCCAGGACGGTTTCGGCCCTACCCTGGAAGACGTGCGCAAGGGCCTGATCGGCAAGATCGGCGAGAACATGAGCTTCCGCCGTTTCAAGCACTTCTCCTCGGGCGCCAAGCTGGCTGCCTACCTGCACGGCACGCGCATCGGCGTGGTCGTGGAGTTCGATGGCGACGAAACCGCTGCCAAGGACGTCGCCATGCACGTGGCCGCCATGAAGCCCGTCGCGCTGACCAGCGCTGACGTGCCGGCCGAGCTGATCGAGAAAGAGCGCGCTGTTGCCGCCGGCAAGGCCGAAGAAGATCGCAAGACCGCTGAAGCCGCTGGCAAACCCGCACAGCCTGCCGACATCGTGGCCAAGCGTATCGAGGGGGGTGTGCAGAAGTTCCTGAAGGAAGTCTCGCTGTTCAACCAGCCTTTCGTGAAGAACGACAAGCAGACCGTCGAGCAGATGCTCAAGGCCGCCGGCACCACCCTCAAGGGTTTCACCCTGTACGTGGTGGGCGAGGGCATCGAGAAGAAGGTCGACGACTTCGCTGCCGAAGTGGCTGCCCAGGTGGCTGCCGCCAAGCAGGCGGGCTGACGCCCACTGGCCGAGCGACGGCGCGGCCCGGGAAATCCTGTAAATTCCGTCTGTCCGGATCGCGTATCACCATCACCTGCAAGGAGCCCTTCATGTCCGACCCCAAGCCAGCCTACAAGCGTATTCTGCTTAAGCTGTCCGGGGAGGCCCTGATGGGCGACGATGCCTTCGGCATCAACCATGCGACCATCCAGCGCATGGTGCAGGAGGTGGCCGAGATCACGCGCCTGGGGGTGGAAGTCGCCGTCGTGATCGGCGGCGGCAACATCTTTCGTGGCGTGGCTGGCGGTTCGGTCGGCATGGACCGGGCCACGGCCGACTACATGGGCATGCTGGCCACCGTGATGAATGCGTTGGCCCTGGCCGACACCATGAACAAGGCCGGCCTGACGGCCCGCGTGATGTCGGCGATTGCCATCGAGCAGGTGGTTGAGCCCTATGTGCGTCCCAAGGCCCTGCAGTACCTCGAAGAGGGCAAGGTCGTGGTCTTCGCGGCCGGCACGGGCAACCCCTTCTTCACCACCGACACGGCCGCTGCGCTGCGCGGCGCCGAGATTGGCGCCGAAATGGTGCTCAAGGCCACCAAGGTGGATGGTGTCTACAGCGCCGATCCGAACAAGGACAAGACAGCCACCCGTTACAGCAAGATTTCCTTCGACGAGGCAATCTCAAAGAATCTCGGCATCATGGACGCCACGGCTTTCGCGCTGTGCCGCGACCAGAAGCTGCCGATCAAGGTGTTTTCCATTTTCAAGCACGGCGCGCTCAAGCGTGTCGTGATGGGTGAAGACGAGGGCACGCTGGTTTACGCCTGAGCGCAGGCACCGGTGCCGCAGAGGAGCAAAGCATGACGACGATTGCAGACATCAAGAAGACCATGGAAACCAAGATGGACCAGTCCATCGAGGCCCTGAAAAACCATCTGTCCAAGATCCGTACCGGCCGCGCCAATCCGTCGCTGCTGGACTCCGTGCAGGTCGAGTACTACGGCTCCACCGTGCCACTGAGCCAGGTGGCCAACGTGAACCTGCTGGACGCCCGCACCATCAGCGTGCAGCCCTGGGAAAAGGGCATGGGCGCCAAGATCGAGAAGGCCATCCGTGAGAGCGAGCTGGGCCTGAACCCGGCCTCCATGGGCGACCTGATCCGCGTGCCCATGCCGCCGATGAGCGAGGAGCGCCGCAAGGAGATGACCAAGCTGGTGCGTACCGAGGGCGAGAACGCCAAGATCGCCGTGCGTAACCTTCGGCGTGACGCCAACGAGGCGGTCAAGAAACTGGTCAAGGACAAGACCGCGTCCGAAGACGACCAAAAACGTTCCGAGGCCGACATCCAGAAGCTGACCGATAAGCACGTCGCCACGATCGACCAGCTGGTTGCAGGCAAGGAACAGGAAGTGATGGCGGTATAAAAGTGGCCGCCACGCTTGCCACGCCGTTCGCTGCGTTGTCCTCCGAGGGGACCCTCGCGCCCTGGGGCGACCCGGCGGCGCCCACACCGTCCACTTGACCATCATGAACTCGCCCGGCGGCTTGCCGCACCACATCGCCATCGTCATGGATGGCAATGGCCGCTGGGCCACCAAGCGCTTCCTGCCGCGTCTGGCGGGCCACCGCCAGGGCATGGAGAGCCTGCGCCGTTGTATCCGGGCTTGCCTGGAGCGTCAGGTGGGGGTGCTGACCGTCTTTGCCTTTTCCTCCGAAAACTGGAACCGCCCGGCCGACGAGGTGTCGGGTCTCATGGAGCTGCTGGCCACGGCCCTGGCCAAGGAAGTGCCGCAGCTGCTCAAGGATGGCGTGCGTTTGCATTTTGTCGGCGATCGGGCCGGTCTGTCCGACAAGGTTCGCACCGGCCTGGACCAGGCCGAACTGGCGACGGCAGCCAACAGCAGGCTCGTTCTGAACGTGTGCTTCAACTATGGCGGACGCTGGGACATCGCCCAGGCGGCCGCCCGGCTGGCGGCACAGGAACAGCCCATCACCGAAATGGCGCTGCACCAGGCCATGGCCATGGCCCATGTCCCCGACCCGGATCTCATCATTCGCACCGGCGGCGAGCTGCGCCTGAGCAATTTCCTGCTCTGGCAGGCGGCTTATGCCGAACTCTTCTTCAGCGACAAGCTCTGGCCCGACTTCGATGAGGCCGAACTGGACCGTGCCATCGGCGAATTCAACCGGCGCGAGCGCCGCTACGGCCAGACCTCCGACCAGGTCGCTTCACCGGGCCCGGGCCAGAAGGCGGCCTGAGGATCAACCATGCTCAAGCAGCGCATCATCACCGCCATCGTCCTCCTGCTGATCCTGCTGCCGGCGCTCTTTCACCATGACACGCTGTACTGGCGCCTGGTCACCCTGGTCCTGATCGCGGCAGGTGCCTGGGAGTGGGGGCGTCTCAATCGCCTGGGCCAGTTCGGTTCCTGGATCGGCGCCTTCGTCTGCCTGGTGGCCTGCGTCATGGCCTGGGATCTGGGCTTGCTGGCCGCACCCCAGCCGCTGCTGTGGACGCTGGCGGGCGGCATCTGGGTGCTGGTCGGGGCTGCCCTGATCAGGACCGGCGTGAGTCGCTGGGGTCAACTGCCGCGGGCCTTGCGCCTGGGCGGGGGCTGGCTGGTGCTTGGGCTGGCCTGGCTGGCCGTGGTGCAGGCGCGCGAGGTCGGTGTGGCCTTTTTGCTCTCCATCCTGGTGCTGGTCTGGATGGCGGATGTCGCCGCCTACTTTGCCGGCAAGGCCTGGGGGGGGCGGTTCAGCGCGGTCAAGCTGGCGCCGGCCATCAGTCCGGGCAAGAGCTGGGAAGGGGTCTGGGGCGGCATGGTGGGGGTGGTGGTGCTGGCGCTGGTCTGGCTGGCCCTGGAGCGTGCCGGCGTGCTGGCATCGCCCAGCCTCTACAGTCATCTGCAGTCGCGCGGCGGCTGGCTGCTGCTGCTGCTGGCCGTGTTGTTCCTTGCGGCCATGAGCGTGGTGGGCGACCTGGTGGAGTCCCTGGTCAAGCGCAGCGCCGGCGCCAAGGACAGCAGCCGTCTGCTGCCCGGCCATGGGGGTGTGCTCGACCGCGTCGATGCCCTGCTGCCCACGCTGCCCCTGGCGATGATGTTTTATTCGGTACTGCGCTGATGAAGCAGCCAACACTCCAACGTGTGGCCATCCTCGGCTCCACCGGTTCCATCGGCACGAGCACACTGGACGTGCTGGCGCGCCATCCGCAGCGCTTCGAGGTCCATGCGCTGACGGCAGCCACGCAGGTGGACCTGATGCTGCAGCAATGCCTGCAGTTCCGGCCCCGATACGCCGTCATGGCCAGCGCCGCCCACGCCACACAGTTGGCCGAGCGCCTGCGCCAGGCCGGCGCGAAGACACAGGTGCTGGGGGGCGCGGTGGCCCTCACCGAAGTGGCAGCGCACGAGGAGGTCGACGTCGTGATGGCCGCCATCGTCGGGGCCGCGGGTCTGGCGCCCTGCCTGGCCGCCGCCCGCGCGGGCAAGCGCCTGCTGCTGGCCAACAAGGAAGCGCTGGTGGTCGGCGGCGAGTTTTTCATGCGGGCGGTGCGCACGGGCGGCGCCACGCTGCTGCCGATCGACAGCGAACATTCGGCCATTTTCCAGTCCCTGCCTGAAGACCCGGCCACCTGGTCGCAGCGGGTCGACCGGATCATCCTGACGGCCTCCGGCGGGCCCTTTCGCACGCGCGATCCGCAGACCCTGCGCGAGGTCACGCCCGAGCAGGCCTGCGCCCACCCGAACTGGGTGATGGGGCGCAAGATCTCGGTCGATTCGGCCACCATGATGAACAAGGCACTGGAGGTGATCGAGGCGCGTTACCTGTTTGGCCTGGAGCCGGAGCGGCTGGAGGTGGTGATCCACCCGCAAAGCGTGATCCACTCCATGGTGCAGTACAGCGACCACTCGGTGGTGGCGCAGTTGGGTACACCCGACATGCGGGTGCCCATCGCTTACGGCCTGTCCTGGCCCGAGCGCATGGCCTCGGGCGCCGCCGCACTGGATTTTCACAAGCTGGCGGCCATGACCTTCGAGCCCATGGACGCTCCCGGGCACGCCCAGCGTTTCCCGGGGATCCGCCTGGCCTGGGATGCCTTGCTTGGCCCGGCGGGCACCACGGCGGTGCTCAATGCGGCCAACGAAGTGGCGGTGGCGGCCTTCCTGGAGCGGCGCATCCGTTTCGACCAGATCCATGCCGTCAACCTGGGCACACTGGCGGCCGTTGTGCCGGCAGCCCCCGGCTCGCTGGACGATCTGCTGGCGCTGGACGCGCAGTCGCGCGCGGCGGCGCAGGCCTGCCTGCGTGGGCTGACGGCCTGAACTCCAAAGGACAGACATGTTGACCGTTGTCGCCTTCATCGTCGCCCTGGGGCTGCTGATCGCCATCCATGAATACGGGCACTACCGCATGGCCGTGGCCTGCGGCGTCAAGGTGCTGCGTTTCTCGGTCGGTTTTGGTCACACCCTGCTGCGCTGGCAGCCCAAGGGTTCGGCGACCGAATTCGTGCTGGGGGCTTTTCCTCTGGGCGGTTACGTCCGCATGCTCGACGAACGGGAAGCGCCGGTGGCAGCGCACGAACGTCACCTGGCCTTCAATACCCAGCCGCTGCGTTCGCGCGCACTGATCGTCGCGGCCGGCCCGCTGGCCAATCTCTTGCTGGCCGTGCTGCTTTATGCGCTGGTCAACTGGACTGGCGTGCAGATGGCCAGCCCGGTGCTGGGCGCTCCGGTGACCGCTTCGGTGGCGGAACGCGCCGGGCTGCGCGGTGGCGAGCGCGTCGAGCGCGCGGGTTTCGAGGGCGGCGAACTCAAGCCCGTGGCCTCTTTCGAGGATGTGCGCTGGCTGCTGACGCGCGGGGCCCTGGAAGGGCGTGACGTACGCCTGGCCCTGGCCGATGCGCCCGGGCGGGCCACAACCGAGTTGGTGCTGCCGCTGGCGAGCATGGCGGTGAGCGACGCCGACGCCCAGCTGTTCGAGCGCATCGGCATCGTTGCGCCGCTGAGCCGGCCGGAGATCGGTGAGATCACACCGGGCAGCGCTGCCGAGCGGGCAGGCTTGCGTCCGGGTGATCTGGTGCTCAACCTCGGCGGGGCGGTCGTGATGGACGGCCGCCAGTTGCGCGAGATGATCCGCGCCTCGGTGCGGGATGGCCAACCCCTGACGAAGAACTGGCGCATCGAGCGCCAGGGCGCCATCATCAACCTCGACGTGACTCCGGAGGTCCAGCAGCAGGGCGGGGGGGCGATCGGCCGCATCGGGGCCTATGTGGGGGTGGCTCCCGAGATGATCACGGTCCAGCACGGTGTGTTCGAAGGCCTGTGGCTGGGCGTCGAGAAGACCTGGGACGTTTCGCTGCTGACGCTGCGCACCCTGGGCCGCATGCTGGTGGGCGAGGCCTCGCTGAAAAACCTCAGTGGTCCGCTGACCATTGCCGACTACGCCGGCCGGTCTGCCAGCCTGGGGTTGACGTCCTACCTGGTCTTTCTTGCCCTGATCAGCGTCAGCCTGGGTGTACTCAACCTGCTGCCCTTGCCGGTGCTCGATGGCGGACACCTGATGTATTATCTTTGGGAGGGTGTCACAGGCAAACCCGTGTCGGAAGTCTGGCTGGAGCGCCTGCAGCGGGCCGGCGTTGCCCTGCTGGCGCTCATGATGTCGATCGCGCTGTTCAATGACCTGACCCGTCTCCTGGGCTGAACCACCGGACCTGATGGTGTGCCCCAGCCAAATTTCAATTTGACCGATGCAATTCAAACGATATAGCCTGCGTGCCGCCTCCCTGGTGGCCGCCCTGTTGATGGCTGCGCACATGGCCTGGGCTGCCGAGCCCTTCAAGATCCGCGACATCCAGATTGAGGGTTTGCAGCGCGTCGAGCCGGGAACGGTCTTTGCGTCCATGCCGCTGCGTGTCGGTGACACCTACAGCGACGAAAAAGGCACGGCCTCGATCCGCGCGCTGTTCGCGCTCGGCCTCTTCACCGACGTGCGCCTGGAGATCAACGCGGACGTGCTGGTGGTGGTGGTCGAGGAGCGGCCCAGCGTGGCTGGCGTCGAATTCATCGGAACCCGCGAGTTCGACAAGGATGCGCTGACCAAGGCGTTGAAGGACATCGGCCTGGCCGAAGGTCGTACCTTCGACAAGGCCCTGCTGGACCGGGCCGAGCAGGAGCTCAAGCGCCAGTACATCAACAAGAGCCTCTACGCGGCCGAAGTGGTGACCACGGTGACGCCGGTCGAGCGCAATCGCGTGAGCCTGGCCTTTACCGTCATCGAAGGCGAACCGGCCAAGATCAGCGAGATCCGCATCGTCGGCAACAAGGCGTTTTCCGAATCCACGCTGCGCAACCTGTTCGACCTGGACACCGGCAACTGGATGAGCTGGTACACCAAGTCCGACCGTTATTCACGCGCCAAGCTCAATGCCGACATCGAGACGATGCGTTCCTACTATCTGGCGCGCGGTTACCTGGAGTTCCGGATCGACTCGACCCAGGTGGCCATCGCCCCCAACAAGCAGGATATTTCCATCACCCACAACGTGACCGAGGGCGAGCGCTTCGTCGTGGCCGGGGTGCGCCTGGCCGGCAACTACCTGGGGCGCGAGGATGAGTTCAAGGCCCTGGTGTCGATCCGCCCCGGCGAGGCCTACAACGCCGACCGGGTGGCCGAGACCGTCAAGGCCTTCACCGATTATTTCGGCCGTTTCGGCTACGCCTTTGCCCGCGTTCAGTCCGTACCCGAGATCGACCGCAGCACCAGCCGGGTGACGCTGGTGCTACAGGCGGAGCCTTCGCGCCGGGCCTATGTGCGCCGCATCAACGTGGCGGGTAACAACCGTACGCGTGACGAGGTGATCCGCCGCGAATTCCGCCAGTTTGAATCATCCTGGTACGACAGCGAACGGATCCGCCTGTCGCGCAATCGGGTGGACCGACTGGGGTATTTCAGCGAGGTCACGATGGAGACCGCTGAAGTGCCGGGTACGCCTGACCAGGTGGACCTGACCATGAAGGTCGTCGAGCGGCCCACCGGCAGTCTGACCCTGGGCGCCGGCTTCTCCACCAGCGAGGGACTGGGGCTGACGTTTGGCGTGAGCCAGCAGAACGCTTTTGGCAGTGGCAACTCGCTGGGCGTGCAACTCAACACCAGCAAGATCAATCGCGTGATTGTGGTCAGCACGACCGACCCGTATTTCACGCAGGACGGGGTGTCGCGCACGATTGACCTGTACCAGCGGGTCTCGCGCCCTTATTACTACGAAGATTCCTACGCGCTGGAGACCGTGGGCACCAGCCTGCGTTTCGGCATCCCCTTTACCGAGCGCGACACGGTCTACCTGGGGGCCGGTTTCGAGCGAACCACCATCGTGCCGGGTACCTACCTGCCGGTGGCCTACCAGAGTTATGCCGACCAGTTCGGTTACGCCAGCACCGCCGTGCCGCTGACTCTGGGGTGGGGGCGGGACAACCGCGACAGCGCCCTGGTGCCGACCAGTGGCAACCTCCAGCGCGCTACCGCCGAGTGGAGCACCTTCGGCGAGGTGCGTTATGTCCGCGGCACGTACAACTACCAGCACTATGTGCCGCTGACCAAGCAGTACACCTTTGCCTTCAATTCAGATCTGGCCCTGGGCCAGGGGATCGACGGCCGACCCTATCCCCTGTTCAAGAACTTCTATGGCGGCGGCCTGGGTTCGGTGCGAGGTTTCGAGGCGGGCAGTCTGGGGCCGCGCGACTCGGCCACCGGCCTGACCTACGGCGGACCGAAAAAGATCAATTTCAACTTCGAACTGCAGGCGCCGTTCCCCGGCGCCGGCAACGACCGGACCCTGCGCGTCTATACCTTTGTCGACGCCGGCAACGTCTACGGGCCGGACGATCCGATCGATCCGGCCAACTTCCGGGTAGGCGGTGGCGTCGGTATCAGCTGGATCTCGCCCATGGGGCCCCTGCGCCTGGCCTTTGCCCGTCCTATCCGGCAATTCGAAGGCGATAGAATCCAGTATCTGCAATTCCAGATTGGGACCACATTCTGATGAAGTACCTCATACGTCCTGCATATCTGCTGCTGGGGCTGAGTCTGCTGGCTGCGCCGGCGCTGGCCCAAGAGTTCCGGTTGGGTTTCGTCAGCCTGGACCGCATCATCAAGGAAACGGTGCCGGCCAAGAACGCCCAGGCCAAGCTGGAGCAGGAGTTCTCCAAGCGCGAGAAGGAACTGCAGACCCAGGGCGCCAGCATCAAGGGCATGGCCGAGCAGCTGGAGCGCGAGGCGCCCACGCTGTCGGAAAGCCAGCGCGTGAATCGCCAGAAGCAGCTGGTCGAACTGGACCGAGATTTCCAGCGCAAGCGCCGCGAGTTTCAGGAAGACCTCAACGCCCGCCGCAACGAGGAACTGCAGCAGGTGTTCGAGCGCGCCAACCGCGTGGTCAAGCAGGTGGCCGACGCTGAAAAATACGACCTGATCCTCCAGGAGGCGGTCTACGTCAACCCCCGGCACGACATCACCGACAAGGTGATCAAGGCCTTGAACGCCACTGTGACCAAATAAGGTCACCCGGACATTTGCGGGCAGATCGCGTGTGGCAGTGCGTCTAGGCAACATCGTCGAGCAGCTCGGGGGCGAACTGTTCGGCGACCCTGCGCTGGAAATCCAGGCCCTGGCGCCTCTCGATGTGGCCGAGCCCCGGCACCTCAGCTTCCTCAGCAATCCCAAATACCGCCAGCAACTGGCCGCTTCGCGCGCCGGCTGCGTGATCGTCGGGCCACAGATGCAGGTCGAGGCCGTCGCCCGCGGCGCCTGCATCGTTGCCGACAATCCCTACCTCTACTTCGCCCGCGTCACCCAGCTCTGGCAGCGCTCGCGCCAACGACCGGCCGGCCCGCGCATCCATCCGAGCGCGGTCGTCGACCCTGCGGCGCAGGTCGATCCCACCGCGCAGGTCGGGCCGCTGTGTGTGGTCGAACGCGGCGCGCGCATCGGGGCGCACACCGTGCTCAAGTCTCGCGTGACCGTCAGCGAGGAATGCGTGATCGGCGAGCGCTGCATCCTGCACCCGGGGGTCGTCATCGGGGCCGACGGTTTCGGTTTTGCCAAGGACGGCGAGCGCTGGGAGAAGATCGAACAGCTGGGCGCGGTGCGCATCGGCAACGATGTCGAGATCGGTGCCAATACCTGCATCGACCGCGGCGCGCTGAGCGATACCGTGATCGAGGATGGGGTCAAGCTCGACAACCTGATCCAGATCGGTCACAACGTGCGCGTGGGCCGCAACACCGCCATGGCGGGCTGCGTGGGCGTGGCCGGCAGTGCCACCATCGGGGCCAACTGCACCATCGGCGGCAGCGCCGGCGTGCTGGGCCACCTGAGCATCGCGGACGGGGTGCATGTTTCCTCGTTTTCGCTGGTCACGCGTTCGATCAACAAGCCCGGGCATTACACCGGTTTCTATCCGCTGGAGGACAATGCGTCCTGGGAAAAGAATGCCGCCACGCTCAAGCAGCTTTCCACCCTGCGCGAACGCTTGCGCGCACTGGAAAAAGACCTCAAGGAAACAAAAAAATGATCGCCATGGACATCCACAAGATACTCAAGCTGTTGCCGCACCGTTACCCCATCCTGCTCGTGGACCGGGTGCTGGAGCTGGAGAAGGGCAAGCGCATCAAGGCGGTCAAGAACGTCACGATCAACGAAGACTTCTTCAACGGCCATTTCCCCAACCGCCCCGTCATGCCGGGGGTGTTGATGCTCGAGGCCCTGGCGCAGACTGCGGCCCTGCTGTCGTTTGAAACCCTGGGCCATGCCCTCGACGAGAACACGGTGTACTACTTTGCCGGCATCGACAACGCCCGCTTCAAGCGCCCGGTCGAGCCGGGCGACCAGCTGATCCTTGAAGCCGAGCTGGAACGCTCCAAGGCCGGCATCTACAAATTCAAGGTCTGGGCCAGTGTCGACGGCGAACGCGCGGTCGAGGCCGATATCCTGTGCACCATGCGCAAGGTCAGCTGAGGACGCAGCGTGACGCAGATCCATTCGACCGCCATCGTCGATCCCCGGGCCGAACTCGACAGCACAGTCACGGTGGGTCCCTATACGGTGATCGGCCCACACGTGAAGGTGGGGGCGGGTACGGCCATTGGTCCGCATTGCGTGATTGAGGGACGCACGACCATCGGCCGGGACAACCGGATTTTCCAGTTCAATTCGCTGGGCGCCATCTCGCAGGACAAAAAGTACAAGGACGAGCCCTGCGAGCTGCACATCGGGGACCGCAACACGATCCGCGAGTTCTGCACCTTCAACATCGGGACGGCGCAGGACAAGAACGAAACCCGTATCGGCAATGACAACTGGATCATGGCCTATGTGCACATCGCGCACGACTGCATCATTGGCAATCATGTGACCATGGCCAACAACGCCACCTTGGCCGGGCATGTCGAGATCGGCGACTGGTCCACCGTGGGCGGCCTCACCGGCATCCTGCAGCGCATGCGCATCGGTGCCCACACCATGATCGGTTTTGCCAGCCACGTCGCCAAGGACATCCCGCCGTTCATGGTGGTGGATGGCAATCCACTGACAGTGCGCAGCGTCAACCTGGTCGGCTTGCGGCGGCGGGATTTTTCTGACCAGCGTGTCACGGCCATCCGCGAGATGCACAAGATCCTCTACCGCCAGAACCTCACCCTGGAGCAGGCACGCACGGCCATCGCCGTGCTGCCGCAGACCTGGCCCGAAGCGGCGGACGACGTGGCGCAGATGGAAGCCTTCCTGGCCAGCGCTACCAACGGCATTGCCCGCTGAGAGTAAACGCATGATGTCCCAGCCGCGCGTCGCGATGGTGGCGGGCGAGACCTCCGGGGACTTGCTGGCCGGCCTCCTGCTCGATGGCGTCCGGGCGCGCTGGCCTGAGGCCCTGGCTCAGGGCATCGGTGGGTCACAGATGGCCCAGCGCGGGTTCCAAGCCTGGTGGCCCAGCGACAAACTGGCCGTGAGCGGTTATGTCGAGGTACTGCGGCACTACCGCGAGCTGGTGGGCATCCGCGACCAGCTTCGCGAGCGACTCCTGCAGGACCGGCCTGATGTCTTCATCGGCGTCGATGCCCCCGACTTCAATCTGGATCTCGAGCGCGACCTGCGCGCCGCCGGTATCCGCACCGTGCATTTCGTCTGCCCGGCGATCTGGGCCTGGCGTCCCGAGCGCGTGCACAAGATCAAGGCCAGTGTGGACCACGTCCTGTGCATCTTCCCTTTTGAAGTGGAATTGCTGGGGCGGCACGGCATCGCCGCGACCTATGTTGGCCATCCGTTGGCCAATGTGATTCCCCTGCGACCCGACCGCGCTGCCGCACGCGCGACGCTGGGTGTATCGGACGACGCGCAGCTTGTGGCTATCCTGCCGGGCAGTCGGGCGGGCGAGATCAAGCAGTTGGCTGAACGCTTCTTCCGCGCGGCGGCCCTGATGCGCCGGTGCCGCCCGCAGCTGGAATTTCTCGTGCCGGCCATTCCCGCCCTGCGCGCGCGCATTGAGAAGGCCGCGCGCGCTGCGGGCATGGAAGGGCACCTGCGCATCCTCGACGGTCAGTCCCACACCGTGCTGGCAGCCTGTGACGTGACCCTGATCGCCAGCGGCACCGCCACGCTGGAGGCCGCCCTGTTCAAGCGGCCCATGGTGATCTCCTATGCCGTGAACTGGCTGACCTACCAGCTCATGAAGCGCAAGCAGCTGCAGCCCTGGGTCGGCCTGCCCAACGTCCTCTGTCGCGATTTCGTCGTGCCCGAGCTCTTGCAGCACGAGGCTACGCCTGAGAAGCTGGCAGCGTCCACGCTGCAGTGGCTGGACGCGCCCGAGCGTGTCGCAGCGCTGGAACAGACCTTCATGGCGCTGCATGCCGAATTGCAGCGCGACACACCAAAACTGGCAGCCGATGCGATCGCGCAAGTTCTTGCAGGCTGAACAGGCCACGCTGATGTGGGACACGCCGGGCCTGATCGCCGGGGTGGATGAGGCTGGCCGTGGCCCCCTGGCTGGCCCGGTGGTAGCGGCCGCGGTGATCCTGGACGATCTTAACCCCATCCAGGGCCTGGCCGATTCCAAGAAGCTCACGCCCGCGCGTCGCGAGAAGCTGTACGACGAGATCCGCGCCAAGGCCCTGTGCTGTTCGATCGCCGAAGCCAGTGTGGAGGAGATCGACACGCTCAACATCTTGCAAGCCACGCTGCTGGCCATGCGCCGTGCCGTCGAAGGCCTGCGGCTCAAGCCTGCCAAGGTGCTGGTGGATGGCAACCGCCTGCCGGTGCTGGATGTGCTGGCCGAGGCCATCGTCAAAGGCGACGCCACGGTGCCGGCGATTTCTGCCGCTTCCATCCTGGCCAAGGTGCACCGCGACCGCTGGTGCGCCGAGTACGACCGCGAGTTTCCGCAGTATGGCTTTGCCGCCCACAAGGGATATGGCACGGCCGAGCATCTGGCGGCCTTGCGGCAGCATGGTGCCTGCCCGCAGCATCGCAAGACCTTTGCACCGGTGACGGAGGTGCTCGGATGAGCATGCAGCAGCCAGTCCACATCACGGCACGAGATAACCCCTTGCTCAAGGAGCTGCGCAAGCTCAGCCAAGACAGCACGGCCTATCGCAAGAGCGGACGTTTCTGGGTGGAGGGGGATCACCTCTGCCGTGCCGCCTTGCTGCGCAGCCAAAGGCCGGCTATTGCGGTGTTCGCCGAGTCGGCGTGGCCGATTATTGCGACCGAGTTCGGAGCCTCTGCGGCCAAGACCATCCTGGTGCCCGATGCCCTGTTCGATGGCATCAGCGGTCTCGAATCACCCTCCCGGCTGGGTTTTGTATTCGACCTGCCGGCCGACACAGCGCTCCAGTCCGGCCTGGCCTCGGTCATCCTGGACCGGGTGCAGGACGCCGGTAACGTCGGCTCCATCCTGCGCAGCGCGGCGGCCTTCGGTTTCCAGCAGGTGATCGCCATGAAGGGTACGGCGGCCCTGTGGAGTCCCAAGGTGCTGCGTGCAGGCATGGGCGCGCATTTCGCACTGCGTCTGGTCGAGGGTGTGGAGCCCGTGGCGCTCGAAGGGCTGGCTGTGCCCATCATCGTCACCAGCTCGCATCAAGGCGAGCCGATCCATCGGCAGACCTTGCCCTGGCCCTGTGCCTGGGCACTGGGCCACGAAGGTCAGGGCGTGGGCGCTGAGTTGATGGCGCGTTCTGCGCTGTCCGTACGCATTGCCCAGCCCGGCGGGGAGGAATCGCTCAACGTGGCCGCCGCCGCCGCCATCTGCCTGCACGCCAGCGCCGTGGCGTGTGCTGCGGGCTGAATCGTTTCCCGTTGCGGTTTCAAGGCGGCCGTGCAAGGTGAGGGCCGCGAGGGGACATCGGCCCTAAGCTATAATCTTGAACTGTTCAGAAATCCAGCCGCCCCAGCGCATTTCAGGCCGAACATCCCTCTCAAAAGCAGCAGCCAGGACCCGTTCCTGTAAGTGCGTGGGCGCGCCCGTAACCAACGGAGTACCCAGTGCTTTTGTCTCTCCAGGGAACCACCCCTCACGCCATCCTGGCGCTCGCAGACGGCACGGTCTTTATCGGCAATTCCATCGGTGCCACCGGCACCACCGTCGGCGAAGTGGTGTTCAACACCGCCATCACCGGCTACCAGGAAATCCTCACTGATCCGAGCTACTGCCGGCAGATCGTCACACTGACGTATCCGCACATCGGCAACTACGGCATCAACAGCGAGGACATCGAAGCCGACAAGGTCCATGCCGCCGGCCTCATCATCAAGGACCTGCCCCTGCTGGCGTCCAACTTCCGCAGTACCGAGACGCTTTCGCAGTACCTGGTGCGCGAGAAGACGGTGGCGATTGCCAACCTCGACACCCGCAAGCTCACGCGCCTGCTGCGCAGCAAGGGCGCGCAGAACGGCGCCATCGTGGCGCTCAAGGCCGGTGAGGCCGTGAGCCAGGCCCGTATCGACGAGGCCCTGGCCGCCGCCAAGGCCGCGCCCAGCATGAAGGGCCTGGACCTGGCCCAGGTCGTGACGACTCCAAAGGCCTATACCTGGGACCAGACCGAATGGACCCTGGGCTCGGGCTACGGCCAGCAGACCGCCCCGCGTTTCCATGTCGTGGCCTATGACTACGGTGTCAAGAAGAACATCCTGCGCATGCTGGCCCAACGGGGTTGCAAGCTCACGGTGGTACCGGCCCGGACGCCGGCCAAGGACGTGCTGGCGCTCAAACCCGACGGTGTCTTCCTCTCCAACGGCCCGGGTGACCCGGAGCCCTGTGACTACGCCATCGCCGCCGCGCGCGAGATCATCGAGGCCAGCATCCCCACCTTCGGCATCTGCCTGGGCCACCAGATCATGGCCCTGGCTTCGGGCGCCAGGACCTTCAAGATGCAGAACAGCCACCACGGTGCCAATCACCCGGTCAAGGACCTGGACAACGGCCGTGTGAGCATCACCAGCCAGAACCACGGCTTCGCCGTGGAGATGGAGTCGCTGCCCGCCAAGCTGCGCGCCACGCACGTCAGCCTGTTCGACGGCACGCTGCAGGGCCTGGCCCGCACCGACAAGCCGGCTTTCTGCTTCCAGGGCCACCCGGAAGCCTCGCCCGGCCCGCACGATATCGCCTACCTGTTCGACCGCTTCACGGCGCTGATGGAGAAGAAGTAAATGCCCAAGCGTTCAGACATCAAGAGCATCCTGATCATCGGCGCCGGTCCGATCATCATCGGCCAGGCCTGCGAGTTCGACTACTCCGGCGTGCAGGCCTGCAAGGCCCTGCGCGAAGAGGGCTACAAGGTCATCCTGATCAACAGCAACCCTGCGACGATCATGACCGATCCGGCCACGGCCGACGTCACCTACATCGAGCCCATCACCTGGCAGACGGTCGAGAAGATCATCGCCAAGGAAAAGCCCGACGCCATCCTGCCCACCATGGGAGGCCAGACCGCGCTGAACTGCGCGCTGGACCTGTGGCACCACGGCGTGCTCGACAAGTACAAGGTCGAGCTCATCGGCGCCACGCCCGAGGCCATCGACAAGGCCGAAGACCGCCAGAAGTTCAAGCAGGCCATGACCAAGATCGGCCTGGGCTCGGCGCGCTCGGGCATCGCCCACAGCATGGAAGAGGCCTGGGCCGTGCAGAAGACCGTGGGTTTCCCCACCGTCATCCGTCCCAGCTTCACGCTGGGCGGCACGGGTGGCGGCATCGCCTACAACCCGGAAGAGTTCGAGACCATCTGCAAGCGCGGCCTGGAGGCCTCGCCCACCAAAGAGCTGCTCATTGAGGAGTCGCTGCTGGGCTGGAAAGAGTACGAGATGGAAGTCGTGCGCGACAAGGCCGACAACTGCATCATCGTCTGCTCGATCGAGAACCTGGACCCGATGGGCGTGCACACCGGTGACTCCATCACCGTGGCCCCGGCCCAGACCCTGACCGACAAGGAATACCAGATCATGCGTAACGCCTCGCTGGCGGTGCTGCGCGAGATCGGTGTGGACACGGGCGGCTCCAACGTGCAGTTCTCGGTCAACCCGAAAGACGGTCGCATGATCGTGATCGAAATGAACCCGCGCGTGAGCCGTTCTTCCGCGCTGGCCTCCAAGGCCACGGGCTTCCCGATCGCCAAGGTCGCGGCCAAGCTGGCCGTGGGTTATACGCTGGACGAACTGCGCAACGAGATCACGGGCGGCGCCACGCCCGCCAGCTTCGAGCCCAGCATCGACTACGTGGTGACCAAGATCCCGCGTTTCGCCTTCGAGAAATTCCCCACGGCCGACAGCCGCCTGACGACCCAGATGAAGTCGGTGGGCGAGGTCATGGCGATGGGCCGCACCTTCCAGGAATCCTTCCAGAAGGCCCTGCGCGGCCTGGAAGTCGGCGTGGACGGCATGAACGAGAAGACACAGGACCGCGAGGTGCTGGAGAAGGAGCTGGGCGAGCCCGGCCCCGAGCGCATCTGGTACGTGGGCGACGCCTTCGCCATGGGCTTGTCGGTGGACGAGGTCTATGACCTGACCAAGATCGACAAGTGGTTCCTGGTGCAGATCGAGGAGATCGTCAAGATCGAACTCGATCTGGACAAGCTGGCCGCCGAGAAGGGCGAGAAGGCCCTGGCCGCGCTGGATGTCACTACGCTGCGCACGCTCAAGAAGAAGGGCTTCTCCGACCGTCGCCTGGCCAAGCTGCTCAAGACCACCGAGAAGCAGCTGCGTGATACGCGTCGCAAGCTGGGCGTGCGCCCCGTTTACAAACGCGTGGACACCTGTGCCGCCGAGTTCGCGACCAACACCGCTTACATGTACTCGACCTACGAGGACGAGTGCGAAGCCGAGCCGACCAACAAGAAGAAGATCATGGTGCTCGGCGGCGGCCCGAACCGCATCGGCCAGGGCATCGAGTTCGACTATTGCTGCGTCCATGCCGCGCTCGCCATGCGCGAGGACGGCTACGAGACCATCATGGTCAACTGCAACCCCGAGACCGTGTCCACCGACTACGACACCTCGGACCGCCTCTACTTCGAGCCGCTGACGCTGGAAGACGTGCTCGAGATCGTGGACAAGGAAAAGCCCACCGGTGTGATCGTGCAGTACGGCGGCCAGACGCCGCTCAAGCTCGCCCTGGGCCTGGAGGCCGAAGGCGTGCCGATCATCGGCACCAGCCCGGACATGATCGACGCGGCCGAAGACCGCGAGCGTTTCTCGGCCCTGCTGCGCACGCTGAACCTCAAGCAGCCGCCCAATGCTACGGCGCGCACCGAAGCCGAGGCGCTGGAGAAGGCCGCCACCCTGGGTTACCCGCTGGTGGTCCGTCCGAGCTACGTTCTGGGTGGTCGCGCCATGGAAATCGTGCATGAGCAGCGCGACCTGGAGCGTTATATGCGCGAAGCCGTCAAAGTCAGCAACGACAGCCCCGTGCTGCTGGACCGCTTCCTGAACGACGCCATCGAATGCGACGTGGATTGCCTGCGTGACCCGGAAGGCAAGACCTTTATCGGTGGCGTGATGGAACACATCGAGCAGGCCGGAGTGCACAGCGGGGACTCCGCCTGCTCGTTGCCGCCGTATTCCCTGTCCCAGGCCACGGTGGACGAGCTCAAGCGCCAGTCCGCTGCCATGGCCGGGGCCCTGAACGTGGTCGGCCTGATGAACGTGCAGTTCGCCATCCAGAAACAGGACGGCCAGGACGTGATCTTCGTGCTCGAAGTGAACCCGCGTGCCTCGCGCACGGTACCTTACGTCTCCAAGGCCACGGGCATCCAGCTGGCCAAGGTGGCCGCCCGCTGCATGGCCGGCCAGACCCTGGCCTCGCAGGGCATCACCAAGGAAGTGACGCCGCCTTACTTCAGCGTGAAGGAGGCCGTGTTCCCCTTCGTCAAGTTCCCCGGCGTGGACACCATTCTCGGCCCCGAGATGAAGTCCACGGGCGAGGTGATGGGCGTGGGCAAGACCTTCGGCGAGGCTTTTGTCAAGTCGCAGCTCGGTGCCGGCACGCGCCTGCCCAAGTCCGGACGGGTCTTCCTGTCGGTCAAGCAGAGCGACAAGCCGCGCGCCGTGGCCGTGGCCCGTGGCCTGATCGCCCTGGGGTTCACCATCGTGGCGACCAAGGGCACGGCGGCGGCCATCGAGGCCGCCGGCCTGGTTTGCGAGGTCGTCAACAAGGTGACCGAGGGCCGCCCCAACATCGTGGACATGATCAAGAACGGCGACATCGCCCTGGTCATCAACACGGTGGAGGAGCGACGCAACGCCATTGCCGATTCGCGCTACATCCGCACCTCGGCCCTGCTGGCCCGGGTGACCACCTTCACTACCATCGCCGGCGCCGAAGCGGCCGTCGAGGGCATGAAGTACATGGACAATCTGGACGTGTATTCGGTGCAGGAGCTGCACGCCCAACTGGCATAATCTTCCGAACCCTCTGGGGCAGGCCCGCGTTATGCGCTGGTCTGCCCCCTTTACTTTTTACCCTTTAAGAACCACAGAGACATGGCCACCATTCCGATCACGACCCGCGGCGCCGAAAAGCTCAAGGCCGAATTGCACCGTCTCAAGACGGTGGATCGCCCTGGGGTGATCAATGCCATTGCCGAAGCGCGCGCCCAGGGCGACCTGAGCGAAAACGCCGAATACGACGCCGCCAAGGACCGCCAGGGTTTCATCGAAGGCCGCATCCAGGAAATCGAGAGCAAGCTCTCGGCCTCCCAGGTCATCGACCCGACCTCCATCGACGCGGGTGGCAAGGTGGTGTTCGGTGCCACGGTCGAACTGGAGGATGAGTCCACCGGCGACGCGGTGACCTATCAGATCGTGGGTGAGGACGAGGCCGATCTCAAGCTGGGCCTGATCAACGTGGGCAGCCCCATCGCCCGCGCCCTGATCGGCAAGGAGGAGGGCGACACGGCCGAGGTGCAGGCGCCGGGTGGCATCAAGCGCTACGAGATCGTGGGCGTCAGCTACCGGTGAATATCGTTCCTGCTGCCCTGTCCCGTTTCGTTCAGGCCTTGCCGCGCTGGGCGGCCGCCCTCTGGTGGGGCAGCCTGACGACCATCGGTTTCCTGGTGGTGCCGCTGCTGTTCGCAAATTTGCCCGGCACCATGGCCGGTACGCTGGCGGCCAGGTTCTTCACGGCGCAGACCTGGGTCTCCGTGGCTTGTACCTTGCTGCTCTTGCTGGCCTCCCGTCCGCAGGAGGGGGAGGCGGGCCCCCGTCCCCTGCATGCCGCCCGGCTGTTCGTCGTGGGGGGCCTGCTGCTGGCCCTGCTGGCGGAGTTCGCCGTGGCGCCGCGCATCGTGGCGCGGGAAAACCTGGCGCTGTGGCACCGGGTTGGCAGTGCGATGTATTTCCTGCAGTGGGCGTTTGCCGCCGTCACCTTCTGGCGGCTGGGCCGCAGGGCCTGAGGACAGACCTCAGGTCTGGCTGCGTTTCTTGACGCTGGTCTGCTTGGGCTTGGCCCGCTTGACCTTGCCGCCGGGCGTCAGGCGCTGGTTGCCCAGCACGCGCAGCACCTGGACCTCGGGTCGCTGACCGCCGCGTTTGCTGAACTTGAGGACCTTGACGTCGCGCGGGCCGGGCATGCGGTCCTCGTCCTCGACGCGTTCCTTCTCCGGCTTGGGGCGCCAGAGCACCAGCAGCTTGCCGATGTGCTGGATGGGCGCCGCGTTGAGCTCCTCGGCCAGGGTCTGGAAGATGGTCTCGCGTGCGGCGCGGTCGTCCGAAAAGACCCGTACCTTGATCAGGCCGTGGGCCTTGAGGGCGGAGTCGGTTTCCTTCTTGACGGCGGCCGTCAGGCCGTCGTTGCCGATCATCACGACGGGGTCGAGATGGTGGGCTTCGGCGCGGAATTCCTTGCGTTCGGCAGGAGTCAGTTGTATCGCTGGCATGTCGTTATTATCCTCTGTAAGCAGCTGGTTGGCGCCGGTTGCTGTTTGAAAGACAAAATGAAAGTCAATACGAAGAGCAAAAAGGTCAACAAGGCCTGGCTCAACGACCACGTCAACGATACCTACGTCAAGCTGGCGCAGAAGGAGGGGTATCGGGCGCGCGCAGCCTACAAGCTCAAGGAAATCGACGAAACCCTGCGCCTGATCAAACCCGGCCAGGTGGTGGTGGACCTGGGCTGCGCGCCCGGCGCCTGGAGCCAGTACCTGCGTCGCCGCATGGCGCCCGGCGGTGCGGCGGTAGGGGAGCTCAAGGGCAGCATCATCGGCCTGGACCTGCTGCCCATGGAGCCCATCGAGGGTGTGCAGTACATCCAGGGCGACTTTGGCGAGGCCGAGGTGCTGGCCCGGCTGGAAGAACTGCTGCAGGGCCGCCAGGCCGATGTGGTGGTCTCGGACATGGCGCCCAACCTCTCGGGGGTGTCATCGGTCGATGCGGCCCGCATGGAGCACCTGATCGAGCTGGCAATTGATTTCTGTCAACACCATCTCAAGCCCTCGGGTGCCCTGGTGGCCAAGGTCTTCCACGGCCGGGGTTACGAAGAGATCATCCAGCACTTCCGGGCCCATTTCCAGACCGTCAAAGCCATCAAACCCAAGGCGTCGCGCGACCGTTCGTCTGAAACTTTCCTGGTGGGCGTGGGCTTGAAGCCGGTGGCGGTGGGTTGAGCTTCCCCCTGGGATGCAGGGGAGCGACGTGTAAATCGTGAAATCGCCCCCAAATCCCCTCCATGATCAATGGCTGTAGCGGGCAAAATCAATCGGGCGCAGGCTTGAAACGCCTAAAATGGCTACAAGCTATGTTTTTCCCTGGCATCCCTACTGGAGCTGCACTTGAATAATCAGTGGTTTTCTAAAGTGGCCGTCTGGCTGGTGATCGCGCTTGTCCTCTTCACGGTGTTCAAGCAGTTCGACACCCGCAGTGGCGCTGCGGCCGGCACGCTGGGTTACTCCGACTTCCTGGAGGAAGTGCGCAGCAACCGCATCAAGAGCGCGCTGATCCAGGAAGGCCCCGGTGGCACCGAAATCCTGGCCACCACCACCGACGACCGCAAGGTGCGCACCACCGCCACCTATCTCGATCGGGGCCTGGTCGGCGACCTGATCAACAACGGCGTCAAGTTCGACGTCAAGCCGCGCGAAGAAGGCTCCCTGCTCATGACCCTGCTGGTCAGCTGGGGCCCCATGCTGCTGCTGATCGGCGTCTGGATCTACTTCATGCGCCAGATGCAGGGCGGCGGCAAGGGTGGTGCCTTCAGCTTCGGCAAGAGCAAGGCGCGCATGCTCGACGAGAACAACAACCAGGTCACCTTTGCCGACGTTGCGGGCTGCGATGAGGCCAAGGAAGAAGTCAAGGAGGTTGTGGACTTCCTGAAAGACCCGCAGAAATTCCAGAAACTGGGCGGCCGCATTCCGCGCGGCCTGCTGCTGGTCGGCCCCCCGGGCACCGGCAAGACGCTGCTGGCCAAGGGCATTGCCGGCGAGGCCAAGGTGCCGTTCTTCAGCATCTCGGGTTCCGACTTCGTCGAGATGTTCGTTGGCGTGGGCGCAGCCCGCGTGCGCGACATGTTCGAAAACGCCAAGAAGAACGCGCCGTGCATCATCTTCATCGATGAAATCGACGCCGTCGGCCGCCAGCGTGGCGCCGGCCTGGGCGGTGGCAACGACGAACGCGAGCAGACCCTCAACCAGATGCTGGTCGAGATGGACGGTTTCGAAACCAACCTGGGTGTGATCGTGGTGGCTGCCACCAACCGCCCGGATATCCTGGACGCCGCCTTGCTGCGCCCGGGTCGTTTCGACCGCCAGGTCTACGTCACGCTGCCCGACATCCGCGGCCGCGAGCAGATCCTCAACGTGCACATGCGCAAGATCCCGATCGGCCAGGACGTCGCCCCGGCCGTGATCGCCCGCGGCACGCCCGGCATGTCCGGTGCCGATCTGGCCAACCTCTGCAACGAGGCGGCGCTGATGGCGGCGCGACGCAACGCACGCGTGGTCGAGATGCAGGACTTCGAGAAGGCTAAGGACAAGATCCTCATGGGCCCCGAGCGCAAGAGCATGGTCATGCCCGAGGAAGAGCGCCGCAACACGGCTTACCATGAGTCGGGCCACGCCTTGATCGGCAAGATGCTGCCCAAGTGCGATCCGGTGCACAAGGTCACCATCATTCCGCGCGGCCGTGCCCTGGGCGTGACCATGAGCCTGCCCGAGAAAGACCGCTACAGCTACGACCGCGATTACATGCTGAACCAGATCAGCATGCTGTTCGGCGGCCGTATCGCCGAAGAAGTGTTCATGAACCAGATGACCACCGGCGCCTCCAACGACTTCGAGCGTGCCACCCACATCGCACGCGACATGGTCATGCGCTATGGCATGACCGATGCCCTGGGTCCCATGGTCTACGCCGAGAACGAGGGCGAGGTCTTCCTGGGCCGTTCCGTGACCAAGACCACCAGCATCAGCGAGCAGACCATGCAGAAGGTCGACGCCGAAGTGCGACGCATCATCGACCAGCAGTACGCCGAGGCGCGCAAGCTGATCGAGGACAACGCCGACAAGATGCACGCCATGGCCAAGGCCCTGCTGGAGTGGGAAACCATCGACGGCGAACAGCTCGACGACATCATGGCTGGCAAGGAGCCACGTCCGCCGAAAGATTGGACGCCGCGCACGCCGAACTCCGGCGGCGGTGATGCCGGCGGCACACCGGCGGTGAAGACCGATCCTTCACCTTCCGCCGCCTGATCCGGCGAGCATCACAAACGGGGCCCAGCGCCCCGTTTTGTTTGGCACCCACTCATTGACATGATCTGGCAGACCACCCGTTACGCCATCGACCTGTCCAGGCCGCAGGTCATGGGCATCGTCAACATCACGCCCGACTCCTTCTCGGATGGCGGCAGCCATGCCGACACCCGTGCCGCGCTGGTCCACTGCGAGCAGCTGCTCAAGGACGGAGCTGACATTCTCGACCTGGGCGGCGAGTCCACGCGTCCGGGCGCCGTGCAGCTGCCACTGGCGCAGGAGCTGTCTCGCGTGCTGCCCGTGCTGCGCGAGGCCTTGAAACTCGGCGTGCCCCTGTCCATCGATACTTACAAGCCGCGTGTCATGCAGGCTTGCCTGGCGCTGGGGGCCGACATCGTCAACGACATCTGGGCCCTGCGCTGGCAGGACGCGGCCGACCCGCTGGATGGTCGCCAAGTCGTGGCCGGCCATCCGTCCTGCGGGGTCTGCCTGATGCACATGCACGGCGAACCGCGCACCATGCAGCTCAGCCCCATGGAGGGCGACGTGCTGCCTGCCGTGCTGGCTTTCCTGGGCGAGTCGGCGCAGGACCTGCAGGCGCGCGGGGTGGCCCGGGAGCGCATCGTGCTAGACCCCGGCATCGGTTTCGGCAAGACGGTGGCGCAGAACTTCTCGCTGCTGGCACGCCAGGGCGAGCTGCTGGCCGCGGGGTATCCTCTGCTGGCCGGCTGGTCGCGCAAGTCCTCGCTGGGCGCGGTGGCCAGCCCGCCGCCGGGCAGCACGGTGCCCACCGGCCAGCACGAACGCATGGCGCCCAGCGTGGCGGCCGCGCTGCTGGCGGTGGAGCGCGGCGCGGCCATCGTGCGCGTGCACGACGTGCGGGAAACCGTGCAGGCGCTGAAGGTGCTGGCAGCTATAAAATGAATAGCATTGAACAACGAAGACAGAGCAGGGGCATAAAAACATGAGCAGGAAATACTTCGGCACCGACGGCATCCGCGGCACGGTGGGGCAGGCCCCCATCACTCCGGATTTCGTGTTGCGTCTGGCGCATGCCGTGGGCCGTGTGCTCAAGCGCACGGAAGAGCGTCCGGTGGTCTTGATCGGCAAGGACACGCGCATTTCCGGCTACATGCTGGAGAGCGCGCTCGAATCCGGCTTCAACTCCGCCGGCGTCGATGTGGTGCTGCTGGGGCCTCTGCCCACGCCGGGTGTGGCCTATCTCACGCGCGCGCAGCGCGCTTCGCTGGGCGTGGTCATCAGCGCCAGCCACAACGCCTATCCGGACAACGGCATCAAGTTCTTCAGCGCCCAGGGCAGCAAGCTGCCTGACGCGTGGGAACTGGCGGTGGAAGCGGCGGTGGACGAGCCGCCCGTCTGGGTGGACTCGGCCAGCCTGGGGCGTGCGCGCCGGCTTGACGATGCGGCCGGTCGTTACATCGAATTCTGCAAGAGCACCTTCTCGACGGACCTCACGCTCAAGGGCCTGAAGATCGTCGTGGATGCTGCACATGGTGCGGCCTACCAGATCGCCCCCAAGGTCTTTCACGAGCTGGGTGCCGAAGTGATCGCCATCGGTTGTGCGCCCGATGGCCTGAACATCAACCATGAGGTCGGGGCCACCCACACGCAAGCCCTGGTGGCCGCGGTCAAGGCCCATCAAGCCGACTACGGCGTGGCGCTCGATGGCGATGCCGACCGCCTCATGATGGTCGACGCTACCGGTCGCCTGTACAACGGTGACGAACTGCTTTACCTGATGGTGGACGACCGGCTGGGCCGCGATGAGCACGTGCCCGGTGTCGTGGGCACGCTCATGACCAATATGGCCGTCGAAGTGGCGCTGAAGAAACGTGGCGTGCAGTTCGTGCGCGCCAAGGTCGGAGACCGCTACGTGCTCGAAGAACTGAACAGGCACAAGTGGCTGCTGGGCGGCGAGGGCTCGGGCCATCTGCTGGCGCTGGACAAGCAGACCACCGGCGACGGCCTGGTCTCGGCCCTGCAGGTGCTGCAGACCTGCGTGCGCAGCGGGCAGGGCATGGCCCAGTTGCTGGCCAGCGTCACGCTGTTCCCGCAGACCCTGATCAATGTGCGCCTGCAGCCCGGCCAGGACTGGAAGACCAACACGCGACTGGCTTCGGAGACGAAAACCGTGGAAGCTGAACTCGGCGACAGCGGCCGGGTGTTGATCCGCGCCAGCGGTACCGAGCCGCTGGTGCGCGTCATGGTGGAGGCGCGTGATGCGGCCCAGGCCCAGGGCTGCGCCGAGCGCCTGGCCGCGACCCTGCGCGCCTGAGATTCAGGCGGCTGCGCCGCGCTCGTACCAGCCCTTGGACTGGTTCACGATGCGCACCACCAGCAGCATCACCGGCACCTCGATCAGCACGCCGACCACGGTGGCCAATGCAGCCCCGGAGTTGAAGCCGAACAGGCTGATCGCGGCAGCCACGGCCAACTCGAAGAAGTTGGAGGCCCCGATCAGCGCCGAGGGGCAGGCGATCTCGTGCTTTTCACCCACCGCGCGGTTGAGCCAGTAGGCCAGGCCCGCGTTGAAAAAGACCTGGATCAGGATGGGCACGGCGAGCAGGGCGATCACCAGGGGCTGCTTGAGGATGGCCTCGCCCTGGAAGGCGAAGAGCAGCACCAGCGTGGCCAGCAGGGCCGCGATGGACCAGGGGCCGATCCTGAGCATGGCTGAATCGAAGGCGGCCTGTCCCCGCGCCAGCAATTGCCTGCGCAGGAGTTGCGCGAGGATCACCGGGATCACGATGTAGAGCACCACCGAGGTCAGCAGCGTGTCCCAGGGCACCGTGATGGCCGACAGGCCCAGCAGCAGGGCCACCAGCGGTGCGAAGGCGAAGACCATGATGCTGTCGTTCACGGCCACCTGCGTCAGCGTGAACAGCGCGTTGCCACCGGTCAGGCGGCTCCAGACGAAGACCATGGCCGTGCAGGGCGCAGCGGCCAGCAGGATCAGGCCGGCGATGTAGCTGTCGATCTGCCCGGCCGGCAGCAGCGGCGCGAACAGATACCGGATGAAGAACCAGCCCAGCAAGGCCATGGAAAAGGGCTTGACCAGCCAGTTCACGAACAGCGTGACACCGATGCCCTTCACATGCAGTCTTACCTCGTGCAGCGCACCGAAGTCCACCTTGACCAGCATGGGGATGATCATCACCCAGATCAGCCCGCCCACGGGCAGGTTGACCCGGGCCAGTTCCATGCGGCCGATGGCCTGGAACAGTTCGGGCATCAGCTGGCCCAGCGCGATGCCAGCCACGATGCACAGGAAGACCCAGACCGTGAGGTAGCGCTCGAACACGCTCATGGGGGCGCCAGCGGCCTGTCTGGCCGTCACTTCACATTGCGCGCTCATCTCAAGCTCTCCCGGACAGATCTCGGGCCGTGGTCTGGATCAGCTGTTGCGCCAGTTTCTCCGGCGGCAGGTTGACCAGCAGGTCCAGGCGACGGCGGATCGCCATCAAGGTCTGGCGGAAGGCCTCCAGCCGTTGTTCTTCCGAGCCCTGCACCTCGGAAGGGTCGGCGTAACCCCAGTGGGCCGTGGCCGGGTGGCCGGGCCAGACGGGACACACCTCGCCCGCCGCGTTGTCGCAGACCGTGATGATGAGATCCATCTGCGGTGCGTTCGCACCAGCGAACTCGTCCCAGCTCTTGCTGCGCAGGCCGGAGGTGTCGATGCCAACGGCTTGCAGGGCCTTGAGGCCCAGCGGGTTGGGCTGCTGGTTCTCGCGCGGGCTGCTGCCGGCGGAGTACGCCTTGAAGCGGCCGCCGCCGATGTGGTTGAGTGTGGCCTCGGCCAGGATGCTGCGCGCGGAGTTGTGCGTGCAGAGAAAGAGGACGTTGAGGGTAGATGAGTTCATGCGGCGTCAGGAGAGAGGGAAACGGCGGGGCCGTCAGGTTGGAAGGAATCGGGCAGCACCACGACGGGCGAGAAGCCGCCGCCCTCGGTGCGGAAGTTCGTGGTCTGGCCGGACCAGGTGCGCGCAGCCAGCAGTTGAACCTGGCCCCGGTAGGCGTAGGCGCGCAGGTCCAGCTTGAGGCGCTGGGGCTGGCCGTCGACGCTGATCAGCCGCTCGCTGGGCGGCACCAGGGCCTGGGCCACGTAGTCGCCCGCGACGATCTCGCGCCACACCCGCTGTGTGAGCTTGTCGCCGCGGTAGGCGGCGCGCGCGCCGAAGCCGGTGGCAGGCTTGAAAAACAGGCTGCGCCGGCGCGCCCACAGCGCTTCGGCGCCTTCGGCCGTGACGGCCTCGGTGGCCGGTACCACGCGTGCGAGCCGGGCGCGGTCGGCCGCGGTTGCGCCCAGCGCTTCGAGGCGGGCCGAGTCGGACAGGTCGATCAGGCGGCGCTTGTCGGCAGCCAGGGCATAGGCGCGCGGATGCGGGGTGAGCACAACCGCGCCTGCGGCCCAGGCCGCGCGCAGGGCGGCGTGTTCGGGCTGGGCCAGCGCAAAGTCCGTGAGGCGGTTGTAGACCAGATCCACCGGCTGGTCTGCGGGCAGGGCCGGGTGCCACAGCGCACCGTCGCGCCACTGCAGTTCACGGGGATCGGCCACCACGGCCAGCAGGCCCTGTGCGGCAAAGAGGTTGCGCGCCAGGGTGAATTCGGGCGCCAGGTACTGGGCCAGCGGCTCGTCGTCGACGATCAGCACATTGCGCCAGGGGCGCTCACCGCGCTGGGCCTGCCATTCGCTGCGGAACATGTCCACGATCACGGCCTCGGTCCGGTCCAGTGCGCCGTTCGGGCCCATGAAAGCCGGCATGGCGCCGCAGCAGGCGCGGTGCGCACGCGCGAGCGCCGCGTTGAGGAAGGCGCCCCCCGCATTCGTGTTGATCTCGATCAGCCGGGGTCCCTCGGCGCTGAGATGGAAGTCGTAGCCCATGAACACGCCCTGTGGCCCGTGGTCTTCGCGCGTCTGGGCATCGGCGCCCGCGAGGGCGTGGTCCTGCCAGGCGGGCAGGGCGCAGACGCGATCGAGCGCGGCGACGGCCTGCTCGATCTCGTCGCGTGTCTTCGGATCCAGAAAGACAACGGTCGCTGCGAACAGGTGGGGATGGCTCAGCGCGAGCTGATCGACCAGGCCGCCCAGGGCCGGGGTGGTCTCCAGCTCTGTGCGCAGCTGCTGCGCGTCCAGCGTGCGGCAGGCGCACGCGAGGTTCAGGGTGTCTGCGAGCTTCATGCGGCAGGTGCGCAGGCCTTGCGGCCCGTCGGCGTGATTTCACAACTGGCGCCCTGGCAACAGTGCCGGGTCAGGTATGCCAGCAGGGCATCCATCTGCGCGAAGTTGGCGCGGTACACGAGGTGCCGGCCATCGGGTTCGCTGCTCGCGAGCCCGGCATGCACCAGCTCCTTGAGGTGAAAGGACAGGGCGCTGGGGCTGATGTCCAGCTGCACCGCCAGCAAGCCGGGCGTGAGCCCGGCCGGACCCGCCACCACCAGCGCGCGGAAGGCGCGCAGGCGCTGGGCCTGGGCCAGTGCCGCCAGGGAGCGCAGGGCCTCGGTTTCGGTGGTCTTGGGTTTTTTCATATTTCAATGATACTTGAAGTATTGAATCGATGGCAAGTGCCGCCGCTCCCCGGGTTCGGGGCGGGCTGATGTCATGGAGATGTCATGCGGCCGCCACAAAGCCGTCATCAAGCCTGCGCACACTGCAAGGCATGCAGAACCACGGCACCCCCAACCCACGCGAACCCGGCGAGGCCCAGCCCGGCCCGGCCATGGGCCGGGAGCTTGGCCGCCTGCGCGATGCGGGCTGGTGGCCAGCCTTCCAGGGCGACGAAGGGCTGCCGCAGACCGTGCGTACCCAGGTGCTGCATCGCTGGGCGCTGAGCCCCGGGCAGCGCACCGCCGGCCTGCTGTTCCAGCCGCTGGACGGCAACCCCCGTCATGGGGTGCTGGCGCTGTTCGTGGACCCCGGTGAATTGCACGGCGCCATCGAAGTCCTGGAGCGCCAGGGGCGCTGGCTGGTGATGCCCGATGGCTTGCGCGCGCGCACCCTGGCTGTGGCCGCACTGGCCCGTGCCGGAGGGCGGACCGCCCTGCGGTCCGGCATCGTGGGCACGCCGGACCGGCGCTTCATCTTCTTCAACACCTTGCACGACGGCGAAACGACCACCCTGGTCGAGCGGCGCCACGATGGAGGCGCCGTCGTCACCTGAACGTTTGCGAGCCCCGCTGAGCCGGGGCTTTTTTACACGCCAGATCGATCCATTCACATCAAAACAGGAGAGAAAAAATGAAAGAACTGCCGAACCCCACCTTCCCGCTGTCACCCGTTGCCATGCCTCGGGGGTCACTTCACCGCCCTGATCAATCTGTCCCTGCGCAAGGGCGCGGCGGCTTTGAAGTTTCGTGGGCGCGCCACCTCGATGAAGTCCGTGCGGCGCAGCGCCTGAGGCACGACATCTTCGTCGGCGAGATGGGCGCGCGGCTGAACACCACCGTGCCCGGCCACGACGTGGACCTGTTCGACGACTACTGCGAGCACCTGATCGTGCGTGACCAGGAAAGCCAGCAGGTCATCGGCACCTACCGCGTGCTCACGCCCGAGCAGGCCCAGCGCATCGGCAGCACCTACAGCGAGCTGGAGTTCGACCTGACGCGCCTGCGCGCCCTGCGCGAGCGCATGGTGGAACTGGGCCGCAGCTGCGTGCACCCGGATTTCCGCCACGGCGGCATCATCATGGCCCTGTGGGGCGCGCTGGCCGAGTTCATGGTGCGCAACAAGCTCGACACCATGATCGGCTGCGCCAGCATCCCCATGCTGCACAACGGCGTGATCAGCGGCGACGTGGCCGCCAGCATCTGGCGTCAGGTGCGGGAAACCCACATGGCGCCGATCGAACACCAGGTCTGGCCGCGCCTGGCGCTGCCGGTCGATGAGCTCGACAGCAGCCTGGACGTCGAGCCGCCGGCCCTGATCAAGGGCTACCTGCGCCTGGGTGCCAAGGTGCTGGGCGCCCCGGCCTGGGACCCGGACTTCAACAGTGCCGACTTGCCCATGCTGATGCGCATAACCGACCTGCCGGCGCGCTACCGCAAGCACTTCTTCGGCGCCTGATGAAGAGCGCGCTCGAACAACGCAGCAGCTGGCTGGGGGCGACCATGTTGCGCCAGGGCCCCGATGAGGACCACGACGATGACAAGGGCGGCGGCAGGCGCTACCGCGCCGTCTTCATCTCCGACCTGCACCTGGGCACGCCCGGCTGCCAGGCCGAACAGCTGCTGTCCTTCCTGAAGGCCAGTTCCTGCGACCACCTCTACCTGGTCGGTGACATCATCGACGGCTGGCAGCTGCGCCGGCGCTGGTACTGGCCGCAGGCCCACAACGACGTGGTGCAGAAGCTGCTGCGCCGCGCGCGCAAGGGCTGCCGCGTGGTCTTCGTGCCGGGCAACCACGACGAGTTCGCACGCGGCTTCATCGGCCACCAGTTCGGCGGCATCGAGGTGGTGGACGATGCCGTGCACCTCACGGCCGACGGCAGGCGCCTGTGGGTCACCCACGGCGACTATTTCGACGGCGTGATCCAGTGCGCCAAGTGGCTGGCTTACGTGGGCGACAACCTCTATGAGTTCACCCTCAAGCTCAACCGCTACCTCAACCACCTGCGCGCCAGATTCGGACTGCCTTACTGGTCGCTCTCGGCGTATCTGAAGCACAAGGTCAAGAAGGCGGTCAACTTCATCAGCGATTTCGAGCAGGCCGTGGCCCATGAAGCACGCAAGCGCGGCCACCAGGGGGTGGTCTGCGGCCACATCCACCACGCCGAGATCCGCGAGATCGAGGGCGTGCTTTACTGCAACGACGGCGACTGGGTCGAAAGCCTGACCGCGCTGGTCGAGCACCACGACGGCCGGCTCGAACTGGTGCACTGGGCCGATGCGGCACCCGGGCAGGCCCTGCAGGCCGCCGTGCGCGCTGCCGCCGCATGAAGATCGCGCTCATCACCGACGCCTGGGCACCCCAGGTCAATGGCGTGGTCACCACGCTGGTGGAACTCGTGCGCGAGGTGCAGGCGGCGGGCCACGAGGTCGAGGTCATCCATCCCGGCCAGTTCCGCACGCGTCCCTGCCCGGGTTATGCCGGCATCGATCTGGCCGTGCGTCCGCGCAAGGCCCTGGCGCTGCGGCTGGATGCGCTGGCCCCCCAGGCCATCCACATCGCCACCGAAGGTCCGCTGGGCTGGGCGGCGCGGGCCTATTGCCTCAAGCATGGCCTGGCCTTCACCACGGCCTACCACACCCGTTTCCCGGAGATCCTGCAGGCCGCGCTGCACATCCCCCTGTCCTGGGGGTATGCGCTGTTTCGCCACTTCCACCGGCCGTCCTCGGGTGTGCTGGTGCCCACGCAGGGCGTGCTGGACCTGTTGCAGCGGCGCGGTTTCAGCAACCTCAGGCCCTGGACCCATGGCGTGGACCTGAGGCTGTTCCCCTACCAGGACGAGGTGCGCCTGCATCCGCAGCTGAAGGGTCTGCCTCGTCCCATATCGCTGTTCGTCGGCCGGGTCTCCTACGAAAAGAACATCGAGGCCTTCCTGAAACTCGCCGTGCCCGGCAGCAAGATCGTCTGCGGCGTGGGGCCGCTGGAGACCACGCTGAAGGAGCGCTACCCGGGTGTGCACTGGCTGGGCATCCTGCCCCGCGCCGAACTGGCGCAGGTCTATGCGGCAGCGGATGTGTTTGTCATGCCCAGCCGCTCCGAGACCTTCGGCCTGGTGATGCTGGAGGCCATGGCCTGCGGCACCCCGGTGGCGGCCTACCCGGTGGACGGCCCGCTGGAGGTGCTGGGCCAGCACCAGGGCCGCGCCCAGGGCGGCGTGCTGGCCGAAGACCTGGCGCAGGCCTGGTACCGCGCCCAGGCCGTGCCGCGCCATGCCGCCCGCCGGCGTGCCGAAATGTTCAGCTGGGAGCAGGCGGCACAGCAATTCCTGGGCCGGCTGGTGCCGGTCCGGCAGACCACGCTCCTGGACGGGTCGCAGCAAGATGCTGTCACACCTCTGTCATCTATGCTGTAAACAATCTGTCATGACTCTGCAATCTTCCAGCCTGGAGCTGACCGTGCCTGCCGAAAGCGCCCAACGCATCACCATGCCCGCCCTGCTGGACCGCGACCAGAGCATCCTGGCCTTCAATGAGCGTGTGTTCGACTGGGCCTGCCGGCCCGAGGTGCCGCTGCTGGAGCGCCTGCGCTACCTGTGCATCGTGTCCTCCAATCTCGATGAATTTTTCGAGGTGCGCGCCGAACCCCACCTGAGCGCCAAGCAGGGCCAGGATCAGCTGGGCACCTACACCGCGGGGTCTTTTGACGCCATGTCGGTGGCCATCCACAACCTGGTGGAGCGCCAGTACGCCCTGTACAACGACGAGCTGATGCCGGCCTTCGAGAAGGAGGGCATCAAGATCATCTCGCACGGCGATCGCAACACCGCGCAGCGGCGCTGGGTCAAGCAGTACTTCGAGCAGGAGGTGCGGCCCCTGCTGATCCCGGTGGGGCTCGATCCCTCGCACCCCTTTCCGCAGGTGGCCAACAAGTCGCTCAACTTCATCGTGCGCCTGGGCGGGCACGACGCTTTCGGCCGCGAGAACGACGTTTCCATCGTCAAGGTGCCGCGCGCCCTGCCGCGCCTGATCCGACTGCCCGAGGCCCTGTGCGGCAAGCGCCGGCTGTTCGTTTCGCTGTCGAGCGTGATCCGCGCGCACCTGGCCGAACTCTTCCCCGGGCGCGAGATGAGCCAGTTCTCCCAGTTCCGCGTCACGCGCCACTCGGATCTCGCGGTGGACGAGGACGATGTCAAGAACCTGCGCACTGCGCTGCGCCAGGGTTTGCAGCACCGCCACTACGGCCAGGCCGTGCGGCTGGAGGTGTCGGCCGGCTGCTCCGACTACCTGGCTGGTTTCCTGCTGCGCGAGTTCGAGCTGCCCGAAGGCGCGCTCTACCGCGTGCACGGGCCGGTGAACCTGGTGCGCCTGGGCCAGCTCGTGGATCTGGTGGACGAGCCGCGCCTGCGCTTCCCGTCCTACAAACCGTCCTACCCGGTCCAGCTGGTGCCGGGGCAGTCCATCTTCGATCAGCTCAAGCGCGGCGACAAGCTGATCCACCAGCCCTACGAGAGCTTCGACGGTGTGCTGGATTTCCTGCGCGAGGCCATCAACGACCCGCAGGTGCTGGCCATCAAGCAGACCATCTACCGCACCGGGGCCAACTCCGTCCTGATGGACCTGCTGCGCGAAGCCGTGCGCCGCGGCAAGGAAGTGACCGTGGTGCTGGAGCTCAAGGCGCGCTTCGACGAAGAGGTCAACATCAACTGGGCCGAGCAGCTCGAATCCATCGGTGTGCAAGTGCTCTACGGCGTGGTCGGTCTCAAGACCCACGCCAAGATGATGCTGGTGACACGGCGCGAAGGCCGGCACTTCAAGCGTTACGCCCACCTGTCCACCGGCAACTACAACCCGATGACCGCGCGCTTCTACACCGACCTCAGCCATCTCACGGCCGATGCGGGGCTGACCGCCGACATCGAACACGTCTTCGTGCACCTGGCCGGCCAGAGCCGCCTGCCGCGTCTCAAGCACCTGTGGGTGGCCCCCTTCCAGCTACATCGCAAGCTGCTGGACAAGATTGAAAGCCTGGGTGCTGCGGCCGCAGCCGGCCGGCCGGCGCGCCTTGTGGCCAAGATGAACGCCCTGACCGACGAGGCCCTGATCCGTGCCCTGATTGCCGCCGGCCAGAATGGCGTGAAGATCGACCTGATCGTGCGTGGGGCCTGCATGCTGCCCGCGCAGCTGCCGGGGCAGACGGGCAATATCCGCGTGCGCTCCCTGATCGGGCGTTTCCTCGAACATGCGCGGGTCTTCTATTTCCGCGAGGGCGAAGACGAGGAGCTCTACCTCTCAAGCGCCGACTGGATGAACCGCAACATGCTGCGCCGGGTCGAACTCGCATGGCCGGTGCTGGACCCGAAGCTGCGCCAGCGCATCGTCGACGAATGCCTGGTCGCGGCCATGGGCGACACCCAGGGCAGCTGGGAGCTGCAGCCGGATGGTCGCTACACCAAGGTGGTTCCCGCGGCCGGCCGCCCGGTCATCAGCGCCCAGGACGCACTCATGGCGCGTTACGCGCTGCGCGAGCCGCGTGGAGCCTGAAATGGATTTGCTGCTGTGGCGTCACGCGGAAGCGCATGAGGCCCAGCCGGGTGGGGATGACCTTGCGCGCGCGTTGACGCCACGCGGTGAAAAACAGGCGGCCCGCATGGCGGGCTGGCTGGACCGCCAGTTGCCGGAAGGGGCACGCATCCTGGTCAGTCCGGCACGCCGCACCGAACAGACGGCGCTGGCCCTGGGCCGCAAGTTCAAGCTGCGCGAAGAACTCGGGCCTGGTGCCACGGTCGAACAACTGTTGCAGACCGTTCAATGGCCCGACGGACGCGGTGTCACCGTGGTGATCGGGCACCAGCCGGTGCTGGGGCAGACCATCGCGCGCCTGCTCGCCATCCATGGCAGCGAGTGCAGCGTGAAAAAAGGGGCCGTCTGGTGGCTGCGTCATCGCCTGCGCGACGGCATCTCGCAGACCACCCTGGTGTCGGTGCAGTCGCCCGACGTCTTGTAACGAGTGTCAGGCCTTCTTGGGCCGGCCGGTCTTGATGGATGGAACGGCCTTGAGCGCAGCCAGCAGGCTCTTGTCGCTCAAACCCGCCAGCGCCTTGATGCCCGCACGCAGCAGTTCGCTTTTCTTGGCCGGCTGCTCCAGCTTGGCGCAGCGCTGCTTGAGTTCGGCCAGCACACCGTACTCATCCTTGGGAATGGTGAAACTGTCACGCACCAGCTTGGGCTTCTTGAGCTTGGCGGGCTTGGCCGGAGGCGCGGGTTTCTTGCCGGCCTTGACGGCAGGCTCGCGGGTAGGCTTCTTCGGCGCCGCCGGGCGCGCGCGTTTGGCGGCAGGACGACTGGCGGTGGACTTGACGTTTTCTTCCATGAACAGGTACCGATGAGGTTGCAATAAAAACAGTTTATATAGTTTCAAGCAGCGCCGCAATCATGGCCGGGTGATGTGTCTTGCATCTGTCATGAAACAGAAACCTTTAAGTCACCATCCTGTCACGACTGTGCGGCACAGTGCCTGTATGAATGCCCTCGGGACTGCGGTCCCTGGAATGGAATGCCGGAAACCCTGCTCGCTGATCCGGAGGATGCACACGCTGCGCACCGCCACCTCATGATTGATCATGTCCGCCTCTTTGCCCATCAATTCCTGTCCACCTTGAGTGGACGGGGCGGACCGTTGGCCAGCCTGATGCGTGGTGACGCCCTCTACCCGGTGTTCCAGCCCATCGTCGATCTCAAGGGCGCGTCGGTGCACGCGCACGAGGCGCTGATCCGCGGGCCGCAGGGCAGCCTGCTGCAGTCGGCCGATGCGCTGTTGGGCGCGGCCCAGGCCGAAGGCCTGCTCTATGAGTTCGAGCTTTATTGCATCTACCTCGCGCTGCGGGACTGGGGGCGCCAGCGCCAGCCCGGCCGGCTGTTTCTCAACATCAGTGCCCATGCGCTGGAGCGGCTGGTGGCGGTGGACGGTACCCAGACGCTCGCAAGGGCCATGCGCGCGCTGGAGGTATCGCCGCGCATGGTGGTGCTGGAGATCACCGAGCACGAACGCGTGCACGACATGGACGGGCTGGTCGAGGTGGCCCGCGCGCTGCATGCCGTGGGCCTGTCGCTGGCACTCGACGACTTTGGCGACGGCCGCTCCAGCCTGCGCCTGTGGTCGCAGATCCGGCCCGACATCGTCAAGATCGACAAGTATTTCAGCCGCGACATCAGCTGCAGCGCCGACAAGCTCAAGACCCTGCAGGCCCTGCTGCAGATCGCCGACGTCTTCGGCACGGCGCTGGTGGCCGAGGGCATCGAGAACGAGGCCGACCTGCGTGTCATCCGCGATCTCGGCATCGCCTATGGCCAGGGCTATTTCCTGGGGCGTCCGGGGCCCGAGGTGCATCCCGAGATCCTGGCCGCGGCGGTGGAGGTGCTGCACGACACGCGGGTGGCGGTGATGCCCGAACAGCGCTACGTGGCCCGCATGGGGCAGCTGCGCCATCTGTCGCTCATCCATGCGCCGGCGATCGGTTGCCGTGCCAGCAACGACGAGGTGGCCGCCATCTTCCAGGCCTATCCGGAGCTGCACGCGGTGGCGGTGGTGGACGACGAACGTCCGCAGGCCATCATCAACCGCCAGCAGTTCATGGACCATTACGCCACCCTGTATTTCCGCGAGATCTTCGGCAAGAAGTCCTGCCTGCTGCATGCCAACCAGCAGCCGCGGCTGATCGAGCGCAGCCACGACATCGAGGAGCTGGTGGGCATCCTGACCTCGCAGGACCAGCGTTACCTGAGCGATGGCTTCATCGTCACCGAGAACGGTCGTTACGTGGGCCTGGGCACGGGCGAGCAGCTGGTGCGCTCGGTCACCGAGTTGCGCCTGGAGGCGGCCCGCCACGCCAACCCGCTGACCTCCTTGCCGGGCAACATTCCCATCAGCCTGCACATCAAGCGCCTGATCGAGAGCCAGGGCGAGTTCGTCGCCTGCTACATCGACATGAACAACTTCAAGCCCTTCAACGACCAGTATGGCTACTGGCGCGGCGACGAGATGATCCGCCTGCTGGCGCGGCTGGCCGTGGCACACAGCGATCCGCAGCGCGACTTCGTCGGGCATGTGGGCGGCGATGACTTCATGATCCTGTTCCAGAGCGACGACTGGGCGCAGCGCTGCGAGCGCATCGTCGACGAATTTGCCCGTCAGGCACGCGAGCTTTTCGACGAGGCGGCCCGCCTGTGCGGCGGCATCCACGCCGAGGACCGGCACGGTGTCATGCGCTTCTTTCCCTGCACCACGGTCTCCATCGGTGCGGTGCAGGTTGGCAAGCTGGCCTTTCGCGATGCGGAGGAGGTTGCCACCCAGGCCGCGCTGGCCAAGCGCGAGGCCAAGCTCGCGGGCAACGGCCTCTTCGTGATGCCGCGGCGCCTGCCGGTTCCTGCCTGAGCGGCGGGCCGGTCACCGATTGTTCACGGCGCGGACATGCCGCGGTCACATGACGCTTCCATGATCGTCCCAACAAACTAGCGGGGTGACCATGAAAGTATCAGTGATCGGTGCGGGTTATGTGGGCCTGGTGACGGCGAGCTGTCTGGCCGACATGGGCCACGAAGTGGTCTGCATGGACAGTGACCCGCGGCGGGTGGAGCTGCTGCGCTCGGGTGTGGTGCCGATCTACGAACCCGGGTTGGACGGCGTGATCCAGCGCAACACCCGCGACCAGCGGCTGTTTTTCTCCACGCGCCTGCCGGATGCGCTGGAAGCCTGCGAGGTGCTGTTCATCGCCGTCGGCACACCGCCGAAAGAAGATGGCTCGGCTGATCTGGTCCACGTGCTGGAAGTGGCACGTCAGGTCGGTCGCAGCCTGACGCGACCGCTGGTCGTCGTGAACAAATCCACCGTGCCCGTGGGTACGGCCGAGCAGGTCGGCGCGGTGCTGGCCGAGGCCTTGGCCGAGCGTGGCCTGTCGTCGCTGCCCCTGGCCGTGATCTCCAACCCCGAATTCCTCAAGGAGGGCGCGGCCATCGACGACTTCATGCACCCGGACCGCATCGTGATCGGCTTGCCCGCCGGTGCCCCCGGCGAGATGGCGCGCGCGGCCATGACACGGCTCTACGCTTCGCTCAACCGCCACCACGAACGCACGGTCTGGATGGATGTGCGCAGCGCCGAGCTGACCAAGTACGCCGCCAACGCCATGCTGGCCGCACGCATCTCCTTCATGAACGAGATGGCCAACCTGGCCGATCTGGTGGGCGCGGACGTGGACGCCATCCGCCGCGGCATCGGCAGCGACAGCCGCATCGGCCCGAGTTTCCTCTACGCCGGTACCGGCTATGGCGGCAGCTGCTTCCCCAAGGACACACGCGCGCTGATGCAGACGGCGCAGCAGCATGGCAGCCAGATGCAGCTGGTGGAGGCCACCGAGCGCGTCAACCAGGCCCAGCGCCAGATCCTGGCGCGCCGGGTCATGGCTCACTTCGGCAGTGATCTGCGCGGGCGCCGCTTCGCCCTCTGGGGCCTGGCCTTCAAGCCGCAGACCGATGACATGCGCGAGGCCCCCAGCCGTCACCTGATCCGCCAGCTCATTCTGCGCGGCGCCGAGGTGGTCGCCCACGACCCGGTGGCCATGGAGGCGGCGCAGGCTGTGCTGGCCGAGGACTTGGCCGACATTCCGGATGGCCTGTCGCGCCTCAAGCTGGTGGGTGACGCCATGTCCGCGCTGGACGGCGCCGATGCCCTGCTGGTGGTGACGGAGTGGAAGCTTTTCCACAACCCGGATTTCGGGCTGATCCGCCAGGCCCTGCGCCATCCGCTCATCATCGACGGCCGCAATCTCTACGACCCGCAGCAGTTGCAGGAGCAGGGCATGGCCTACCAGGGCATAGGCCGGCGCAATGCACTCGCCAGCCAGCCCGTGCCCGGCGTCCGCCTGGCTGCCGACCCGGCCGAGAGCGCCCCTTCCATGGCGAATGTCTAGGCACTTGCCGCGCGGCTTCGGGTGGCTCATGGCCACCCAGTTTCTTTCCGCGCTGGCCGACAACGCGCTGCTCATCGTCGCCATCGCCCACCTGCAGCACCTCGGCGCGCCGCTCTGGTGGGCGCCGCTGCTCAAGTTCGCCTTCACCCTGTCCTACGTCCTCCTGGCGCCCTTCATCGGCGCGCTGGCCGACGCCGTCTGCAAGCGCCGCCTCATGGTCTGGATGAACGCGCTCAAGCTGCTGGGTGCGCTGGCGCTGTTGTATGGCCTGCATCCCATGCTGGCGTTTGCCCTGGTGGGGCTGGGCGCCTCGGCCTATGCGCCGGCCAAGTACGGCCTGCTGACCGAAAGCGTGCCGCCCGCCGCGCTGGTGGCGGCCAATGGCTGGGTCGAGTCGACGGTGGTGCTCTCCGTGCTGCTGGGCACGGTGCTGGGCGGCGGCCTGATCTCGCCGCTGTGGCTGGGCTCAGACACCGTGGGCTGGGCCGGTGCCCTGTGGCCGGTGGCGGCCGGCGCCTCTTCGCCCGCACTCAACGTTTCCCTGCTGCTGGTCATCAGTCTTTACGCGCTGTCTTCGCTGTGCAATCTGGGCATCGTGCCCAGCGGCAAGTCTTACCCGGTGCGCGGCCGTGCGCCCCTGCGCATGCTGGCCGACTTCCGGCATGCCAATGCCACGCTCTGGCGTGACCGCAGCGGCGGCCTGTCGCTGGCGGTCACCACCACCTTCTGGGGCATCGGGGCCATGCTGCAGTTTGCTGTGCTGCACTGGGCCGTGCAGGTGCTGGGCCTGAGCCTGGACCGGGCCGCCTACCTGCAGGGCATCGTCGCCGTCGGGGTGGTGGCGGGCGCCGTTCTGGTGGCCAGCCGCCTGCGCCTGCGCCACGCCACCAGCGTGCTGCCCCTGGGTCTGCTGATGGGCGGGCTGATGGCGCTGACGGTCTGGGTGCCGGACTGGACCTGGGCCGTGCCCTCGCTGCTGATGGTGGGGGCACTGGGCGGCATGCTGGTGGTGCCCATGAACGCCTTGTTGCAGCACCGGGGCCACCGCCTGCTGACGGCGGGGCAGTCGATTGCCGTGCAGGGTTTCAACGAAAACCTCAGCGTCCTCGTCATGCTGGGGCTCTACGCGGGGCTGATTGCGTTGCAGGTGCCGGTGCAGATCATCATGGGACTGGCCGGCCTGGGGTTGGCCGCCTTCATCGGGCGCAGCCTGTGGCAACGCCGCGGGGTGCCGGGGCGGCCCTCCTTCCTAGGCCATCTGCTGCGGCGCGATTGAGGGCAGGCGCTCGTCGCCGGCCATGCTGGTGGCGATGGCCAGTTTCATGACACTCTCGATCTGCGCCACGATGCCGGCCCAGTCGTTCTGCCGGGCAGCATCGCGCGCCGCCGCGCGCAGGCGCAGGCGCAGACCGGCGTCCTGCGCCAGTTCGGCCAGCTGGCGCACAAAGGCTTCGTCGTCGTCCATCGGCGCGAGCAGGCCGTTGCGTCCGGCCTGGATGTTTTCCGAGGCGGCAGCGTAGTCGTAGGCCAGCACGGCCAGGCCGCTGGCCATGGCTTCGAGCACCACGTTACCGAAGGTCTCGGTCTGGCTGGGGAAGCCGAAGACGTCGGCGCTGGCGTAGTGCCGCGCCAGTTCCAGCCGGTCGAGCTGGCCCGTGAGGATGGCCTCGGGCGCCAGCGCCTGCAGCTCGGAGCGCATCGGGCCGTCGCCCACCAGCACCAGTTTCAGGTCCGGTTGCACCAGCCGGGCCTGCGCGTAGGCGCGCACCAGCAGCGGCAGGTTCTTCTCGCGCGCCAGGCGGCCCACGCAGAGCAGCACGGGCGTTTCGGGGCCGGCGCCCCAGCTGGCGCGCAGCGCCTCGCTGCGATGCGCCGGATCGAAGATGTTGCTGTCCACACCGCGCGCCACCACCTGCAGGCGCTCGAAGCCGGCAGCGCTCAGGCGATCGGCCAGGCCGCGCGTGGGCACCATGGTGCTCAGCGTCTGGTTATGGAAACGGCGCAGGTAGGCCATGATGGGCTTGCTGAGCCAGCCCATGCCGTAGTGGCTGCTGTAGGCGTGGAAGTTGGTGCGGAAATCCGAGGTGACGGGGATGCGCAGCTTGCGCGCCACGCGCAGCGCCGACCAGCCCAGCGGGCCTTCGGTGGCAATGTGCACCAGGTCCGGCCGCTGCAGCGTCCACAGCGGTTCGAGCTGGCGGCGCGAGGGCAGGCCCAGTTGCAGGTGCGGGTAACGCGGGATGGCCATGCCGCGCATGAGCACATCGCCCGCAGCAGGCGCCTGGTTGTGTGCCGGCCCGTCACCGCCCTGGCGCGGACGCACCAGCTGCACGTGGTGTCCGCGCTCGCGCAGGCCCAGCACCACACGCTGCAGCGTGAGCGCCACGCCGTTGACTTCGGGCGGGTAGGTTTCGGTGACGACGGCGATGCGCAGATGGGTGTGCGCCGCGGGCAGGTCTTCGACCAGCAGGTCGGTGGTGTCGGGTTTCATGCGCCCATCTTGCGGGGCGTTTATCTCAGTTCGATGACAGCGTGGTGCCCCCGCATCGGCCGCCCGTGAAATTTTGATGACGCATGGCGCGCTGTCATCGTTCTTTCATGCGCAGGCCCGACCATGCCCCCAGGCGCAGCCCAGCTGCCCTTCTGTTATCACGACAACCCTAGGAGCCTCCGTGAGCCAATTCCTGCAAGCCCTCAAGGTCCAGCGCTGGGACGACCACCGCTATTACCACCACAGCCGCATCAACCAGTCCCTGCACCTGCTCAGCGCCATCTCCTTCCTGGTGGCCTATGTCTTCCTCTTCATCCAGCCGCCCGTGGCCGCGCTGATCGCCTGGCTGGTCTCCATGGTGTCGCGCCAGTCCGGCCACTTCTTCTTCGAGCCCAAGGGCTACGACGAGGTGAACCAGGCCACGCACGCGTACAAGGAGGAGATCAAGGTGGGCTACAACCTGCAGCGCAAGGTGGTGCTCATGGCTGTCTGGGCCGGCCTGCCCGTGGTGCTCTGGCTGCAGCCGGACGGCTTCGGCCTGCTGGAGGCGCACAGCCAGCCCAGCGGCTACGTGCTCAACGTGGGTTGGCTCTGGCTCTGGCTGGGCGTGGGCGGCCTGGTCTTCCGCGTGCTGCAGCTGGCGGTGACGCAGAGCCTTTACACCGGCATCGTCTGGGCCACCAAGATCATCACCGATCCCTTCCACGACATCCTGCTCTACTGGAAGTCGCCGCTGTACCTGTTGCAGGGCGAGCTGATCGCCAAGCCCGAGCACCTGATCGAGGAACGTGCCGAGCACGAGGCCGAGCTGGCCCGCCAGCAGGGCTGAAACCACGCAGGGCCCCGGGATGACCCGGAGCCCTGTTCCTTTTTTCCGTCCGGGCAGGTCTGCCGCTTCAGCGTTTGAAGAGCTGCCCCAGCATCTCCCTCAGCAGTCCGCGCTTGATGGACTGGTTCGTCTGGCCCGGCGCCTGCCACCACCAGCCGTCGCGCTGCATCTGCAGCCCGGCCTGCACACAACGCTCCAGCATGTCCTCGAAATCCGCGTCCGTGAAGTTCAGGCTGAAGATGAAGCGGCCCGTGCCCACCCAGCTCAGGGCCAGGCCATGATCGCGCAGGTAGTACTGCAGCATCCAGTTGTAGCGCGAGGGGCGGGTGTAGCCCAGCGTCCACACGCTGCTCATGTTCGCGGCCTGCAGTGGCAGGCCTTCGGCCAGCATGCGCGCGTTGAAGCGATCGCGCCGTGCGTCCCAGGTGGCGTCCAGGTCTCGGTAGATCGCCTGCACCTCGGGGGTCTCCAGCCGGCGCAGGAACTCGTTCATCGCGCCCATCACATAAGGGTGGGCGTTGAAGGTGCCGCGCGCAAAGCAGATGTCGGCCGGTTTGTCCTCGCGGAAACGCTGCATCAGCGCCTGCTTGCCGCAGACCACGCCCACGGGCAGGCCGCCGCCCAGGGTCTTGCCGTAGGTGACCAGATCCGCCTGCACGCCGAAATAGTCCTGTGCGCCCCTGGCCGCCAGGCGGAAACCCAGAAAGACCTCGTCGAAGATCAGCACGATGCCGCGCTCGGTGCAGACCTCGCGCAGCTGCTGCAGCCAGCGGGTGTAGGCCGCGCGGTCGTAAGCCGCGCTGCGGCTGCTGTCGAGCAGGGTGGAGTCGCCGGGGGCGTTCTTGTTCGGGTGCAGGGCCTGCAGCGGGTTGATCAGCACACAGGCAATGTCGCGGCGCGTGCGCAGCACCTTGAGGCTGGCCGCGTGCATGTCGCGCAGGGTGTAGGTCTCGCGCGGGGGCAGGGGGTTGCCCGGGCCGGGCTGCACGTCTTCCCACCAGCCGTGGTAGGCCCCGCAGAAGCGCACCAGGTGGCGGCGGCCCGTGTGGTAACGCGCCAGGCGCACAGCCTGCATCACGGCCTCGGTGCCGCTCATGTGGAAGGACACGGCGTCCAGCCCGCTGATCTGCTGCAGCCGCGTCACGTTGTCGGCCACGCAGGGGTGGTAGGCGCCGAGCACGGGGCCCAGGTCCTGCGCGATGCGCGCGCCTGCGGCGATGCAGGACTTGTAGAAGTCCATGCCCATGACGTTGACGCCGTAGGAACCCGTGAGGTCGATGTAGCGCTTGCCGTCCAGGTCCGTCACGCTCACGCCCTCGGCGGACTGCACAAAACTGCCCACGGCCAGATGCTGGCGCAGCCAGGGGCTGAACTGGTAGGGCACGCGGTAGGCGCCCGTGAAACGCAGGTCCGGGATGCCTTCACGCATCTCTTTCGTCAACGCGATCGACTGGGGCGACGCTGCCTGCAGCCGGCCGGCCAGCGCGAAAAAGCCCGCGCGGCGCTGCTGCACCACGGCCTCGGGGGCGCCATCGCAGGCAAAAAAGGTGGCTTCGTCGTAGGCATAACCCGGAATCCAGCGCGCCAGACGCTTGGCCAAACGCGAATGGCCCGCCAGCGACGGGTGCTTGGCACGCGAGAGTTCGAGCCGGCGCTTGAGCCAGGGCAGGGTGGCGCCGGCGGCGCCGGTGATCCAGGCGAGTTCGTAAGTCATGGTCTGGGCGGGTTCCCGTGTGAAAAGACGATGACTCTTTTTATTCAAACGATTTGACAACCTTGTGAAAAAGATATGACCCGACAGACATTTCGTGACCGCCTGCTGCAACAGGAGAGCCTGAACTTCGTGCTCACCAACCGCCTGCCCCGCGTGGCGCTGACACGTTTCATGGGGCGCTTCAGCAAGGTGCGCCAGCCGCTGGTGCGCGATGTGTCCATTGCCCTGTTCAAGTTCTTCGGTGACCTGGACCTCAGCGAGGCGAAAAAACAGAGCTTCGACAGCCTGCACGACTGCTTCGTGCGTGAGCTCAAAGACGGCGCGCGGCCCTTTGATGCTGATCCCGATGTGATCTGCAGCCCCAGCGACGGCATCGTCGGCGGCCATGGCCGCATCGAGGGCGACGAACTGCTGCAGATCAAGGGCATGCCCTACAGCCTGGCTGAGCTGCTGGGCGGCGGTGACTCGGGGGCCGAACTGGCGGCGCGGCACCAGTGCGGGAGTTATGTGACGCTGCGCCTGCGCGCCAGCATGTACCACCGCTTCCACGCCCTCGCCGACTGCACGGTGCAACGCGTAACCCATATCCAGGGTGATATGTGGAACGTCAACCCCATCGCACTCAAGCGCGTGCCCAGCCTCTACTGCCGCAACGACCGCGCCGTGATCGAGGCCGCCTTGCCCTCAGGCGAGGCGCTGACCATCGTGCCCGTGGGCGCCATCCTGGTGGCCAGCGTGCGCCTGCATTTCCTCAATTTGAATCTGCATCATGACTACCGCGGCGCGCAGGTGATCGACTGTGACGCTGCCCTCAAGCGCGGGCAGGAGATGGGCTGGTTCGAGCACGGCTCGACTATCGTGGTGCTGGCGCCGAAAGGTGTGGAACTGGCGGATAGACTGACGACGGGGACCGAGGTCAGGGCAGGGCAGGCCTTGCTGCGCAGGAGTTGAGCTGGCGTCGGCCTGTTGTGAATCCCGCATCGTTACATTGCGGTGTTTGTCGGCTTTTTATTTGGCGGTATTGATCGCTGATTTGGAGAAAGTGCTGAGCCGACAAGCACTTACGCTCGAGCCCGTCGGATGGAGACGGACACACCTCCGATGTTATTCCGCACTTTTGCGGGCTTACGTCGTCCACATGGCGGAGGGGGCGGTGGTCATCCATTTCTGGGGTCGCCTGAAGGCGGGGGCGGCTCACCCGGCCAGGGCGCACGGGCTTGATACCCTGATCCTTGCGGTGCTGACCCGACAGGGCGGGGCCTGGCGCATACGCGCCCTTGAGAACGTGAGCCTGAGCAACCCCCGTACCGGGGCGGCGATACTGCGCAGCAGCTGAAGCCGCGCTGGCGTCGTCTGGCCGGTCAGGATGGCGGTGGGGGAAAGGGATTTCAGATATAACAGCAGCGCTTGCCTCAAACGTGGGAGACTGGGCGACGACCGCCTGGCCAGGGTGTTCCGCCCCTCCCATTCACTCTGCAACGCGTCACCAAGGGGAATCCACATGAATACCTTCCGAGCACTCCTCCTGCCACTGCTTCTTTTCGTCTGCGCCGTGGCTTCGGCCCAGGACGCCCGCGAGCGCGGTTTCATCCGCAGGGGCATGTCCGAGGGCGAGGTCCTCGTGCGTGTGGGCAAACCGGACCACGAATCGCAGGTCGCCAACAACGCGCTCAGGGGCCTGCCCGAGGAAAAGACCTGGACCTACTTCCCGCATGACCGGGACCCGGACACCCTGACGGTCATCACCTTCAGGGCGGGGGCGGTCGTGGAGGTCGAGCGCAAGATTTCGCGTTAGGTCGCCCCGGCACCGGCGCAGCCCCAGGCTGCGCAGGGCGGCTCAGCCGGCGCTCAGTACGCCCAGCGCCCAGGGGGTCTTCTGCCAGGCCTGCATTTCTTCCTGCAGCAGGTAGGCTGACTGCGGGTAGCGCCGTACCCAGTCCGCGCGGCAGCTGAGGCTGACGTCACGCCCGCCGTCCCAGGCCAGCCGCAGGCCCTGCAGGTCGGGGTCGCGCCGGGCGTGGCAGAGGATGACGGCCAGGCGCAGGGCCATGAGCTGTAGGGTGAAGGCCTCGTCGTCAAGCGCCAGGTCGAGCTTGCGCAGCTTGCCGCGGTGGCCCAGCACGAGCTGGCCCAGGCGGTGCAATTCGTTCATGGTGAAACCGGCGGCGTCGGCGTTGTCCAGGATGTAGGCGCCGTGCTTGTGGTAGTCGCTGTGCGAGATGGCGCTGCCGATCTCGTGCAGCTGCGCGGCCCAGCCCAGTTTGTGCAGGTGGCGTTCCAGGTCAGGCAGCTCGTGCCCGCGGGCCAGCTGTTGCAGCAGCGCTTCGGCCACCTGGCTCACGCGCCGGGCCTGGGCCGGGTCGGCGTTGAAGTTGTTGGCCAGGCGCAGGACGCTGGCGCTGCGCTGGTCGCTCTGCTCATGCTCGCGGTCCAGCAGGTCGTACAGGGCACCGTGGCGCAGCGCGCCCTGGGCCACGTGCATTTCCTCGATGCCCAGCAGGGCGAAAAGGGCGCGCAGCACGCTGACGCCACCGCCGATGACGGCGCGGCGGTCGTCTTTCATGCCGTCGATGCGCAGGCGTTCGGCGCTGCCGGCCTTGAGCAGGCGGTCGAGCAGCCAGTCCAGGCCCTCCTGCGTGATCAGGCCTTCGGCCCAGCCGGCGGCCTGCAGCACGTCGCCCACGGCGCCCACGGTGCCCGAGGAGCCATAGGCCACATCCCAGTCTTCGCGGCGGCAGCTGTTGAGGGCCTCGTCCAGCACGGCCTGGGCCGCCACCTCGGCGGTCTCGAAAGCCTCGGCGCTGAAGTGGCCTTCAGGGAAATAACGCATGGACCAGGCCACGCTGCCCACGCGGTAGGAGTCCATGAAACGCGGGCGGTAGCCCTGGCCCAGGATGAGTTCGGTGGAGCGCCCGCCGATGTCCACCACCAGGCGGCGTTCATTGCTCTGCGGCAGCAGGTGGGTCACGCCCTGGTAGATCAGACGCGCTTCTTCGCGGCCGGAGATCACGTCGATGGGGAAGCCCAGGATCTTCTGCGCGCGTTCCAGGAAGACCTCGCGGTTGCGGGCTTCGCGCAGGGTCTGGGTGGCGACGGCGCGCACCTGGGTTTTCCTGAAGCCGGCCAGGCGTTCGGCAAACCGGCCCAGGCAGTCCCAGCCGCGCTGCATGGCCTCCTGCGTCAGGTTGCGGTCTTCGTCCAGTCCGTTGCCCTGGCGCACGGTCTCCTTGAGGTACTCGCGGCGCTTGATCAGGCCGTGGTCGAGCTGCGCGATTTCCAGGCGGAAGCTGTTGGATCCCAGATCCACCGCCGCGAGTTCGATACCGTTTTTCATGGAGGTGCTTTTTTCTGTTTGGCCGGCAGCATAGCACCGGCCAGCGCGCGTGCGACCGGCGTACGCCGCCGCTGCAGGCGGTGCAGGGCGTCAGCCGAGGACGCGACCATCGGCAGTCAACATGCTTTGCGTCACGTAGGCGCTGGTCCGCCGCTGCGACTGGAAACTGATGCGAAACCCCGCCAGGTCCAGCGTGCTGCGCCGCTGGAAAGCCTGCAGCGCCTGCAGGCGCGTGGCGCCGGGCTCCAGGGTTTGCAGCACCTCCTGTACATATCGCGCGGCGATGTAGCCCGACAGGCTCAGCGGGTTGGGCGGTTCGTCGAACAGGCGGTTCAGGGTGTCGCGGTAGGCGCGCACGATGGGCAGGCTGGCCGTCACCATGGGCACGACCTGGGTGGCCATCACGGGCGTGCTGCGCGAAGCGCCGAGCTGGTTGAGGGTCTGCAGGTTCACGTCGGCCAGGCCGATGACGTAACGCTGGCGGTCCTGCCGGTCCAGCCCCTGGGCGAACTGCGCGAGTTCGGGGGTACCGCCCACGAAGAGCAGGATGGGCGGGGTCTGGGGGGTGAGCCTGCGCCCCAGTTCCGGCAGGGAAGCTGCGGGCGCATAGGTCTGCAGGCGCAGCTGTAGGGAGCGCACGATGCGTTGCACCTCGTTGTCGTAGAGGCGCTGCTCCTGCGCCGAGGCGTAGACCACCCCAAGTTCCGGCACGCCGATGACGGAGAGCGAGCGCAGCGCGTGCGCGATCTGTTCCTGGCGTGAGGCGAAGATGGGAAAGGTACGCTGCTCGGCGGCAGCGGCCAGATCCTGGTGCAGCCAGGGCGCGGCGTGGGCGATCTCCAGCGGGTCCTGCCGCAGCAGTTCGATGAGTTGCGCGGCGGTGCGGTCGCCAGCGGTGCCGCACAGGGCCAGGCAGTTGGGCAGGGCACGCACGGATTCCACGGCCTGGCGCAGGCTGGCGGGGCTGCCGTCGACCTCCAGCACGGTGTGCTGCACGGCCCGGCCGCGCCAGCCACCGCGGGCGTTGAATTCCTGCCAAGCGGCGCGCGAGCCGATGAGGAAGTCGCGCGAGACGTCGAGCTGGTCGGCGGCGCTGTCGACAATCTGCACGATCTCCGGGGTGCGTGCGGCGGGGGTGGGCCGCGCCGGCTGGCCCTGAGCGGCGCCCAGCAGGGGCAGGCTGGCCGCGGCGAGCAGTAGCTGGCGGCGGGTGGGGGCAGGCAGGGGGGGCAGTCGGATCACGATGTGGGCACTGGATTCGGGGATCGCAAGTGCGCAGGCCCACCGGGGGTGGGCCTGCACGGGAGGGAAGGTATGCCGGCCGCGGTGCGCCGACATAGGCTGCTTCAGCGACGCACGGGCGGCATGAGCACGCGGTCGACCACGTGCACGACGCCGTTGGTTGCCGCGACATCGGCCTTGGTCACCATGGCTTCTTCCACGGTGACGAAGGTGCCGGCGCGGGCCAGGGCCAAATTGGCGCCTTGCACGGTCTTGGCCGGGCCGTTCTTGACGTCGGCGGCCATGACCTTGCCGGCCACCACGTGATACGTCAGCACGTCCTTGAGGCGGGCCGGGTCGGCGGCGAGCTCTTCCAGGGTTTTGGCCGGGACGGCCTTGAAGGCGTCATTGCTGGGGGCGAAGACGGTGTAGCTGCCGGATTTGAGGGTGTCCGCGAGGCCGGCCTTTTCGACCAGGCTGTTCAGGGTGCTGAGCTGGGGGTCACGGGCCAGGGTATCGGCCAGGGTGACGGGCTGGTTCATGCTGGCACAGCCGACCAGGCCCCAGGCCAGGGCGGTGGCAAGCATCAGGCGGCGGGTGAAGACGGTCTTGTTCATTGCAGGCTCCATGGGTCAGAAAGCCTGAAGGCTATCGGAGGACTGTGACAAAAAGATGACGGCAATTTGAAAAGTGTGATCCGCACTACACTGCATGTGTCGCTTTATGTCACTATATTGTCACAAAAGATTCGTAAATTTGGCTTGCTTTCCAGTAACCAACCAGGAGCCATCCTATGAACACCAGCCTGAAATTTTCCCTGCTGGGCCTTGCCGCCAGCTCGACCCTGCTGTGGGCGGGTGCCGCTGTCGCCCAGGACGTGACCGGCGCCGGCGCCAGCTTCCCGGCGCCCATTTACTCCAAATGGGCCTCCGAGTACAACAAGGCCACCGGTATCAAGATCAATTACCAGTCGGTCGGCTCCGGTGCGGGCATCCGCCAGATCGACGCCAAGACCGTTGATTTCGGCGCCTCCGACATGCCGCTGACCGACGAGGTTCTCGCCAAGAAGGGCCAGATCCAGTTCCCCACCGTGATGGGCAGCGTCACGCCCGTGGTGAATGTCAAGGGCATCGCTCCGGGCCAGCTCAAGCTGACCGGCCCCGTGCTGGCGGACATCTACCTCGGCAAGATCGCCAAGTGGAATGACAAGGCCATCACCAGCCTGAACCCGGGCCTGAGCCTGCCCGACGCCGCCATCGCCCCGGTGCGTCGCGCCGACGGTTCCGGCACCACCTTCGCGTTCACCAACTACCTGAGCCAGGTCAGCCCCGAGTGGAAGGAAAAGGTCGGTGAGGGCACCGCCGTGAACTGGCCCGTGGGTGCCGGCGGCAAGGGCAATGAGGGCGTGTCCGCCTTCGTCGGTCGCCTGCCCAATTCCATCGGTTACGTCGAGTTCGCCTACGCCAAGCAGAACAAGATGTCGCACACCCAGCTGCAAAACCGCGATGGCGTGTTCGTCCAGCCCGGCGACGACAGCGTCAAGGCCGCTGCTGCCGGCGCCGATTGGGACAAGACCTTCTTCCAGATCCTGGGTAACAAGCCGGGCAAGAACGCCTGGCCGATCGCCAGCGCCACCTTTATCCTGATGCACAAGGTGCAGGACAAGCCGGCCAATGCCGCCCAGACTCTGAAGTTCTTCCAGTGGGTCTACAAGAACGGTGACACCATGGCCGGTGACCTGGAATACGTGCCCATGCCCCCCAGCGTGAAAGCCGCCATCGAGAAGTCCTGGAGCCAGATCAAGGACGCCTCCGGCAATCCCATCGCCTACAAGTAAGCAGAAAGAAAGCGTCAGTACGCCATGAGTTCGTCCACGTCTGCTCACCGGTCCCGAACCGGCGCCTGGTTTGAGGTCCTGTTCGGTGGGCTTGCCCAAGGGGCAGCGTGGGTGACTCTGGCACTGCTGGCCAGCATCATTGCGTCCCTGCTGGTCGGCGCCTGGCCCGCCATCGAACGTTATGGTCTGGGTTTCCTGACCAGCCCGGTGTGGGACCCGGTGCAGGAGAATTTTGGCGGCCTGGTGATGATCTACGGCACCCTGGCCACCTCCTTCATCGCCTTGCTGATCGCCGTTCCGGTGAGTTTCGGCATCGCCCTGTTTCTGACCGAGATGTGCCCGGCCTGGCTCAAGCGCCCGCTGGGTACCGCCATTGAATTACTCGCGGCCGTGCCGTCCATCGTCTACGGCATGTGGGGCCTGCTGGTGTTCGGACCCATCCTGGCCCAATACGTGCAGATGCCGTTGCAGAAGCTGTTCAGCGGTGTGCCTTATCTGGGCGCCCTGGTGTCAGGGCCTCCGGTGGGTATCGGGATCCTGTCGGCCGGCATCATCCTGGCCATCATGATCATCCCCTTCATCGCGGCCGTGATGCGCGACGTGTTCGAGGTCACGCCGCCCCTGCTCAAGGAGTCGGCCTACGGCCTGGGCGCCACCACCTGGGAGGTGGTCTCCTCGGTGGTTCTGCCCTATACCAAGACCGGTGTCGTTGGCGGCATCATGCTCGGTCTGGGGCGCGCCCTGGGCGAGACCATGGCGGTCACCTTCGTCATCGGCAACATGAACCAGCTCGACACGCTGAGCCTGTTCGATGCGGCCAACAGCATCACCTCGGCCCTGGCCAACGAGTTCGCCGAGGCCTCCGCCGGCATCCACCAGGCCTCGCTGATTTACCTGGGCCTGGTGCTGTTCTTCATCACCTTTGTCGTGTTGACCCTGTCCAAGCTGCTGCTGCAGCAACTCAAGAAGAGCGAAGGCGCCAAGTCATGAACGCGCAAGACCAGATCCGCAGCCGCGCCTTCCAGCGCCGCAAGCGCGTCAACTTCCTGGCCCTGGCGCTGTCCATGGGTGCCATGGCTTTCGGCCTGTTCTGGCTGTTCTGGATTCTCTGGGAAACCTTCCGCCTGGGCCTGGATGGCCTGGTGTGGGCGACCGTGACGCAGATGACCCCGCCGCCCAACGAGACAGGCGGTATCGCCAACGCCATCTACGGCTCTTTCCTCATGGTGTTGCTGGCGACTTTTGTCGGCACGCCCATCGGCATCATGGCTGGCATCTACCTGGCGGAGTACGAGCCCAAGGGCTGGCTGGCCGAGGTGACACGTTTTGTCAACGACATCCTGCTGTCGGCCCCCTCCATCGTGATCGGCCTGTTCGTCTATGCGGTGGTGGTGACGCGTTTCAAGTCCTTTTCCGGCTGGGCCGGCGTGATGGCGCTGGCGCTGATCGTGATCCCGGTCGTGATTCGAACGACCGAGAACATGCTGCAGCTGGTGCCCTCCGCCATGCGTGAGGCGGCCTATGCGCTGGGCACACCCAAGTGGAAGGTCATCCTGATGATCACCCTGCGCGCGGCGCGCGCCGGTGTGGTCACCGGTGTGCTGCTGGCGGTGGCGCGCATCTCGGGCGAGACGGCGCCGCTGCTCTTCACAGCGCTGAGCAACCAGTTCTGGACCTCGAACCTCGGCGACCCGATGGCCAGCCTGCCGGTCACCATCTTCAAGTTCGCCATGAGCCCGTACGATAACTGGCAGCGGCTGGCCTGGGCCGGCGTGCTGCTGATCACGGTCACCGTGCTCGGGCTCAACATACTCGCGCGCGTGCTGACGCGCCACAAGGGCTGAGACCCGGGACCGACCTCATGTACACCAGCGAATTTTCTGCAAGGCAAACCATGGAACCCACTTCCACCCCGGCCGCCACGCATGCCCCGAAGATCTCGGCGCGTGGCCTGAACTTCTTCTACGGCAAGTTCCACGCGCTCAAGGACATCAACCTGGATATTCCGCAGAACAAGGTCACGGCCTTCATCGGCCCCTCGGGCTGTGGCAAGTCCACCCTGCTGCGTGTGTTCAACCGCATGTACGAGCTCTATCCCGACCAGCGCGCCGAGGGGCAGGTGCTGCTTGACGGCGAGAACCTGCTGACCAGCAAGGAAGACGTGGCCCTGCTGCGCGCCAAGGTCGGCATGGTGTTCCAGAAGCCCACGCCTTTCCCGATGTCGATCTTCGACAACATCGCCTTCGGCATCAAGCTGTTCGAATCGCTCAGTGCCACCGATCTGGAGGAGCGTGTCGAATGGGCCTTGCGCAAGGCCGCGCTGTGGAACGAGGTCAAGGACAAGCTCAAGCAGAGCGGCTCCAGCCTGTCGGGTGGCCAGCAACAGCGCCTGTGCATCGCACGCGGCATCGCCATCAAGCCTGAAGTCATCCTGCTGGACGAACCCTGCTCGGCGCTGGACCCGATCTCCACCGCCAAGATCGAGGAGCTGATCACCGAGCTCAAGGACGACTACACGGTGGTGATCGTCACGCACAACATGCAGCAGGCGGCGCGTTGCAGCGATTACACGGCCTATATGTACCTGGGCGACCTGGTGGAGTTCGGCTCTACCGAGCAGATGTTCTTCAAGCCCACGCGCAAGGAAACTGAAGACTACATCACCGGCCGCTTCGGCTAAGGAGGAAATGCACATGCCCGAAAAACATCTCTCCACCCAGTTCGACAGCGAACTGAGTTCCGTTTCCAGCCGCGTCATGGAGATGGGCGGCCTGGTCGAAGCCCAGCTGCAACAGGCCGTCCAGGCCCTGGCCCGGCTCAATATCGATTCGGCCCAGCAGGTGATCGAGCTGGAGCACCGCGTCAACGCCATGGAGATCGAGCTCGACCACGAGATCTCCTCCATCATCGCGCGCCGCCAGCCCACCGCGCGCGATCTGCGCCTGCTGATGGCGATCTCCAAGGCCATCGCCAACCTGGAGCGCGCCGGTGACGAGGCCGAGAAGATGGCGCGCATGGTGCTGAATATCATCCACACTGGGGCACCGCGCGCCCTGCCGGCGTCCGAGCTGCGCACGGCCGCCGACCTGGCCGCAGGCCAGTTGCGCAAGGCGCTGGATGCCTTCGCCCGGCTCGACACGACGAACGCCGTCGCCATCCTGAAGGAAGACGATCTGATCGACAAGGAGTTCGACAGCTTCGTGCGCGTGCTGATCACCTACATGATGGAAGACCCCCGCACCATCTCACCCAGCCTGGACCTGCTGTTCCTGGCCAAGGCCATCGAGCGCGTCGGTGACCACGCCAAGAACATCGCCGAACTCATCATCTACATCGTCAAGGGCGCCGATGTGCGCCATGCCTCGATCGAAGAGATCGAATCCGTCCTCAAATGAAGCAACCTGCTGTACTCGTGGTGGAAGACGAACCGGCGATCGCCGAGTTGATCGCCGTCAACCTGCGCCATAACGGTTTCCAGCCCACCGTGGCGCCTGACGGCCTGGCCGCGCAGCGCGAGATCGACGCGGTGCTGCCCGACCTGGTGCTGCTGGACTGGATGCTGCCCGGCGAGAGTGGGCTGAGCCTGGCGCGCCGCTGGCGCAACGATCCGCGGACCAAGGCCGTGCCCATCATCATGCTCACCGCGCGCGGCGACGAGGCGGACCGCGTGGCCGGCCTGGACGCCGGTGCCGACGATTACATGGCCAAGCCTTTCTCCACCAAGGAGATGCTCGCGCGCATCCGCGCCCTGCTGCGCCGGCGCGCGCCCGACCAGGGCTCCTTGACACTGGAGATCGGCCGCCTCAGGCTGGACACGGCCACGCACCGCGTGAGCTATGCAGAACAGGCGCTCAAGCTGGGGCCCACGGAATTCAAGCTGCTGCAGTACCTGATGAGCCATGCCGAGCGTGTGCACAGCCGCGGCCAGCTGCTGGACAAGGTCTGGGGTGACCACGTGTTCATCGAGGAGCGCACGGTGGACGTGCACATCAAGCGCCTGCGCGAAGCGCTGGGCGAGGCCGCCGCCATGGTGGAAACCGTACGCGGTGCCGGCTACCGCCTGTCGGCCCAACCCGTACCGGTGCCTGCCGCGCTGCGCGGCTGAGAACGGTCCCGTCCCCGGGGTCGTGGTTTCATGCTCTTGCATCTCGTACTTTTTCTGCTGCTCCAGATTCTGGGCGCGGTGATCGGCATCTGGCTGGCGCCCGAGGCCCTGCAGATCCGGGGCGGGCTGGCCGGCATGCTGGCCATGGGACTGCTCTGGGTGCTGGTCGATTTCACGCGAGGCCTGCGGGTGCTGCAGTGGCTGCGCAACGGCGACGTCTCGGATGTTCCGCTCAAGCTGGGCCTGTGGGGTGAAGTCGCCGAGCGCGCGCGCCGGCTGGTGCGCCAGCGCGAGCATGAAACACGCGACAGCGATCGCCGACTGCAGGATTTCCTCGCGGCCCTGCAGGCTTCGCCCAACGGGGTGGTGCTGCTGGACGCGCACGGGCGCATCGAATGGTTCAACCAGACGGCGGCCCAGCACTTCGGCCTGGACTCGGGCCGCGACCTGCTGCAGCACATGGTCAATCTGGTGCGCGACCCGGCTTTCACGGCCTATGTGTCCGGGGGGAATTACCAGACCAGCGTGTTCATGCAGGGGCGGGCCCACAGCAGCGCCCACCCCTCGCGCCTGTCGGTGCACCTGCACGATTACGGCGAGGGCCGGCGCCTGCTGCTTTCGCGTGACGTCACCATGTTCGAGCAGGCCGAGGCCATGCGCCGCGATTTCGTGGCCAACGTCTCGCACGAGATCCGCACCCCGCTGACCGTGCTCTCGGGGTTTGTCGAGACCCTGCAGACCCTGCAGCTGGACGCCACGGAGCGCGCCCGCTACCTGGACCTGATGGCGCAGCAGGCCGGGCGCATGCAGTCCCTGGTGAGCGATCTGCTGATGCTCTCGCGTCTGGAGGGCAGCCCGCTGCCCGGGGCGGCTGAGTGGTCGTCGCTGCCGGTGCTGATGGGGCAGGTGGAGCAGGAAGCGCAAGTCCTGTCCGCGGTGCTGAATCCGCCCATGACCGGCCCGGCGCAGACGCTGGTGTTCGAGCCGGCGCCGGCCCGTGAACTGGCCGGCACGCCTTCGGAGCTGCACAGTGCCCTGTCCAACCTGGTCAGCAATGCCGTACGCTACACGCCGGCCGGTGGCGAGGTGCGCTGCGGCTGGCTGATGCCGGAGGACGGCCGCGTGGAGTTTTACGTGCAGGACAGCGGTCCGGGTATTGCACCCGAACATATCCCGCGCCTGACCGAGCGTTTCTACCGGGTGGACCGCAGCCGTTCGCGCGACACCGGCGGCACGGGCCTGGGCCTGGCCATCGTCAAGCACGTGGTGCAACGCCATGGCGCCGAGTTGCGCATCGAGAGTACGCTGGGCAAGGGCTCGCGCTTCTCCATCCTGTTTCCGGCCAGCCGGGTTCGCCCGTTGTCCTGAGCGTCAGCCACCGTCCAGGCTGGCGATGTCAGGGGCGGCGTTCGCGCCGCAGCACCTGCCAGATCATGAGCCAGAAGCTCAGGGCCGCGAGGGCCAGCGCCGCGGCCCCGGCCATCCAGAAGGCCGCCGGTGTCTGCAGCGCCGGCCAGGGGCCGAGACCGCGATAGGCCAGCAGGAAGCCGCCATACAGGCCCAGGCCCCACAGCAGCACGCCGTAGATCAGGAAGGGCGCCAGCGTGATGCGCCAGCAGCGCAGCACGAAGACGGCCAGGGCCTGCAGGCCGTCGAACAGGTGGTAGATCGCGGTCCAGAACAGCAGCGGCACGGCCAGCGCCACCACCTCGGGGCTGCTGGCATACAGCTGGGCCAGCGGGCCGCGTACCAGCACCAGCGTGGTGGCCAGCAGCACGGCGCTGCCCAGCACGAGCGCGAAACCCACGCCCACCGCATGGCGCGCCTTGCTCGCCTGGCCTGCACCAAGCCAGTAGCTGGTGCGTGCGCTGGTGGCGATGCCGATGGCCAGCGGCACCATATAGAGCACGGCGGCCAGGTTGGCGGCGACCTGGTGGCTGGCGGCCGCGGTGGTGCCCAGGCGCGCCACGAACAGGGCCATCAGCGTGAAGGAGGTCACCTCGATCAGGATGGTCAGGCCGCTGGGTACCCCCAGGCGCGCGAATGCGGCGAGGACTTTCCAGTCGGGGCGACCGGGTAGACGCCACAGCTGGTAGGGTGCATACAAGGTGCGCGTGCGCAGCAGCCACAGGGCCAGGGACAGCATGGCCAGGTGCACGACCAGCGTGGCCCAGGCACAGCCTTCGGCCCCGCGTGCCTCCAGGCCCAGGCCGCCGAAGGCGAACCAGATCGAGAGCGGCACCTTGACGGCCAGCGAGCCCAGCTGCAGCCAGGTGACCAGTTGGGGCTTGCCCAGGCTCTGGTTGAAGGTACTGTAGAGCCGGAACATCAGCGCGGCCGGCAGCGCCAGCGCCAGCACGCCCAGGTAGGCCAGTACCTCGGCGCGCAGCGCTGGCGGCACGTCGGCCCAGTCCAGCAGGAAACCCGGGTTGAGCAGGATGGACAGGCCGACCAGCACCAGCGCCAGCCACAGATAGAGGGCCTGGCCCAGGGAGTGCCCGAGCCGTGCGGGCTGGCGGGCTCCGTGTAGCTCGGACCAGACCGGCAGCAGGGCGGTCAGCACGCTCATCAAGCCGACGTACACGCTCATGTAGATGGCGGACCCCACCGACAGCGCGGCCAGCGAGGCTTCCGCGTAGCGGCCGGCAACGATGGTGTCGGTCACGCCATAGGCCATGGTGGCCAGCTGGCCCACCAGCACGGTGCCCGCGTGGCGCGCGATGGTCTTGAACTCGGGCACGGGTCAGCGCGCGGGCGCGGCCGGTGAAACCGTGACGCGGCGGTAAATGGCCAGGTCTTCTTCGCCTTCCCGCGGGTGGCCCAGTTCGCTGTGCAGCTGCCACTGCGCCGGGCTGAGGATCTCGGGGGTCTGCCGCACGATGCCCCGATCGATGACCAGCCAGTCGCAGCGCGTGCTGTCGTTGGCCGGCTCCAGGCGCAGGCGGGTATGCAGTTGCATGGCCGCCAGCTGGCCGCGCGACAGACCGAAGTGGGCCACACAGCCGCCCGGTTGCACGATGGCCTCGACGCGACGCACCAGGGGCGCATAACTGCGGGCGAAGTCCAGCGCGGGCATCCACAGCGTGGTCAGAAGCAGCCAGCACAGGGCGGCACCGCCGGCGGGCAGCACCATGCTTTTCCAAAGTGCGGCGGGGTGCCGGCCAATGCGCCATTTCACCAGCCAGCCCCAGGCCAGCGTGGCCAGGGTCGCGAAAACGAAGGGCAGGATGACGAAGCGCGGCTCGAAACCCGGCAGCAGTCGCGCCACGTTGGCGGCGGGTTGGGGCGGGAAGCCGGTCAACATGGCGACCCAGACCACCCAGATGACGAGGGCACAGGTGGTGAAGAACAACAGCGTGAACCAGTCGATCAGGGCCGAGACGCTGCGCCCTAGCGTAGGCAGGGCGAAAGCCGCCAGCGTGGCCAGGGCGGGCAGGGCCAGCAGCAGGGCCCGGTCCCCGGCCGGCGTGATGAGCGTGGCGCCTAGGGTGATGGCGGTGTACCACAGGGGCAGCGAGAGGTGCCGGCTGGGCCGGCGGTCAAATAGCTGGCGGCGCCAGCGCCACAGGGTCCACAACACCAGGGGCCAGGCCGGCCAGGTGAACCACAACATCAGGCTGCCCAGGCCATGCCAGGCGGCCCAGGTGGACTCGGGCAGGCCGATGCGCCAGCGCCAGAGGTCAAGTGCGCTGGCCAGCACGGCCACGCCGACGGTCAGTACCAGCAGCCGCTTCAGGTCACGCCGGTAGTGGCTCGCATTTTCCAGGGCCTGGCTGCGGTCCAGCACATGCGCCAGCAGGGCACCCAGGGCCAGCAGCAGGGCCATGGAAGGGCCCCCCGAGAGGGTGAGGCCGGTCAGGCCGACCAGGGCCGAGAGGGTCGGCGTCCAGCGCCGGTAGGGCATGGCGGCGAAGGCGTAGAAGCTCAGCGCCGTGAAGCACAGCTGCGCCAGCGCAGGGGTGGTTTCGTGCGAGAGCTGGGCCAGGCCCAGGCAGGCGATGAAAGCCAGCATGCCGCCATCGGCCATGGCGCGGGCGTAGTCATTGGGTCGGGCTTCACCGCCGAAGGCGAAGGCCACGGGCTGGGCCCGCGGGCTGCGCGCCAGGTAGTAGATGCCTTGCCAGACGGCGATCAGGGTCAGGGCCAGCAGGGCGATGAAGGGCAGGCGGGCGGCGAAGTCCGCCGCGATCCAGGACGGCGCCAGCTGTAGCGCCCAGGCGCCCAGCCAGTAGGGCAGCAGGGCGTCCACCTCCGGCGGTTGGCCCAGCAGCGTGGGGGCCAGCCAGCTGGCGCGGCCGGCGGCCAGCTCGGCCATGTAGCCGTAGGCGGTGATGTCGGCGCTGCGCCAGGGATGGCGCCCGATGAAGCCGGGGAGCAGATAGGCCAGGGCGAAGAGCCAGAGCGCCAGGTGGGGCAGGCGGCGCACGGCGCCTTGGGCGACGATAGCGGGGCTGGGCTGGTTCACGCTGGGATCATGCCAGAGGGCACAAGAGGTTCAGTCAAAAGAAAAGGGCAGCGCGGCGTACCGGGCTGCCCTCGACTGGAAAACAGCCGCCAGATTACTTGGCAGCGGTCTTGCCGAAGCGGTTGCGGAATTTCTCTACGCGGCCGCCCATGTTGTCCACGGACTTCTGGGTACCCGTGTAGAAGGGGTGCGACTCGCTGGAGGTGTCCAGCTTGAAGAGCGGCAGTTCACGGCCGTCTTCCATCTTGATCATTTCCTTGGCGTTGGCGCAGGAACGGGTCACGAACTTGAAACCGTTGGACAGGTCCACGAAGCAGACGTCGCGGTAGTTCGGGTGGATGCCTTCTTTCATGATTCTTCCTCTAGGTGCGGGAGCCGGGCCGGACCATCCGGACTACTTTCCGCGAAAACGCAGATTATACATAAAAATCAACAGCTTGCGAGCACAACGAGTGTGCGGGGCCGCGCGCAGCGCAGGCCTGTTCGCAGGCCCCCGCGGAACCGGCCTGGCCGGGGGCCGCCGCCGGGTGCGCCCTGCAAGGGGGGCGCAGCCGCCACGGGGGTGTTCAACCACCCCTTCGCATCATGTCGAAGAACTCGTTGTTGTTCTTCGTGGCGCGCATCTGCTTGAGCACCATTTCCATGGCCTCGATCTCGTCCATGTTGTAGAGGAACTGGCGCAGGATGCGGGTCTTCTGCAGGATTTCGGGCTGCAGCAGCAGCTCTTCGCGGCGGGTGCCGCTGCGGTTGAGCTGGATAGAGGGGAAGACACGCTTTTCGTACAGGCGGCGGTCCAGGTGGATTTCGGAGTTGCCGGTGCCCTTGAATTCTTCAAAGATCACTTCGTCCATGCGGCTGCCGGTGTCCACCAGCGCCGTGGCGATGATGGTCAGCGAGCCGCCTTCTTCCACGTTGCGGGCCGCGCCCAGGAAACGCTTGGGGCGCTGCAGGGCGTTGGCGTCCACACCGCCGGTCAGCACCTTGCCGGAGGAGGGCACCACGTTGTTGTAGGCGCGGGCCAGGCGGGTGATGGAGTCCAGCAGGATCACCACGTCCTTCTTCAGCTCGACCAGGCGCTTGGCGCGCTCGATCACCATCTCGGCCACGTGCACGTGGCGGGCGGCGGGCTCGTCGAAGGTGGAGGCGATCACCTCGCCCTTGACGGTGCGCTGCATCTCGGTCACTTCTTCCGGACGCTCGTCGATCAGCAGCACCATCAGGTAGCTGTCGGGGTAGTTGGCAGAAATCGCGTGCGCGATGTGCTGCATCATCACGGTCTTGCCGCTCTTGGGCTGCGCCACGATCAGGGCGCGCTGGCCCTTGCCGATGGGGGCAATGATGTCGATGACACGGCCGGTGATGTTCTCTTCGCCCTTGATGTCCTGTTCCAGCTTCATCTGCACCTTGGGGAACAGCGGCGTCAGGTTCTCGAACATCACCTTGTGCTTGTTGGTCTCGGGCGAGCCGCCATTGACCTTCTCCAGCTTGTTCAGCGCGAAGTAGCGTTCGCCATCCTTGGGGGTGCGCACTTCACCTTCGATCATGTCGCCGGTGTGCAGATTGAAGCGGCGCACCTGGCTGGGGCTGATGTAGATGTCGTCCGTGCTGGCGGTGTAGCTCGAATCCGGGCTGCGCAGGAAACCGAAGCCGTCGGGCAGGATCTCCAGCACGCCGTCGGCAAACACCTGTTCACCCGTCTTGGCGCGCTTCTTGATGATCGCGAACATCAGCTCCTGCTTGCGCATGCGGCCGGTGTTCTCGATTTCGAGGGCCTCGGCCTGCTGGAGGATTTCAGATACGTGCAGTACCTTGAGTTCGTTTAAGTGCATGGATGGAGCCCCAGTGGGGTGTGGCTATCGATCGGGGGGGTGTGCGACTGAGCAGACGCCGGGGTCTTGCCAGCCGGGAACTCGAACCGGTTCAGGATGGAACCGGCGATTGCAGGAGATTATGACAGGAAAAAAGGCCGCCGCGCAGTATGGCGTCGGCGGCCCTGTTCAGAGCGGATCGGGTGGCCTCAGGCCAGTTGCTGGTCGATGAAGGCGGTCAGCTGGGCCTTGCTCATGGCGCCGACCTTGGTGGCGGCGAGCTGGCCGCCCTTGAACAGCATGAGTGTGGGGATGCCACGGATGCCGAACTTGGCGGGAATGTCGCGGTTCTCGTCGACATTCATCTTGGCCACCTGCAGCTTGCCCTGGTAGGTGCCGGCCACTTCGTCCAGGACGGGGGCAATCATCTTGCAGGGGCCGCACCACTCGGCCCAGTAATCGACCAGCACGGGCTGGCTGGCCTGGAGGACGTCGGCTTCGAAGGACGCGTCGGAAACATGCTTGATCAGGTCGCTGGCCATGAGGGCTCCTTGTTCGATGTGGCAATGCGGCTACAGTTGCGGCATTGTGACAGAAACCACGGATTTTCGTTGGCAACAGTGGCTTGCCGGCATCGAGGCCCACATGCGCGCACGCGCCGCGCACCCGGCCCGCACCGTGGTCCTGCTGCCCTATGCGCAGCTGATGCCGCAGGCCGCGCGACTGTGGGCCCGTCTGCACCCGGACGGCTTTGCGCCGCGTTTTGAAACCACGCAGAACTGGTGCCGCAGCCTGGGCGGGCACCAACCAGCCCCCACCGACGTCAGCTTCGATGCCGCGCTCGACGTGCTGACGGCGCAGGCGTTACTGGAGCAGGCCGGCCTGGGGGCCCGCGCGCAGGCCGCCACCCCCTTGCTGCTGGAAGCAGCACAACAGCTGGCACCCCTGGCCGCGGCTGTGCCGCCGGCGCAGCGGGCCGCCTGGGCCGTGCAGGCCCGCACGGCGGCCATGACCGGCATGGATGCCGGCGCCCTGGCGCTGGAAGTGGCCGTGGCGCAGCTGGCCGTGGCCTGGGCCGCCAATTCTTCCTATCCCAGTGATGTGCTTTTTGAATCGCGCGTGATCGAGTCCACCGACTGCCTGATCGCCGTGTCCGGTTTCCAGCCCGACCCGCTGCCCGCGGCCTTGCACTCGGTCTGGGGCGACCGCATGCTCGTGCTGGCTTGCGAGGGCGTGCAGGTTTCGCCGGCCACGCCGGCCCTGCATCGCGCGCGCGACGCGCAGGACGAGGCGCAGCTGGCCGCCGCCTGCGTGCTGCGCCATCTGCAGGCCGGGCGTGCGCCGGTGGCGCTGGTTGTCACCGACCGGGCGCTGACGCGCCGCGTGCGCGCCATGCTGGCCGGACAGGCGGTGCAGATCCGCGACGAAACCGGCTGGAAGCTCTCCACCAGCCGGGCCGGGGCCCAGCTCATGGGCGCCTTGCGGGCCTGCGCCTGGAATGCCAGCAGCGATGCCGTGCTGGACTGGCTCAAGAACTCTCCCGCCTGCGACACCGCGGCCGTGCGCCAGCTCGAAGCCGCCTTGCGTCGCCAGCCGCAGCGCGCCTGGCGCCATGTTCCGGCCACGCTGGACCTGCGCGAGCAGCCCGTGCTGGCCGCCCTGCTGGCGCAGGTCGAGGCGGCCCGCGAGCCGCTGCAACGCGGCCGGACGCTGGCGCAATGGCTCAGGGCCCTGCACGAGCTGCTGCAGGGTAGCGGCCAATGGGCCTTGCTGCAGGACGATGTGGCCGGCGAGGCGGTCCTGGGCGCGCTGCGGCTGGGGCCGGGTGGGGCGATCTTGCCGCCCGACGCGCTGTGGGCCCGGCGCCGCCTGGCGCTGCCCGAGTTCACGCACTGGGTGGACCAGGTGCTGGAGGCCGTGAGCTTCAAGCCCGACTACCCGCCACAGGAGCAGGTCGTGATCCTGCCGCTGGCGCAGATGTTGGGCCGTCCTTTCGCGGCCGCGGTGCTGCCGGGCTGCGACGAGATCCGCCTGAATCCCTCGCCCGAGCCGCCCGGCCTGTGGACGGCCGCCCAGCGTGCCGCCCTCGATCTGCCCGCCCGCGAGACGCTGGATGCCGCCTTGCGCGCCGCCTGGCGCGATGCCCTGTGCACCGCGCAGGTCGACCTGCTCTGGCGCAGCAGCGACGAGGGCGGCGAGCCCCTGCTGCCCAGCCCGCTGGTGCAGCAGATCCGCCATGAGGCTGGTGATGGCCAGGCCGACGACCCGCGCGCCAGGCGCGAGATCGCGCCCACCCCGGTGCCGCGACCGCTGCCGATCGCGCCGCAACTGGGCGTGGCACGCCTGTCGGCCAGCGCCTACCAGGACCTGCGCCACTGCCCCTACCGATTCTTCGCCTTGCGCCAGCTCGGCCTGAAAGAGGCGGAGGAGATCGAAGGCGAGCTCGACAAGCGCGATTTCGGCCTCTGGCTGCACGCCGTGCTCAAGGCTTTCCACGACGGTCTGCACGAAGATCCTGGCAGCGATGCCGCGCAGCGGCGTGTGTTGATCGACGCGGCCGCGGTCGAGGTGACGCAGTCCATGCGCCTGGCCGAGGACGAGTTCCTGCCTTTCCAGGCCGCCTGGCCCCGGGTGCGCGAGGGCTACCTGGAGTGGCTGGCCGGGCATGAGGCGACCGGGCTGCGCTTCAGCGAGGGCGAGCGCGAGTCGGCGCAGCCGCTGGGCAGCCTGACGCTGGTGGGCCGGCTCGACCGCGTCGACCGTTCCGGCAGCGACGAGCTCATGGTCATCGACTACAAGACCGAGCCGCAGAGCGTCACGCGGGAACGCACCAGGACGCCGCTGGAAGACACCCAGCTGGCGTTCTATGCAGCACTGCTGCCGCAGGACACGCTGCGCGCGGCCTACGTCAACGTGGGCGAGAAGGACGGCACACGGACGTTCGAACAGGACGATGTGGTGGCGGTGCGCGATGCCTTGATCCACGGCATCGTGGATGACTTGCAGCGTATTGCGGGAGGGGCGGGCATGCCGGCGTTGGGCGAGGGGGCTGTTTGCGAGTTCTGTGCGGCGCGGGGTTTGTGTCGGCGGGATTTTTGGAGTGAGACATGAGTTGGTTTTGCTGCCGCAAGGCTGACTCTTTCCCCCCCTATCCCCCCCCGCCCCCTTCCCGCCCCCGCCGGGGCGGGAAGGGGGAGCCTGATTTTGTTTCTTCGCGCCGGCTACGCTTCTACGGCGCCAAGGTTGCGGCCTGCTTCTTCAGGCCTGGAGTTCAAGGCTACGGTCGGAGTAAATGGCTCGATCGCTGGCGCGCAGCTGCCGGCCGGGGGCATGCACGTCCCGCCGCGTTCTCTACGACCGCTGGCGTGAAATGCGGGTGTGCCATGGGCGGTGGCGACGTTGGCGCTGTAGAAGCGTATCCAGCAAGCAGAAGCCAAATCAGGCCCCCCCTTCCCGCCCCGGCGGGGGTGGGAAGGGGGCGGGGGGGGATAGGGGGGGGTAAAAACCCGCGCCGGAGGCAAAAACAATGAACCCCGCCTACGAACGCAACGGCGATCCAGTCGCGAGAGAAGACTTCTACAAGATCGCCTGCGACCCCAACCGCCACGTGGCCGTGGAAGCCTGCGCCGGCGCCGGCAAGACCTGGATGCTGGTCTCGCGCATCCTGCGTGCGCTGCTCGACGGTGCCGCGCCGCACGAGATCCTGGCCATCACCTTCACCAAGAAGGCGGCCGGCGAGATGCGCCAGCGACTGATGGAGTGGCTGGAGCAGTTTGCCCATGCCAGCGACGAGCAGTTGCTCAAGGAGTTGCTGGCCCGCGGCGTCGAGCCGGCGCGCGCGCGGGAGCTCTGCGTACCCCTGCGCCAGCTCTACGGCCAGCTGCTGGCCCAGGGCCGGCCGGTGCAGATCCGGACCTTTCACAGCTGGTTCGCGGCCCTGCTGCGCAACGCGCCGTTGTCGGTGCTGGAGACGCTGGGCCTGCCGGCGGGTTACGAACTGCTGGAGGACGATGCCCCGGCCATCACCCAGGTATGGCGGCCGTTCCAGGCGCGCCTGCTGCGCGAACCCGAAGCGCGGGCCGACTACGAGGCCGTGGTGGCCGGCCATGGCCGCTTCCAGACCGAGAACGCGCTGACCGCGGCCTTGCAGCGCCGTGTGGAGTTCCTGCTGGCCGATGGGGCCGGCACGGTGGAGGCGTCGGTGCCGGCCTTTGAGGTGCTTTATCCCGAGCTGGGCGGCGAGGACACGCCGGCGCACGTGCTGTGCCAGCCGGCCGTGCGGGCGCGGTGGCTGGCCCGGGCCCGGGCCCTGGGACTGGAAAAGAACAAGACACCGCAGAAGGCGGCGGCGGCCGTCATCGACGCCTATGCCCTGCTGGACGCTGCGGCCGGCGCCGTGCGGCTCGACGAGGCGCTGCAGACCCTGCGCGCCGGCTTTTTCGTCAAGGACGAGGACCGCCTGACGCAGCACCTGCTGAAAGTGGGCGCGGCGCAGGAGGCCGAGCCCGAGCTGCAGCGCCTGTGCGCCGCGCAGCAACAGCACGAGGCCTGGCGTTACCAGCAGCGTCTGACGCGGCTCACGCGCCTGCTGATCGATGAATACGCCACGCTCAAGCGCGAACGCGGCTGGGTCGATATGAGCGACATCGAACGCGCTGCCTTGCATCTGCTGGCCGACCCGGTACTCGGGGGCTGGGTGCAGGAGCGCCTGGACGCGCGCACCCGTCACCTGCTGATCGACGAGTTCCAGGACACCAACCCCCTGCAATGGCAGGCGCTGCACGCCTGGCTCAGCAGCTACGCGGGCAGCGGTGGTGGCGCGTTGGCCCCACGGCTTTTCATCGTGGGCGATCCCAAGCAGAGCATCTACCGCTTCCGCCGCGCCGAGCCGCAGGTCTTCAAGGCGGCCAAGGCCTTTGTGCGCGAACTCGGCGGGGAGCTGCTGAGCTGCGACCACACACGGCGCAATGCGCCTGCAGTGCTGGCCCTGGTGAACCAGGCTATGGAGGAGGCCCAGGCACAGAAAGACTACGAAGGTTTTCGGGCCCACACCACCGAATCGCAAGAGACCGGCAGCGTGCAGGCCCTGCCGCAGATCCCGCGGCCCGACAAGCCGGAGAAAGGTGCGGTGGCCCCGGCGGTCTGGCGCGACAGCCTGACCGAGCCGCGTGTCACGCCCGAGGAAACGCTGCGCACGCTGGAATGCCGCCAGGCAGCGCGCTGGCTGGCCGCGCAGATACGCGGTGGCCTGGCTCCGAAAGACATCATGGTGCTGGCGCGCAAGCGCGATCGTCTGGCCGTCATGCAGGAAGAGTTGCGCGAGCTGGGGATTCCGGCGCAGCAGCCCGAGAAGAGTGACCTGGGCGATGCGCCCGAGGTGCAGGACCTGGTGGCCCTGCTCGACGCCCTGGTCTCGCCGGCACACGACCTGTCGCTGGCGCGCGCGCTCAAGTCGCCGCTGTTCGGCGTCAGCGATGACGATCTCATCGCGCTGGCGCTGCGCCAGCGCGAACACCGAGCGCCATGGTTCGACCTGCTGCAGCAGGGCCAGGGCTTGCCGCCAGCGCTGCAGGCCAGCGTGCCGCAGCTGCTGCGCTGGAAGCACTGGCTGGACACGCTGCCGCCGCACGACGCGCTCCACGCCATCTACGACGATGGTGACGTGCTGGCGCGTTATGTGGCCGCCGCGCCGGCCACCCAGCGCGCGACCGCGTCTACCAATCTGCAGGCGCTGCTGGCGGCTGCCCTGCAGGTGGACGGGGCGCGCTACGCCACGCCCTACGCGTTCGTGCGGGCGCTCAAGGCCGGCGGGGTGCCGGCACCCGCGCTGGCCGATGCCGATGCGGTGCGCCTGTTGACGGTGCACGGTGCCAAGGGGCTGGAGGCCGGGCTGGTGCTGCTGCTGGACACCGACGCGCCGGCCCAGCGCGCCCAGAGCATGGGGGTGCTGCTGGACTGGCCAGGCGAGGACGAGGTGCCGCGTTGTTTCATCTTCCTGGCCAGCGAGAGCCGGGTGCCGCCCAGCGTGCGCGAGGCGCTTCAGGCGGAGGAGCTGGCACGCCAGCGCGAGGAGCTCAATGCACTCTACGTGGCCTTGACGCGGGCCCAGCGCTGCCTGGTGCTGTCGTCGGTCCAGCCGCACCAGGCCAATGGTGCGAGCTGGTGGCAGCGCCTGCAGGCGGGCTGCGATCCCCTGGCGCGGAAGGACATCCCGGAGCCGGCGGGCTCTGCCACGGCCCGCACGCCGGGCGTGATCAGCCTGCCTGTGCTGCCGGTATTTTCCGCGCCGGCGCCGTTTGCTATCAAAAATGGAGCTTCTCAGGATGCCTCCACGCCCGAGGCCCGGGTGGGCCAGGCCATGCACCGCCTGCTGGAATGGGCGGCGCTCGATGCCACGGGCTGGTCTGCATCCCAGGTGCAGCGTGCCGGCGCCGAGTTCGGCCTGGACGAAGCGCAGGCCCGGCAGGCTGCGGCCATGGCCCTGCGCATCCTGCAGGGCGAGGGTGCCTGGGCCTGGCGTTCGGGCGAGGTGGTCTGGCAAGGCAACGAAGTGCCCGTCACGCTGCAGGGCAGCGTGCGCCGCATCGACCGGCTGGTGCGCCGGGCCGACGGCAGCTGGTGGGTGCTGGATTACAAGTCGGCGGCGCAGCCGCAGATTCAGGAAGAATTGCAGTTGCAGCTGCGCGATTACCGTGCCGCGGTGCAGGCGGCCTGTCCGGGCGAGCCGGTGCGCGCGGCCTTTCTGAGCGCACAGGGAGCCCTTGAAGAGATCACGTAAGGTGAAACACCCCCTGAGCCGCTGCGCGTCCCCCCCCTCTCTCGCCTGCGGCGGGGGGGGCGGCACCAACGGCCCGGCTGAGCCGGTTCCGTGGTGCCCCTGGTCTGGGTGGATGCATGGCGTGGGTGTCGCGCGCCGGTGAATGGAATGATTGAAATGCAGAACAAAAGAGTGGTGGTGATCGGCGGTGGCCCGGCCGGTCTGATGGCGGCCGAGGTGCTGGTGAACGCCGGCGTGGTCGTGGACCTGTACGACGCCATGCCCTCGGTGGGCCGCAAGTTCCTGCTGGCCGGCAAGGGCGGCATGAACCTCACGCATTCCGAATCGGCGGACCGTTTCGCCGAGCGCTACGGCGCCCGTCGCACGCAGATCGAGGCGCTGCTGCGGGGCTTCGGCGCGCCCGAACTGCGCGCCTGGGCGCAAGACCTGGGCATCGAAACCTTCGTCGGCAGTTCCGGCCGCGTGTTTCCCAAGGACATGAAGGCCGCGCCGCTGTTGCGCGCCTGGCTGCAACGCCTGCGCCATCCGGCGCACGGCGGGGCGGGTGTGGCCTTCCATATGCGGCATCGCTGGATCGGCTGGTCCGATGACGGCCGCGAACTGTGTTTCGAATCGCCGGAAGGCGAGGTGCGTGCGCAGGCCGACGCGGTGTTGCTGGCCCTGGGCGGCGGCAGCTGGGCGCGGCTGGGCTCCAACGGTGCCTGGGTGCCTATGCTGGCCTCACGCGGCGTGGCGGTGGCGCCGCTGCTGCCGGCGAATTGCGGTTTCGATGTGGCGCTGCAGCGCAAGCTGCCGCCCGAGGGGCAGGTCCTGCCGGTACAGGCCGTGCCGGCGCCCGTGGGCTGGAGCGAGTTTTTTGCCAGCCGCTTTGCCGGCCAGCCTTTCAAGACGGTGGCCATCCGCTGCACGGACGCCGTGGGCCGCAGCTTCGAGCGCAAGGGCGAATTCGTCGTCACCACCACTGGCGTGGAAGGCAGCCTGATTTATGCGGCATCCAGCCTGCTGCGCGAGGAGATCATCCGCACCGGGCGCGCCACCTTGTACCTGGACCTGCTGCCCGACCTGCCCGCCGAACGCGTGCTGGCCGAAGTGTCGCACCCGCGCGGCTCGCGTTCGCTGTCCAGCCACCTCAAGAGCCGGCTGGGCATTGACGGCATCAAGGCGGCTGTCCTGCATGAGTTGCTGGGCAAGGAAGACATGCACGACGCCGGCAGGCTGGCGGCGGCGATCAAGGCCTTGCCGCTGCAGCTGGTCGCGGCACGACCGATCGACGAGGCCATCAGCAGTGCCGGTGGCGTGCTGTTCGAAGTGCTGAATGCGGACCTGATGTGCGAGGCCTTGCCCGGTCTGTTCTGCGCCGGCGAGATGCTGGACTGGGAGGCCCCCACGGGGGGCTACCTGCTCACGGCCTGCCTGGCCAGCGGCCGGCGGGCGGCGCAGGGGATGTTGCGCTACCTGCAGGGCTGAGGGCTCCCGCATCAGGCGTGCAGGTGCCGTAGCGGCCGGGCAGGGGAGGCGGGGCGTGCCCGCCATGATCCCTATTGGCGCTTGCCGGCCTTCCTGGGGCTGCACATCCGGGCCAGCACATCGAACACCGCTGCCGTGTCGTTGTCGGCATGGCCCATGCCCATGGCAGCGTTGTAGACCGGCAGGGTGGCGGCGAACAGCGGCGCCGGGGTCTGCGTTTGCGCCAGGGCGGTGCTGATGAGCTTCATGTCCTTTTGCCAGATGCCGACCTTCATGGTGGCCTGGTCCCAACTCTGGTCGACCATCATGGGGCCGCGCACATCCAGCATGCGTGAGCCGCCCGCGCCATCGGCGAGGACCTTGACCGCGAGCGCCGGGTCAATGCCGAAACGCTGGCCGAACAGCAGCACCTCGGCGGTCGAGACGTTGTGGATGGCCACCAGAAGATTGGCCATCAGCTTCATCTTCATGCCATTACCGAACTCGCCCAGGTAGTAATTGGCCTTGGCGAAACCTTCGAACACCGGTGCCAGCTGCTTGACCGCCTTGGCCGGACCGCTGGAATAGATCGACAGGTCCTTGCGCACGGCCTGGGCGCCGGTGCCCGAGAGCGGGCAGTCCAGCAGCGTGATGCCCTTTTTGGCCAGGATCTTCTTCGCGGCCAACTTGTCGTCCACTTCCAGCGTGCTGGTTTCCACCACGATCAGGCCCTTGTTTCCGGCCTGGGCCACGGCCTGCGCGGCATCCATCAGCGCCTGGGGGCTGGGCAGCGAGGTGATGATCACGTCCACCCGCGAGGCCAGATCCGCCATGCTGGTGCAGGGCTTGCCGCCGACCTTCTTCAGGCGCGCGCGGGCCGTGGGGTCGGGGTCGAAGCCGAAGACTGCGAAGCCGGCCTTCAGCAGATTGGCGGACATGGCCGAGCCCATGATGCCCAGGCCCAGGAATCCGATGCGGGTGGCCGGGGCAACTGCAGGCGCTGCGGTTTTTTTCTGGGTGGTCATTTGATCTCCTATTTGGTGTAAATTCCTGCGTAGTCTAAGACAAGACATCTAACCAGGGTTCACGCCGTGACCAGACCAGACCCAAGCTCCGCTCCGTCCAGCAACCCGGTCACCGTGGGGCTGGTGGGCTACGGCTGGTGGGGCAAGACCATCGCCCGCCAGATAGCGCAGTCCGCTCGACTGAACCTCGTGGCGGTGGTGGAAGTCAGCGCCGAGCTGCGCCGCGAGATGGCGTCGGACCCCTTGCTGGCCGGTGTGCAGGTCCTGGCCGATAGGGATGCCTTCCTGTCGCTCGGCGGGATGGAGGCGGTGATCCTGTGCACCCCGCATCAGCAGCACGCCGACCAGATCGTGGCCGCCGCCGCGGCGGGCAAGCATGTCTTCTGCGAAAAGCCCCTGTGCCTGACGCTGGAGGATGCGCGCCGCGCCATCCGCAGCTGCGAGCGCCACCAGCGTGTGCTGGGCATCGGGCACGAGCGCCGTTTCGAGCCCTCGGTGATCGCCCTGCGCCAGGAAATTGAGGCAGGGGTCTTCGGCACCATCCTGCAGATCGAAGCGAACTTCAGCCAGGACAAGTTTTTTGCGCTGCCCAAGGACAACTGGCGCCTGTCGAACCAGCATGCCCCGGTCGGGCCGCTGACGGCCACGGGCATCCATCTGGTGGATCTGGCCATCGCCATCCTGGGACCCAGCGAGGCGGTGTGGGCGCGCCTGGCCACCCGCGGTTCCGACTTCGAGAATGGCGACACCCTGGGCCTCATGCTGGCTTTCCCCGGGGGCGCCAATGCCCTGATCAGCGCCATCCTGGCGACCCCCTTCGAAGGCCGCCTTGCGGTCTATGGCTCGCAGGGCTGGTTCGAGATCCGCGACCGCACGCACCCCGAGCAGCCCACCGGCTGGGACATCTGCCGCGTGATGCGCGGCCAGGCGCCCGTGCGCAGTTTTGCGCCGCCGCATCCCACGGTGCTCGCCAACCTGGAGGCGTTTGCCGCGGCCATCCGCCAGGAGCGCCCCTATCCGGTGAGCCACCGCGAGATGCTGGCCAATGTGGCGGCCCTGGAGGCCATCATGACGTCCGCCACCTCGGGCCGGATCGTGCCTGTGGCGGCGCCCGACCTGGCAACCCCGGCATGAGCACGAGGAGCGCCCCGCCCCGCAAGACGCGATTGAGCGGGCCGGAGCGCGAGCAGCAGATCGCGCGCGGGGCGGTCGAGTTCTTCTCCGAAGTGGGCATGGGCGGCGACACGCGTGAGCTGGCGCGTCGCCTGGGGGTGACCCAGTCCCTGATCTACAAGTACTTCCCCAACAAGGGCGCGCTGATCGATCGGGTCTACCAGGAGGTCTATCTGGGACGCTGGAACCCCTTCTGGGAGTCGGTCATCCGCGACCGCAGCCTTCCCCTGGAGGAGCGCCTGGTCAGCCTCTACCTCGAATACTCCAAGGTTGCGCTGACGCGCGACTGGGTGCGCATCTTCATGTTCTCCGGCCTGCGCGGCGAGAGCATCAACAAGAAGTACCTGGAGGTGCTGCGCCGGCGCATCCTGGAGCCCATCGCGCTGGAGCTACGCCACGCGCTGCAGCTGCCCGATGTGAAGGCCTTGCCCCTGAAGACCGCCGAGATCGAACTGGTGTGGAGCATCAATGCGCGCGTCTTCTACTTCGGGCAGCGGCGCTGGATCTTCGATGTGCCGATGGAGGGCGATGTGAACGAGATGATCCGTCTGACGATTGCCCATTTCATGGCCGGCGCGCGCGTGGTGCTGCCGCAGATCCTGGGTGTCGCGGCACCGCCGAAAGCCCGCGCAAAAAAGCGCGCCTGAGCGCCGGATCTCGCCCCATCCCGAAAAGAGATCTGCGCGGCCCCTTCCGGATCGTCAACAGACCCTAAGGGAAACTCCCAGTGCTGTTGATCATGCGATCAATCTAAAGTGATCATATGAACACTCCACGAGCCACCTTCGACGTGCGCGAGCTGCGCAAGGTCTTCGGGAGTTTGGGCACGGGGCTCACCGTGGTGAGCTCGGGCCAGGCAGACGACCGCCGGGTGGGGGTCACGGCCAAGGCCTCCAGCTCGGTGTCCCTCTCGCCCCCCATCGACTCGTGGAGCCTGCGGGCATCGTCCCCGAGCCTGGACGTCTCTGACCGCACGGGCCGTTTTGTCATCAACATCCTGTCCCGCGCCCAGCGCCACCTCTCCAGGCGTTTTGCGAGTTCGGTCCCCGACAAGTTCGAGGGCGTGGCGTTCACGCCCGGGCTGGAGCGGCTGCCCGTGCTGCAGGACTGTGTGGCCACCATCGAATGCCGGACGGCCGAGCGCCTGCAGGTGGGCGACCCTGTGCTGTTCCTGGGGCCGGTCGAGAACCGCACCTGCCAGCGCAAGCCCTCCCTGCTGTTCTGCCAGGGCGCCTATGAGCAAGGCGCCGAGTGCAGCACGGCCTGAACCCGCGAACCCGTCCATTACTCAGGAGTCCACGTTGAAACACAGCATGTTCATGATGCCCCTGCACGCGCTGGGGCGCGACATCGGGCAGACCCTGGCCGAGGACCGCGAGGCGGTCCTGCTGGCCGACCGCCTGGGCTACAGCGAGGCCTTTGTGGGCGAGCATGTCACCGATGCGGCCGAGACCGTGACCTCCAGCATGATGTTCCTGGCCAGCCTGGTGGCCGAGACCAAGCACATCATGCTGGGCACCGGCACCATCAACGTGCCCAACTCGCACCCGGCCGCCATCGCCGCGCAGGCGGCCATGCTGGACCACATGCTCAAGGGTCGCTTCATCATGGGCATCAGCCCCGGCGGCCTGATGTCGGATGCCGAGGTCTTCGGCAACTTCGGCAAGAACCGCAACGCCATGTTCGTCGAAGGCATCAACATGGTGCTCAAGATCTGGGCTTCCGATCCACCCTATGACCTCGAAGGCGAATTCTGGAAGGTGTCGGTGGGCAAGACCATGATTCCCGAGATCGGGCAGGGTTTCATCATGAAGCCCTACCAGCGCCCCCACCCCCTCATCGTGGGTACGGCGGTGGCGCCTTTCTCACAAGGCGTGACGGAAATGGCCAAGCGCGGCTGGCAGCCGATCTCGGCCAACTTCCTGATGCCCGAGTGGGTCAAGACCCATTGGCCCAAGTACGTGGAAGGTCGCGAAAGCGTCGGGGCAAAGGCCGACCCGAGCGAGTGGCGCGTGGCCAAGAGCATCTTCGTGGCGGATGACGAGGCCACGGCCCGTCGTTACGCGCTGGAGTCGGGCGGGCCTTATCACTTCTATTTCAAGCAGCTGGTGCGCAAGCTGGTGGGCGGGGGCGGGCGCGGCAATCTGTTCAAGACCGATCCGGCAATGGACGACGCGCTGATCACGCCCGAGTACGTCACGCAGCGGCTCGTGCTGGCGGGCACCGTCAATTCGGTGGTGGACCAGATCCTGGCCTTCCGCGAGAAGGTGGGCGACTTCGGCAACCTGCTCTATGCCTGCCACGACTGGATGGACCCGGCCCTGGGCAAACGCTCCATGGAGCTCTTTGCCACCGAGGTGATGCCGCGCGTCAACGCCGCCTTGCGCCGCTGACCGACCGATTTTCTGAACCGAGCCAAGGACAACCCATGTTCTACACCTGTGCCGCAAGCTGCAGCGACCCCGCCCACGGCCACGCCGAAGGCTTTTCATTGGCGGGGGGCTCCCGTGCCGCGAAGGCCAGCCCGGCCCCCAAGGCACGAACTGCGCCTGCCAAGGCCGCGGGCAAGACGGGCGTGAAAGCCAAGGCCGCCACGGCCCATGTGGTCAAGAACCGCCGCGGCCAGTCCAAGGTGGTGGACATCCACTGCCATTACCTCAACCCCGAGGTCAACAAGAAGACAGCCCATCTCAATGCCGCGCAGTACGATCCCACCGTCATCTTCGCCAACGATCTGACCAACCAGACCAATGCGCTGCAGATGAAGACCCGTGCGCCCAAGCTGATGGGCGTGGAGGAGCGGCTGCAGGACATGGACCGCATGGGGGTGGACATCCAGGCCGTTTGCCCCGCGCCCTATCACTACTTCTATTTCACCGAACCCCAGCTGGGCGCCGAGCTGGCGCGCGACGTGAACCACGGCATCGCCGAACTGGTGGCCGGGCATCCCGACCGCTTTGTCGGCCTGGGCTCGGTGCCGCTGCAGAACGCCGAGCTGGCGGTGCGCGAGCTCGAGTACTGCGTCAAGACCCTGGGCCTGCGTGGGGTGGAGATCTGCACCAACGTCAACGGCATGAACCTGACCGATCCGCGCCTGGGGCTGGAGAAGTTCTTTGCCAAGGCCAACGAGCTCGGCACGGTGATCTTCATGCACCCGCTGGGCTACACCCAGGGCGAGCGGCTGCGCAACCACTACTTCAACAATGTGATCGGCAACCCGCTGGAGACCACGGTGGCCGTCAGCCACCTGATCTTTGACGGGGTGGTGGCGCGCCATCCCAAGATCAAGTTCATTGCGGCGCACGGTGGCGGCTTCCTGGCCCATTACTGGGCCCGCATGGACCATGCCTGGAAGGCCCGTCCCGACACGCGCACGGTGATCAAGCGCAAGCCCTCCAGCTACCTGGAGAAGTTCTATTTCGACACCATCACCTTCGACCCGCGCATGTTGAAGAACCTGATCGACCGTTACGGCGCCGACCACGTCCTGCTGGGCACCGACTATCCCTACGACATGGGCGAGGAAGACCCGCTGGGCCTGATCGCCGGCGTCAAGGGGCTGCCCGCCAGCGAGCGCCGCATGATCGAAGGGCTCAACGCCATGAAGCTGCTGAAGATCAAGGCCTGAGCCCCGGCCCATGACGTGCCAGGCCGGCCCGGGGACCACAGGGTTAACACCCTCGATGCCATTCATGGTGTGCACGCAGAATGAAAAGTCGATGTCCAGTGCGGCGAGTAATTGAATTTCCAACCACCCAAGGAGATGACATGAAGTCGGTGTTGCGATCGAGTCTGAAAAGAACCAGCCTGCTGTTGCTGGCCCTGGGCCTGAGTGGCCTGTCGTCCATCGTGGCGGCGCAAGGTTTTCCCAACAAGCCCGTCAAGCTGGTGGTGACCTATCCTCCGGGGGGCAGCTCCGACCTGATGGCGCGCATCATGGGCCAGAAGCTCAGCGAGCACTGGGGGCAGCCCGTCATCATCGAAAGCAAGCCGGGCGCGGCCGGCTCCATCGGCATGGAGTTCACGGCGCGCCAGCCGGCCGACGGCTACACCTTCGTGGTGGGCAACCTGGGCCCGGCGGCGGTGAACCCCTTGATCAGCAAGGTGCCCTACAGCATGGAGAAGGACTTCATTCCGGTGGCGCTCACGGCGACCGGTCCCAACATCCTGGCCGTGCCGGCTTCCTCGCCCTACAAGACCCTGGACGACCTGCTCAAGGCGGCGCGTGCCCAACCCGGCTCCATCAATTTCGGCACCAGCGGCCCTGGCAGCATGGCGCACCTGGGTGGTGAGCTCATCATGCGCCAGGCCGGCGTCAAGATGGTGGGTGTGCCTTACAAGGGGGGCGGCCTGGCCGTGACCGACCTGATCGCCGGCCAGATCCAGATGATGGTCTCGGACGCCTTGCCGGTCATCCAGCACATCCGCACCGGTCGCCTGCGTGCGCTGGCCATCACGAGCGAAAAGCGCTCGCCCATGAGCCCGGAGATCCCGACCTTCGCCGAAGCCGGCCTGCCGGGCCTGGTGGCCGTCAACTGGTGGGGCGTCTTCGTGCCCGCCGGGACGCCCAAGGCCATCGTCGACAGCTACCAGCAGGCGCTGGTCAGGATCATGGCCAACCCCGATCTGAAGGAGCGGTTCGCCGGTCTGGGCGTCGAGGCCCATGCCAGCACCCAGGACGAGTTCAAGGCCTTCCTCGCTGCGGAGACGGCCAAATACGCCAAGCTGGTGGCCGACAACAACATCAAGGCTGACTAGCCTGCAACGCGACAAGGGCAGCACATCATGCGCATAGGCATCGCAGGAACCGGCAAGATGGGCAGCGCGATCGCCTCGCGCCTGCACACCCTGGGCCAACCGGTCACCGTCTGGAACCGCTCGAAGGCGCGCGCGCAGACGCTGCTCGACAGCGGCATCGCCTGGGCGGCCACGCCCGCCGAACTGGCCAGGCAGTGTGATGTGGTGCTCAGCCTGCTCACCAACGAGCAGGCCCTGGACGAGGTCTACCTCTCGGCCCAGGGCTTGTGGTCCGGGCCGGTCAGGGACAAGCTCTTCATCGAGATGAGCACCGTCAAGCCCGCCAAGCAGCAAGAGCAGGCTGCGCGCGCGCGCACCGTGCATGCGGCCTATCTGGAGTGCCCGGTCAGCGGCAGCGTGGGCCCGGCCAAGGAGGGCAAGCTCATGGGTTTCGTGGGCGGCGAGGCGGCCGATCTGGCGCGCGCGCGTCCGGTGCTGGAGCTGCTGTGCCGCCGCATCGAGCATGTCGGCCCGCATGGCGCCGGGGCCACCATGAAGCTGGCGATCAACCTGCCGCTGATGGTCTATTGGCAGACCCTGGGTGAGGCGCTGTCCCTGATCGAGCCACTCGGTCTGGATCCGCAGCGGGTGATCGAGGTGTTCTCCGAGTCCTCGGGCGGACCCCATATGCTCAAGGTGCGCGGCCCCATGATCGCGCAGGCGCTGGCCGGTCAGAAAAACGAGGCGGTCACCGTGGACGTGGCCACCATGCGCAAAGACGTGCGTGCGATGCTCGCGCAGGCCCAGTCGCTCGGGCGCAAGCTGCCGCTGACCGAAGCCACGCTCAAGAGCTTTGACCAGGCGGCACAGAGCGGGCTGGATGCCGCCGACTGCACCAGGCTGCCGGTCTGGTGGCTCGGTACAGGTGGCAAACTCTAGTGTCTTCCCCGGTACCCACGTGTCCTGTGCGGCACGTGGGCCCCGTCCGCCGGCGCCTGCCGGTTCCCAACGATCTCATCCATCCGAGCCTCTGCCATGACCGAACTCACCCTAGACACTGCCCTCACCATCGCCCAGGCCGCCGCCAGGGCGGCACGCACCGCCGGCTACCAGCCCATGGGCATCGTCGTGCTGGACCGGGCGGGTGATCTGGTGACCTTTCTGCGTGAAGACGGCGCAAGCATGTTCCGCTTCGACATCGCCAAAGGCAAGGCCTGGGGGGCCGTGGGCATGGGTGTTTCCAGCCGTGTGCTCGCCCATCGCGCCAAGGACAATCCCAACTTCTTTGTCACCCTGGCGGCGACGGCACAGGGGCAGTTCCTGCCCCAGCCGGGCGCGGTGCTGATCAAGAACGCGCAGGGCCAGATCCTTGGCGCGGCTGGCGCCAGCGGTGGTACCGGGGACGAGGACGAAAAAATCTGCATCGCGGGCATCGAGGCCGCTGGCCTGGTCGCCGCTTGATCCGAGGGGGCTGCCGGCCCGGCTTGCCGTGCAAGACCTCCTGTGCGCCCAGGCACCAAAGGACTGGCAGATGTATGAGGTGACGGACCTCGACCCCGGCACTGGCTCCACAGTTAGGGCTGCTTGGTTCCCCACCTGACCCGGTTGGCCGCTTCACCATGCGGGAAGGCCCGTCGCTATCTATTCAGGTGCTACATGGATGTGACACACGAATGAGGCGATTCTAGTCACGACTCCTTTCCACACAAGAGTAGCGCAACACGGTGGCAACCAAGCCTGTGGTATGGATGGGACAGACCGCCCTATGTTTGCCATGCTTGCGGCCAAAAACCTGAAGGGATAGGGTCACCAGGGCTGTCCGGGGCATCGCCATCAATTCGCAATGACGACTCCCACGAGTACTGGGACTCTCTAAAACCTTAGGTGGTGTCCCGCAGCCGGCACCAAGAAGTAGACCCTTTTTCTGGGGCAGGGGGGTGTGGACAGGTTGTTGGTCTTTTCCAGCCGACTACGGATAGCTTCAAAACTATCCACAGGCTCGTGCAGGGAGCGGAATTAACTTGTCCACCGTGTTGGTGGCGCTACACTACCGGTAGTGGCTTGTAATCGCAGTTGACCCCATATATAGTGTTTTCCTTGGGCCAGCTGCCCACAAAGAAAAAGGCCGCTGAGAGGTACGAACTCTCAGCGGCCCTGGCAGACAACCGTTACCCGGCGAGGTCTGCCCCCAACTCACGTTGAGCAACGTTGAGCGTAACCCATCCGGTAACGGTATGGCAATTACGGGGTTTTACGTACCGGGCTGGTAGTAGCTGTTCAAGAAAGGAAACTTTATGACAGCAGGTAAGAAGCCCGGTAGCAGTACCGGTAACAGTGGGGGCATCTTCCGTGAGGTTGGGCCGCGCGGGGGAATGCGCGACAACTTCGCGGCGGTGCCTGATAAGAAGCCGTTGCCTCCGACGTCTTCTCCCGGAAGCACATGGGTGCCCGTGAGCAGGACGCCGAACAGCAAGCGGTAGTGACAGGGGGCCATGCGGATTGGCTTCACCGTCAACCGAGTGGCCCGCTGTTTTATCCAAGCAAATGTTACTTAACAAACCTCGGAAAAATTGATCATGCCAGCATACTTTGACCTCAAGCGTAGCCAAACGCAGTACATGTTTAACTTCAAGGGCGGGAACGGTGAAATTGTTCTTACCAGTGAGCGATACGCTGCCAAGCAAGGTGCAGTGAATGGAATTGCGGCGGTGAAAACCAATGCCCCATTTGAAAGCCAGTATCGACGACTCACGGCAAGCAACGGGTTGCCGTATTTCACACTTGTGGCAGGGAACGGAGAGACGCTAGGGACTAGCGAGACTTACTCTTCGGTTGCAGCCAGGGAAACAGGCATTGCGTCGGTGAAGCTGAATGCTCCAACTGCGCCTGTTGTTGACAACACCTAGAGCGCAAGCCTGACATGCTTTCCGCCAGTGCCGGCCCTGAGGGCCGCTGGTGGTCTGCATGTTGATGGCTATGGGTCGACTTTTGGGGGACGCCCCAATCAGTCTGCCTTGCGCTCCCCAGTGCCGTTCTTTTCCTTCGCCCTGGCCTTCATGTATTCCACGCCATGACCAGCGATGGTCAGGGCGGTCAACGTGGAAGACGGACGCTGGATGGCAGCGAGTTGCTGTTGCGCCCTCGTTCCCGCAGCCAGGTCGCCCATGCCTATCTCGGTCTGGGTTCTACGGGCGTTACTCGCAATGGTTGCCATGTTCTGGCCGTTCTGCACACCCAGCGCAACAGAGCCGCGCTGCATGGATACCCCACCACCGGCCTCCCCAGCGATGGCGTCGAACGCAGCCATGTCCTTGAAGGCCTGCATGGAGTGCTCATTGGTCTCAGCTGCTGCGGCCTCTGCCTCTTGCTGCTGTGCCCTCTCTGCGTCCATGCGGGCCAAATCACGGGTCAACTTGATGGCCTCGCCCTGCTTATTGGCTGCGTCCTGTTGGATGTTGTGCGCCTGGATCGTGGCGTATATCGATGCGGCCAGTGCAATTGCTGCGGGATAGCACATGGGTTACGCCGCATCTTTCTCGATGATGACTCCGAAGGACCCCAAGGGAACCCCAATGAGTTGCACCGTGCTGTTGCGGCAGCAGACGCGCACGGTCCCCTCCATGGGTACGTAGGCGAAGTAGGAGATGCCAGCAGGCCGCTGGAACGGTTCGACAAGCGTTACGACATCGCCCAGCCCTGCGCCAGGCAGGGGTACGTCACGGCTGATGAAGGTCAGTGCCGGGACTACGGGGAAGCTGAGTTCAGCCACGGTGGAAATACGGTTCATGGAAATTGGTTCTTAGAAATAGAAAAAGGCCCCGAAGGGCCTCTTGTGTTGATGAGCGTGTCTGGGGTGCTCAGTGGTGACGCTTGAACTCCAAAGCCAGTGTCTTGAAGGGCGTGACATCACGTCTAGCAGCCAGCGACTGGATTGCGCCCTGAAGCGCTCGGCCCTTGCTTTCACGCAGCCACGCATAGAAGGCCGGCTTCTGCGCTTCATCAATGCCCATGCCGGCTACTTCCCTCGCTACGATTCGCTCGTGCATGTCGTAGCCATGTTCTACATACTCGGACGCCAGCTCGGGCGAGATGGCCGCTAGTTCGGCTAGGGTCATTGCCGCTTTGTCGAGGCTCTGCGCACCAGACAGGACTGCAATGGTTACTGAGGATGCCGCAGCGTCATACGCGTATTGCGGTAGCGGTTCAATGTCCTCAGCCCAAAGCGCATCCTCCTCCGGTGAGAACACACCAGCCCCGAGGTCCACTGGGGACTCTTTTGGGGCCATTTCGGAGGCTGCAGCTGCGGGGCTGGCGGTGACTTCGCTGCGGGTTGCTGCTTGCTTGTCACGCCACAGGCCCGGGCCAGCCGGCTCAATCAGACCATCGGCGATGGCTTGTCGGATGTGGGTACGGCTGGCGGTGTTGCCCGGGATCAGTTCGACGGTATCTGCCCCATTCACACGCTGGAGGGTTGCTGCGACCGAAGAGGTATCGCGGTCCTGCCCGACCGTGTACTTCGTGACCCCGCCCTGGGTGACCCCGCCATGGCCCATGTTGAATCTAATGGGACCTTGATGAACTCTTGCTGCCTCGTGCTGGACCTCGGTGGGGGCCGCTGCAGGCTGACCGATGGTCATGCGGGTGATGTTGCCTTGCTGGCTGATGGTCATCTGGGATGTGTTGTCATGTGTCATGGTGTTTGCTTTCTTGTTGGTTGGTAAATGAGTGGTGGTCTTAGCTGGCCATCGTCCGAGGCCCTTTGCGCTTGTTGGCGGCTTTGCGGGCTCGGTCGGCTCTGTTTTTGGCGTTGCGCTCTACCGGTGTCATGGCTTCCCTGCGGGCCTTGCGGGCTGCTGACTTGGCTGCCTTCTTTGCTGCAATCACAGCCGGTGATGGAGGCTCCTGCAAGGTGACAGCGCTGCCCGCTTTTCGGCGTTTTCTGGAAGCTGCAGAGCATTCGGCGCAGCGCCCACTACTCGTGATGCGGTGGTGGTCAGTGAAGCCGCCGCCGCACAGCGGCACTGCGTAACGGGTCAGACCGGCCGCAATGGCTGCATCTCGTAGGGTTGCTTTGGGGCCATGTAGGGCCTGTGCGGCCATCTGGTTTAGGACGTAGGTTGACATTCGGTCATGGGGTTTGTTGTGTGGTGAATGGAAGAGCAGAGGTCTGGCCTTTGGTCTTCGCTGCTGCCTCGTTTAGGTAGACCGCCGTAGGGCTTGCCAGGGGCGCTCGTAGCTGCGCCAAAGTCTCCGCCGCTCGGGTCTCCTTGGTGGCTACCGCGTCAGCGACATTCACGAGGAAGTGAGACAGGGAGGCCCGCAACCAGGTCCCGAGAGAATCCAGAGCCGAGAACTTGGGGCGCAGCTGGTATCCCGTGGTGCCCTTCGAGACGGCCTCGCGGGTGTACCGACGCGGCCTCGGGGCTAGGTGCATGACAGCCCGAGATAGGCCGAAGTCCTCTGATCGCTTGTCAGGCAGTGCCCGTTGGTTGTCTTGAAGAAAGCACCAAAAGGCGCAGACCTCTACGAGCAGATCCCGGGGGCTGACCCCGTGGCGGACCAGCCGGGCAACCTCAGGGGCACCCTTGAAGGAGTCCTCAGAGGCCGCAGCGCCGAGCATCCATCGGGTCAGGTAGTCGAGTGCCGTCACGTAGCCAGGATGGCTCTGGTTGGCCTCGAAGACCGCAGCGACCTCCTTGCGGTAGCGGGCGTACTGCGCAGGCTTGATGGGGCGTGCGTGTGGATTCCCGTACTTGCGGTAGACGGATTGATGAGCAGGGCAGTAGGCGTCGAGGCCGTGACGGTGCTCGGTGCATCCTTGTGCTTTGCAGTACCGGAGGGAGTTGCGGGCCTTGGCCTCAGTTGCTGTCTTGGGGCACGGTGGCCCGGGGAAATATTGATGGGCGTAGTTCATTGGTTGGGAGGAAATGGAGACCAGACGACCAAAAGCCACTCGTGGTGGCTGGCTACTGGGTGTCCCCGAGGCGGGGCGCGAGGTGGCCCTTGTGGGGCCGGAGGGAGCTGGGAAGGACAGGCGGGAACGGAGGTTCTGCGGTGTCCTAGAGGGGTTCTTCAAGCCGTTCTGCTGTTGTCCTCTGGGGCAGAGGGTCAGCAGGCGCTGTTGAAGGGGTGACTCTTGCGTGGGTTGTTCTGTGCGTAGGTTGAACACCTACCCAGGGAAATCAACAATGAGGAAGCGTGGTCTATCGGCGAAGCCGGATTCAAGGTCTCCAGCAGTTGTCATCTGTTCAGATGCGGTCAGCTGCGGCCTTGAAGAAGTGCTTCTCTATCTATGTCTTCCTCTACATCTACCTCTATCTCTAAGCCGAGGACATTTCAGGACAACCGGGGGACATTTCCGGTGTCCCTCGGGACAGAACGGGGACAATTTAGAAGTCGTCCTCCCCGCCTGCTGCACTGCCCTTAGCAGGGCCTTGAGGCGTACCCGCTGGGGCTAGCTGCTTTGCTCGTTGGGCGCGCTTCTTGGCCCGCTCTTGCTCCCGTGCATCTAGCATCACATCGCGATGCTGTACCAGCTCCGGCATGTACCAGCCGATGATTTCGCCATCGGGTGTGGTTGCCCTCTCGAAGCCAAACTCAGGGGTGAGCAGCTCGTCTACTTCTTCCTGTGTGATGACATCCCGAGGGTTTCGCAGGGCCATGCGGGTACGGATGTTCTTGACGGCAACCGGCCCCAAGGGGGTGCAGTCGGTGAGCCAGTAGCGGTCTCGGAGCAGGCTTCGCATGGCGATTTGCAGGGCGGTGGCGTCTTGCATGAGAGTTGATTCCCGGGTGGAGTGGTACTTGAACCAGAGCGAGGAAACGACCTCGTTGGGGGGCTTGGTGGATGACATCAATGTGGCGTTTTGAATGGGGCGGTGGCAGGTAGGGCCTGCATGGTCTTGGCAGCCTCCAGCACTTGCTGCTGGCGCTTGACCTGTTCCATATAGATGCGTGATTCGGCGAACAGCGCCGAGCTGTGAGGGCCTTCAGCTGACAGGGCCGCTACCAGCCCCTTGAGATACAGCTCATGCAGCTTGTCGAGCTGCTTGCGGACTTTCGGGGTGTCCACAGGCCCTACGTAGTGGTTGTCAATCAGGAAGGTACGGGCCAGGGTCAATATCTCTGCTGAGGGCTTGGCCTTGCTGGACTTGCTGAGCAGCGCTGTGAGGAGGCGCTGCCACAGCTCGTGGAGCGTTGCCCGCGAGGCTGGGCCGCGAGTGGTTGTCATGGTCGGGGTTCTTTCTTTTCGGGGAAATGGCTGAACTGTTCGAGGTGCTTTTGCATGGCTGCCTTAGCGGCAACTTGGTGAGCACCGAGCAAGACAACATCGAAGGGAGGCAGGACCTCGCTGGAGGTCCCTAGACGGGCCTCGGCTGCGTCCTGTTCGCCTGGGGAGGTGTGGGCGCCGTGGCAGGCCCAGGACACGCTACGGACCTCGCTAGAGGCCTTGTCGAGCGGTAGCTGTTCGAGGTGCTTCACATAGACCTCCAAGGCTCTGCGGATGACACCCGGCAGAGGTGTCTTGAGGCCGCCGTGGAGCTGGACCCACCTGGCTGCCCACTTGGCCCCGAGGGATGACTTGAAGTCGAGATGGACCCGGCTGGGGCCACCGTGGTTGCACTGGACTAGGTAGGCCTTGCGGGGCGGCTGAGCAGGGGTGATTTTTAGGCTGGACATGGAATGGATTCCCGGGGCCGGAATCGAACCGGCACGACATCGAAAAAATAGAGAGGGATGGGGGCGCGAGGCCAGATCGGCGATATGTGAGAGCAAAGGTAAGCGTTTAAGCAAGGATCAGGGTTCAGACGCGAAAATGGCCCGTTTTGGCGCTAAGCCCATGATTCACATTGTGATTTGATGACCCAGATTCGCTATCAAATATGTAGCGCTTTGGCGCCCCAATTGACGTATTGACTACATACGTACTACACTACAGGTTGGTTGTCAGGAGACGAGATGTCCGAGAAGTTCGTGGCGTACTACCGGGTCAGCACCGCCAAGCAGGGGCGCTCAGGGCTTGGCCTTGAGGCGCAACAAGAGGCCGTCAGGCAATACCTTGCTGGTGGCGAGCGGGAGCTAGTCGAGTCCTTCAAGGACATCGAGACTGGCAAGGGCAGCAACGCGCTTGAGAAGCGCCCCGGCCTGCGGGCAGCGGTAGGCCTTGCCAGGAAGAAGAAAGCGACCCTGCTGATTGCCAAGCTAGACCGACTGGCCCGTAACGTCCATTTCGTGTCGGGACTGATGGAGACCGGCGTCCAGTTCCAGTGCTGCGACTTTCCCTCAGCAGACCGGACCATGCTGCACATCTACTCAGCCATGGCCGAGCACGAGGGCCGCAGGATCAGCCAGCGAATCAGCGAGGCACTACAAGCCAAGAAGCGGGCTGGCAAGCCTGTCGGTAACCCGGCCAGCTTGACGCCCCACAACACGGCGCGGTCAGTCGCAGCAGCCGAGTTTGCCGCCAAGCTCAAGCCCACGCTGGCCGCGTACAAGGCACAGGGGCTGACGCAGCGGGCCATGGTGGAGGCGATGAACGCAGCAGGCATCAAGAGCGCACGGGGTGGACTGTGGAGCCTGCAGCAGCTCCAACGGGTTATCGCTCGTCTCCAGTAATGGGGAGTGCGAGTGCACGACACCGAGGGGGCACGGGGGAAACTGGGTATTTGAGCTTGTCTGATACCCGCTCACATTTTTTCTGCAAAAACGCTGCCAAACCTCGGCGGACATCTGGCTAATTACTTTTCCCGACTATGCGCGATGTACAAGCGCGTGGCCCCGAGCTATCTCGTCATTCGCTTGGCACGTCAACGGCCCAGCTCTTCGGTATCACAGCCTCTGGCATGACCTTGCGCCAATCAGCCACAAACGCCTTCTGAAAATTGATGGGTTCCAGGCCCTTGTACTCTTGGCGCAGGTAATCCGGCCACATCCACTGCAGGTATTCCCCTTCACGCTTGCCTTGGAAGAACTTCGCAATGCCTACATCCCTCACTCCACCAATGCACAGTTCGAATTCGCGGCAAGACATCACGGCATAGGGCATGGTTTCCACCATTCGGGCATCTAGGCCAGCGTCTGACAACTGGCTGTGCACGCTTTGCGCGAGCAGGTTATGTAGTAGCGGCCCAATAAAGAACCAATCTTCGAACGTAATCACCAGCGGGATTATTGGATTGCCATTCGGCTTCCATGACGACAGGCCATGTTGGGCTTCCCGGATGTTTTTGTAGTTCTGGACGACGGCCTCCGCTATTTTGTCGACATCTGCACGCAGTGCGACGTCTCCGCTCTCCCGTGCCGCCTGTGTCAAACGCTTTGTTTTGCATTCGATGACAAGGTTTCCACTGGCATCGCACGCGATCCAATCAGGCCCGTGATGAGTATCCCCTCCTACAGGATACGGGGTCTCCTGCAGGACCGTGGCAGGCCAATCTTTGTATGCCACTGCCAACACCTCGCCAACGTAGGCCTCGAACGCAGCGCCAAAGGCGTTTCCAAAGCCTTGTACCTTGACCAAGTCGTAGTAAAGGCCTGTGCTGAACCTGCGCAGTAGAAGCTCAGGAACTGGGCAATGCATGCGATTCGGATGCTTTGGGTCTAGTACCACCAATGGCGTTGCTTCTAGCGGATTCCATGCATAGTCCCATGTTGCATCTACAGCCTGTTCTGCGAGCAATGACTTCAGGTCGTCAATGCTCATCGACAACCTTGAGAAGAACGTAGCTGCCTTCGCCTCCGTGATGCCAAAATAACTGTAGTCCTGAGCGCTGTTGATGTCGAAGCGGTGCAGTAGGTGCCCCCCGAGCGAAAATCCAAGAAAGAAGAACTCCCTCACGGTCAGGCCAGTATGCTTCTCAAGCATGGGGGCCACACTTGGAGAACCGAAGGTCTTGAGATGTCGAAGCAACGACCGGTAGATGTTCCCCTGTTGCCAAGGGAACTGCTGGTGTGCGATACGCAGCAGCTCGTTGAAGACATGGTCCGGCCCATTACGTCGGAGCTTGCTACCCTCATTACCGGTATTCCGCATACTGTTGACGACTGTCCCGATAGCGGCCAGAGAATTGAGCCGCTTTGCGCCCCCGCGTTGCTGGGCGTGCAGCAAGACCTCGCGTGCGATTGTTGGCAACTCCCAAGGGAGTAGTTGCCCCTTAAGCGAATACGGTCGCGTGCCCGCCAGCACGGGAGCTGACGTTGCAGCGGGATCCTCAATATGCTGGGACAGTTGCCATACGTCGGCCAGTGTGGTCTCCAGCGAGCACTGCCGCAGGTAGTTCCGAAGCGGCTTGTAGGCGTCATATATCGCGGTCATTCATTTTCACTCCCTCCGGTCAAGATTAGACCGCCTTTCTCTTCTCTCTAATGCCAGTATTCGCGGATCGAGAAAAGCTGCGGCAAGCATCAACCGCCCCCAGGTCAAATAGCCATGAAGCTCGTCTAGCTGGCGCTGGACGTCTTCACTCGGCGGCGTAGTCAATCGGCCCGCGAGGTTCACGAGTCTGCGTGCTCGTCCCAGAGCACTATCGGATGGAGCTTTTCGCTCTTCCCAATGCTCATGGAAATAGGTCACAGCATCCTCTACCTCAGCCGCGTACAGTTTGCTCATCGCACTTCCCTTGTTGTTGAAGCCACGCACAGTCGGGTAAACATCGAGGTCACTTCAAGTCCACCTCAAATGTCCAGCTCCCCACCTCAAGCATGAGAGAACGCCCTTCTTTCCACGCATCCAGCCGCCAGGATCGCTTTGGTTCGTAGAAGACTCCCGCATCGGCAATTGGCAAGACTCCGGCAAGAAATACCGCCAAAGCATCGAGACGGGCAGCAATTTGGGGCATGAGGACGGGCCATGAGGGCATGTTGTTTGTCTTTCGGGTTCTCGCAGCAACATCGCTACGGCCCCGAAGAATGCTCTGACTGCACCCTGCGCACATCGGGTGATTCACCTCTGGAAAACATGCTTTACACTGGTGATTCTCAAGCTACAGCCCGACCGTCCCACTAGTGGGATAGTTCCAAAAGCGGGAACATAGATAGCAACAGGAGGAGAGACATATATGACAAAGTCATCTGCAATGAATGACTCCCTGATCCAAGGTCTCTTGTATAGATCCGAAGACACGTCTGTCGACTTCAAGGCCGAACAGTACGTCATCTCGAAATTGGACGAGGTCAAGTACTCAGGACGAACCAAGGCTGAGCTTGCGGAACTCTTTAAAGAGAAAAAATCTGAGCTCCTGAAGGACCTTCTTGCCATGGCCAATGCGTGGCGAGATGGCCCGGCCTACATCTTGATTGGCTTCAAGGAAAACAAGCCCCATCCCCCGGACTTGCTTGGTATTGAGCCGGGAGATTTCCACGATGATGCTGTGTTCCAGCAGTTTATAAGCAGCAAGGTAAATCGCGTCCTTGAATTTAAGTATGAGGTCTGGGCTTCCCCCGATTCCCCGGACGGTTTGCTTAGCCCTTTAAGCCTTCTTCAAACTGGACCGGGCTGAGGAAGTCT